>JAAGZO010000485.1 GCA_024206195.1 bacterium | reverse complement strand
TGATGAACTTGATGACAAGCTCGCCTTACCTAAGCTCGAACTTAGTGGTCATAACGCCAACCTAATGAAATTCACTTTCAAAAAGACTAAAGAAGGAAACTGCTGGAATATTACTATGAATGACTACCTATCAATTAAACAATACGGCAGATTAGTCAAATATAAGGGTTATGAGTTCGAATGTGGAATGAAATACGGAGAACAAGCGAAGACCTTCAAGTATAAGGTCAACATTCAAAGCTGCAGAAATGATGAGGGAAGAGGAAACGGAAACTTCGTTGCCAAGAACACCGAATTCAGTGAGCCTAAGCTTGCAATTGTCGCTGGAGACACTGCCTCTTTCGATATCACCTTAAAAACTTCCGAGAAGAAGATCTTCAATGATGGCATCAATGTTGCCCAAACCATCTCATATAAACTTAAGCATAGTGACGATAAATTCACATTCAAATGTTACAAGAGAGGATATGCTAGTGGAATTTACACTTGCGAGGTTTCCACTACCAAGACATTCGAATCAGAACAAGAAATCACCATCCTCATCAAGGAAATCGGAGCTAAAGATTTCAC
>JAAGZO010000005.1 GCA_024206195.1 bacterium | reverse complement strand
TCGGTAGACCATCGGATAGAAATATCAGGAGCATCAGTGTCATCTGTACAATACGCCCCTATCACACGTCTCTGAAAAGGTTCTATGTATCTAAACTTATACTCAGTTCCACTTTGAGCGAGTTTTGTTAAATTAGCATCTCCATTTTTCCATTTACAAGGAGTGTGTTCAGCCCTGTCAGCAAAAACCATGTATGCGCCAACTTTGGCAATGCTATATATATCTTTATTATCATTGGCAAACGTAGTGCTTGAACCATCCTCTTTTACAACCGGATCATTAGACCCATCGTATACATAACATTTCCCATTATCGAAATATATTAAATCTCTGTTAGACCCTGATACAAGTTCGAATAGCCCTAAGCATTTTGTAGCTTGTGCTGTGGCAGAATTAGAACCCTGGATATACCCAAGGGCTTTAGTGCATGCGTTCCTTTTTCTAACATAGCTAACATTCTGCCCACCTGTGTCATGGGTCAAAGCAACATTGTTCCCTGCCATCTTGAACAAAGATGGGTCATTTATAGGGACATCTGTCTTTAAACCTAATATGGGTATGATTTTAAAGCTATTTAACATTATGCCAATTTCTCATATGGAACCCAAGTTCTGCCCATTTACTCACTCCATCCCTACGCTTTGACTTTTTAAGAC
>JAAGZO010000484.1 GCA_024206195.1 bacterium | reverse complement strand
CAGTTTTTGATGCTCAAATTCCCGTTGCTTCTCTTGCTGTTCCACCGTTACATTACTCCTTTACTCCTTCTTTTTCTTTCCGAAGAAATAATAACAAATGGTGGAGAACCTACTTTCAAATGAGTTAATAGGAAATGTTTTGAAATTTCTTCATTACCATAAATTAACTTAGTAGACGTCAGGTAAAAATGCATCTGCTGTAGCCAATGTTCAAACTGACGTTTGTCTCCCAAAAAATCCGGAACTACAACCAACTCCGTATTTGCGGCTTGAGCAATAAAAGAGTCAGTCGACAGCTCCAGACAAAATGGGTTTTCTAATCCGTATTGAACTTCTTTATCTTCTGATCTTCTTTTCTGTTCTTCTTGTGGCAGGTCTCTTTCTGCTAACTTATTCTCTTCTTCGGATAGAGATCTGAAATTTAGCAGGCCCGAATCCATGCTCTCATTGGCCATGGTCCAGGAGGTAACAGATACTTTAGGAGCAGTAAATGACATCCGAGTACTAGAGTCATTCGTGTTCGGATCCTATTCCGCTGTGCCGGACTCTATATCCCCTGTAGCTCCCGAGACATTCTCCTGGTGAACTGAAAT
>JAAGZO010000483.1 GCA_024206195.1 bacterium | reverse complement strand
GAATCAAGAAATATTTTGTTTGGAGTTCCTATTTGCCATAGAGGTGGCTCAGATGAATCAAAGTATAAATAACTACATGAATCTTCAAAGTTTATATTGCCATAGAATGCTATTGCTTGTGAAAAACAATTAAGGATTGAAAAAAATAAAATCCAAGTAAATATGAGCTTTTTCATTTGCACTTAATTATTGTTGCTAACGTTCCAGTGGTATGGACTTTTGGCGTAATTGCCTGTTTAAAGTTAGTTAATCTGTATTATATTTCTGTATTATATTTTTTGTTTTAAGTACCCACTTGTGGAGCCAATTGGCTATACCACTTGTGCCTGTTGCACAATTCACAATAATGTGTTCATAAATATAGCATAAAAATCGATACTAAAGATAGGTAAAATGTATCTTAGTATATGCAAGGCAAAAAACAATATCAGGAGAAATTATTCAACAGTTTCCGGCTAAGCGAGCGGGTTCCAAAGCACAATTTTTATCGATGCTTGAAAGAAGAACTTGACCTGAACTTTCTCTATAAATTAACACGTAAGTACTACGGAGAATGCGGACAGAAGTCCATCGATCCAGTTGTGTTTTTCAAGTTGAGTCTGGTAGGATATCTTGAGAATATCGACAGTGACCGTAAGTTGATCAACCATTGCAGTATGCGTCTGGATATCCTGTATTTTATAGGTTATGACCTTGATGAAGAGTTACCCTGGCACAGCACCCTAAGCAGGACACGGCAGCTATTTCCTGAAGATATCTTTCAGCAGGTCTTTCAACGTGTATTGCTAATGTGTGTAGAAAAAGGAATGGTCAGTGGACACACCCAATGTATAGATTCAGCTCCTGTAAAGGCAAATGCCTCTATGGATAGTTTAGAGCTAAAAGTTCCTGAAGAAAGTCTTGAGGATCATCTACGCAAAGTTCGTTATATGAGTTCTCAAGACCGAAAAGTATCACAAGATAAAGCCACAGAAGATCAGAGAAAAATTACAGCCAGTGATCGTCAATTAAAAGAAATACAAAGTCGCAACAAGAAATGGAAGAAAGATCAGGATCAACGACCTGGCTCAGATCGTAAGAACGCAAAGTATACCAGCAACCATACCCACTATAGTCCGAGCGATCCTGATGCCAGAATATCCGTTAAGCCCGGTAAAGCTCGAAAGCTAAATTATTTAAGTCAGATGGCAGTGGATACAGCCCATCATGTGATTACACATATTCAGGCAGACTTTGCCAATAAAAAGGACAGTCAGTGCCTTCAGAATATTACCCTTGATCTGAACCAGAACTTAGATTCACTTGGTTTGAAGTGGATCAACCTGGTAGCTGATACTGGTTATAGTAGTGGCGAAAACTATGCTTTTCTGGAACAGCTTGGATTGCAGGCTTATATACCAGCGCATGGAACTTATAAAGGAGGTCCTGAAGGATTTACGTATCATAAAGAAGGAGATTACTGGTTGTGTCGTAACCAAAAGCGAGTGACTTTTCGAAAGATAAAGATAGAAGCAGGAAAAAACAATAATAAGAAACGACAATACTTTACCAAACGCAGTGACTGCAAAGGATGTCCATTTAAGACCGAGTGTATAGGCAAGAGTCATGAAAGACGAATAGAAATCACTATTTATAAAGATGAATACGATCGTGCAATAAAAAAGGTAAACAGTGTCTATGGCAAGAAAATGAAAACTGTTCGCCAAAGCACAGTAGAACCGGTTTTTGGAACCTTAACACAGTTCTTAGCCATGCGAAAAGTTAATACACGCGGGATTCACCAGGCTAACAAGGTAATGCTAATGGCAGCCATTGCTTATAATTTGAAGAAGTATCTAAGGTTCAACAAAGGAAAAGTGTTGGAGATGATCGGAGAGGCTTTCCCTGTATTTATTCTCAAAACCAACCT
>JAAGZO010000482.1 GCA_024206195.1 bacterium | reverse complement strand
TACATTAGTGCCATCGTAAACCTGCAAGGATAAGTCAGAGGAATTGACACAGATTTTCTTTGCTTCGTTAGTTGTAAGCCTAAACATTGTGGGGCAAGTACTGCTGATATGCGAACTTATTCCATACAATTTTACCCAGATTGTAAAAGTAAGTCTTTGACTTTCCATCTTATTGCCTACATCCATTTCAATATAAGCAGTGTTAATAGTGGTTGGAGGGGTTTTTAGGAAAAATCCATTAGTTATCACACAGGCTCTATCAACAGGCTTGTACCCAGTATTACACTTATAACAATAGTTAATAGAGTTATCCCAGCACTTATTACAAGCTGCATTACAGTCAAGTGTGGTTATAGCTCCAGTCGATGATAAGCTAGCTAATGACTTGTTAGGGTTAGTAAGCCCATAGTCAAAATCTCCATTGTAGTTTATTATCATACCATAATCAATATTGTCTAGGCTTCCAGCTGAATTAAAGCTAAAATCATCACTAGAAGTCGCGAGGTTTTTCAAGACTCTATTATCAGCATATTTGATAGACATTGGAAGAGAGTAAATTAAGTTTTTCAGTGTATCAGTGAAGTAACCATTGCTAAACTCCTGGATGACATTAAGGTTAAGTTTATTGTCCCATAACCTTATATTCTTGTAATAAGCTGCTCCCCAGTTCACATTAATAGTAGGTGAATATGTAGTACAGTTTGAGCTATTGCAAAAGGCTATTGCTCTGAGGGATAAGTCTTCTGAAGTGGGTATATCGAGAACTTTAACTGCAGGTTCAGCTAACTTATAGTTGTGATAGACCTTTAAATACTGAGATGTACCGTTGAAGCTGATATTTACCTCCATAGCAATATAGTTCCACTCTCCTTGGTTTATGTTTGTAATTGAGGTAGTGCCTGCTATAGTATAATTACCTAAGTACTCATAAACTAGAGTAGTAGTTGTAGTTGCATCAATATAGAACGCATGTGGAACAGCCAAAAATATGTACTTTTTGCCATTTACGGGATTGGCACAGAATTGGTTTACAGGGTCTGGCCAGAACCAAAATTCAATAATATAGCCTTTAGAAATGCTGCTGTAATTTGATTTGGGGAATTCCTTAATCATGTTATGGAAACCATAGCATCTGTTAAAGTAAAGATAAGTGTTTTGGGCGGCAGTGTCAGTAAAACAGTTGTATCCATACCGAGCAGTACTATTCGTACAAGTGATATTACCCTTTATATCAGGAAGCTGAGTTGCTGTTAGTACTTGTCCGTTACAGCTAGTATTCGATGTGCAACTCAAATTGCAAACAGCATTACTTATGCTAGACCATGGAGCTCTTGACGTTCCTGAAGGGCAGGTAGTGTCACAAGCAGAAAAATCATTTTTCATGTAGTGAGTATCAGAGCAAGTTAAAGCAGTGTTATCAGTTATACAACTTGTTGCTTTTAGAGTAGTAAGTGCGGTTTTGCAGACTGAATCTGACATCGCGGTACAAGTATCACCTCCGGAGGTGTATTTTTCATATTTAGAAACTTGGCACACAGTGTAAGTAGTGAGAGTTAAGTCGTATGTAGGAGTTCCTGTTGCTGTTAAACCTGTAGCATCGATTTTAGTACCACTCGTGTCACTTACAGGCAGTTTTCCGAACTGCCTTTTGTATTCTAGAAAGTTAGCTGAAAAGTAGAGATACGAAAAGTTTTTAGGTGTAAATAACACATTCCTAAGGTTTAATTAATAAATTACAGGTTTTTGAATTTAAAAGTAGTAGGTAGATACTCACTGAAGAGTAGAACTTGTCCAATATACACTACTCTTGCTGCATCTTGACTCGGTCCTTTGATCATAAAGTTGGAGTTGCTGTCTGTAAAATATCTGAAGGGATAGCTACTTTTGATAGTTCCATAAATTGTTTCAGTTGTTAAGATTTTTTCTGAATTAGCTGATATATAAAACTTCTTTTCCATTATGTTCACAGCGCATCTTGTCCATACCCAAGTATTAGCAGCAGAAGTTGTAGTTTCAGTGTCAGTATTACCACTGTCCAAATCTGATTTGATGGTATAGACTGTTTTTTTACCAGATACTATCTTTCCTCCACTAGAAGCGTCTAAATTTGCTTTGTAATCTTGAGGGAAGCAAATAGCATCTAGAGAAGTATTAGTAGTTTGATTAGCAACTAGAGCAACACCAATATGCTTATCTAAGAAGACTAAAACTCCGAAAGAATCATTAATAATGCTTGACTGTCTACTCCAGAATTCTAAAGTCATTCTACCTGAGTTGATACTTTTCATTGAATAAGTATAGTCACTATATTCATTTAATTTAGGAACAGTGAAGCATTTTTTAGATGTCTCAGCGCAGAGGGAGAGTGCGGCATAATTTTGGAATATATTATTTGCAGTATTGTAGCCTAACCAACTACTGTTAGCAGAATAGGCTAAATTTTTGGCGCTTGCAGTACCATCACTAATAGGGGAAGATCCTCCATATGCACGATTCCACAAGTGGATCAAGTTGGGGTACTGAGCAGCTGTGGTGCTAGAGAGATCCCTAAATAAAATTAATGAATAAGTTGAAGAGTTAAGCTAAATAAATAGAAAACGTGGATTTTGAGGTTATTTTAGGTGTTAAACTTACAATCTGTAGATATTTAATGCAATGCAATCGTAACAATCCCATAAATGAATTTGCTTGAAGAAAATTATTCCCCAATTATTTGCATTGTTACTCATTGAGAAGGTTGTAGTGGATGCTATTGTAGGATAAGTAGCTAAAGTAAAATCAGTTGGAGATTTTCCAGTTGAATCATCGCTATAAAAGAAGTACTTTTTATTGGTAATATCGGTTGAACAACGAATATACTCCCATTTTGTGTTAGGGGTGATAGTAATTTCGTTATTCAGATTTGCTGTAGCTGATATACTAGTATCCCAAGCTGGGTAACATTTGGCCTTAAATGTGGTATTTGAGCTGTATAGCTTAATCCTGTTCTGTTTCTCCCATTTCAAATCATAACCGGAGTTAAATCCATTCGAATTATATTGATTCGCGAAGACCCAAAACTCGATTGTGTACCCAGAAGTTCCAGTTTTAGCTGCTGTTTGAGCAGTAACAGTAAGTTTGGCAAAGTCTAACTCAGTTTGAGCTAAAAGGTTAGAAAATATATTACTTGCACAAACAAAAGTACTTGATTCTTGTTTGATCCACATAGTATTACTGTCAAACTGACAACTGCAGGCTGCGGATGGGGAAGTTGCGAAGACTCCCTCAGTGCAAGCAGCAACTTCTAAAATCGTTAGGAGTTTTACTTACCTGTGCAAGTTCCTGTATTTCCACTTACTGTGTACCTCTTTTTTGAATCACACCAACTAGAGGTATCAAATTGCTTATCATCAGCTGCACCACAAGAAACACCGATACCAGTTCCTGTTTGAGAGTTGAGATCGCCATCGGTAACGCATCCAGTTAACGATGTTGATCCATCTATCAGCTTCTTAATCGTAGGAGTAGGTGATAAACCTGAATTACCAGAGTTAACGACAAATCCATGAATCCCATTGATATAGTTGTTGTAGACCCAGAGTTTAGCATAGATTCCGATGACGGATTTAGGTATTTTTGTCTCATTCACATTAATCCCTGTTATTGTCCCACTTACTGAGGCTATAACGTGGTTCACACTAAATGATAGCATTGCAGGGAAGTTAGTGGCACCAGTATCTTCAACATATGCAAGAGCGATGTAGATATACTTCCCCATCAAAGCCGAAATGTTTTGTGAAGTTGCTAAAGTAGTACTGCTCTTCTTCAGCTTAATTTTATTGCTTTGGAAGACTATTTTAAGGTTAGTACCAAAAATAAAAACATCAGCTGGCTCAGCAGCAGTAAACCCTAAAATTCTAACCCAAAAGGAGAAAGAAGCCTTCATCACATTTCCTGAGGAAACACCAGATATAGCTGCGAAATGTAGATCCACTGCAGGAGATTTAGTGACAGGACTCAAGTAATAAAACTTTACAGCGCCAGATAAAGAAGCACATGCACCATTTGATAATGCATAGTTACCTGAAGAACACTTAAAGCAGCTAGCCTCATTACAATTTGCGCAATTACTAGAACAGGCAGTTGTACCCTTTGTGGCTAAGAGTTAAAATATATTTTACCATAACCGTTGACCAGTGAAGCACTTGTAGCCTTGACGTAGTTAGTAGCAGTGGCATCGTCAAACAACGTTCCGTAGTTATAAGCTTGTAAGTTGTAAGCAGTATTTGTGAAATTAGGAATGGTCACAGTGATATTATTTCCTGAAACGTCAGGATCTCTAATAATGTTATCATTTGTAGCGCCAATATAAGTAAGTGACATGGGGTAGTAGGCCTTTAAGTACGTAGGTCTTGCAAAGTATGCATCATAGCCAAGACTAAGTTTTATTTATAATAATTTACTAAGTATCATAATCCTTGTAGGAATCAATAGGTAGATTGGTAGCATCAAAGATTTTCAGGTTCTTATAGTAACCTGAAACCCACTTTAGACTTGTCCCACAAGCACAAGAGCTATCATTCTGGCAAAAGCAAATATTTGAGAGGTTACAGGAGCTGCTAGTGGTAGTGGAAACATTTGCGGAAAAGTGTGTCTTGTAGATTTTAACTGTATAAGTTCCTGAAGATAACGTAACATGGAAGGTAATTTTGTTCCAGTAATACTTTGAGTCCAAATCAAAAGCCGATGAGGTTGAAGAGTTCGCCTTAAAATTGAAATCATTGCTACCTGCTAAATTATTGGCCCTATAAAGCGCAATGCAATTTGTCTTTAGGATATGAAGATCCCCTGTCATAGTCCAATCCATGTATCTTGTATCCTGCATAAACCAAATGTCGAGGTAGTACTGTGTTAAATCTCCTAAAATCGAATTTCCAATCGAGATCGAAGGAGAGTTATAGTACATAGAGAAGTGAATGGCAGTTAAATTGTCTTGAGCTTTTGGAGTACATCTATAAAATGACTTAATATGATCAGTTTCACATGCAAAATTAGCTTTTAGGTTCGTTATATCTGAATTAGTATTTTTGCAGGTAACCTTACTACTAGCCCAACTAGTTGCACAACTAAAGTTGCAAAATCCTTTAGTAGTTTCGTTTCCAGGGGAGGATGAATAATTTGAAGCACAGTCAGTTCCACATGATAAAGGGGAAGCAGAAACATCCATAAATTTGTTACTATTGCAAACTAAGGGTTTTGATGAATCTAGAGCAATTTGGGTATCTGTTGGCATTGGCGTGATTGAAGTAAATGTTTGGAGGTCCTTATTAGCTGGATATTTGTTTACTTGGTATAAGAGTAGTCTATAGAACTTTGCAGGAGGTTTCCAAATTTGACTTGAGGCTGTAATCATAGTTACGGTATCAGTTCTAGTGCTTCTGGTGGAAGTAGTATAGGTTAAAGAAGTAAGTTGGCCATTTGTAGTGTTCAAATCTTCAAATGGTTGAGCGAAAATGAAGGGTTCAAATGCGCCTACGGTTATACCTCCAGATGATAAATGCAAGTTACTATATTTTAATTATAAATTTAGTAAGTATATTCTTACAAGTATTGAATATCTAGAGTTGAAGGCAACATATCCTTAAAGACGTAAAGATTCTTAATGAAAGCGGATTTGGAGCCTGCGAAGGTAGAACCTCCAGTTACTTTAAGTTGCATTTTATCAGATGATCTCCAATAAAACTTCCTAAAGTGATTACCTAAAGCTGTGTCTTTGTATCTAGTTTCGAAGGTGATTGCCTTTTCTGTTACAACAGGAGATGGAGTATCAGTATAAGATATACTCGAGTACATTTTCCCATAATCCCATGAATATGCGCATCTTGCATAGAACCACTTACTATTCATGTCTCCTGCAAATTTGGCAGTGGTAGTGATAGTGTTGGTTCCTAAAGATGTGCCTAAGGCTATTAAGTTGGTGACGGAGGTTTGTGTGGCAACAGAGGGGTTTTGCGCTACGTAGATATGACAGATGTTGGCAATTTTTGTGTCTAGACCTATTGATATTACCATATTGTCAACTAGGACAACATTTAGAAGATTCGTTCCTATTTCAGCTTGATCTTCAACGAATAGCCAGAATCCTACAGTCCAGCCATGAGTGTATGAAGTTGGAACGT
>JAAGZO010000481.1 GCA_024206195.1 bacterium | reverse complement strand
TCCTATTTTGTTTATGTTGACTGAGTGGATCCAATATAAGTCTCCAGGGGCAAAATTGTGTAACCACATAGGATTAGGCAGTGGTGGATCAAAATTAGTGTGGTATCTTTCGAATTTGCTTATTTGTTGTGCCTGAAAACCGTGTTTTTGTCGAAATCTGGTGAAATGTTTATTGAGTATTTGAACTTGTACAACATAAGGTCTATGTGTCCTGTATATTCTTCCTAAGCAAGGTTCATTGTCAACAGGTTTAGATTTCTTAGGTTCCTTTTCCATCTTAGATAACAAATGTTAAACTGTTATTCATACTTACCATGAAGCTGTAGAAATCGGAAGAAAATAAGTAGAGAACACGAAACAGATGGACCTCTGAGTAGAGGGGACCAAATAGGTCGAATTAGTCGAATAGGAATCTAGAGACACAAATTAGGAAGTGAAGTTGTATATTGACATTCGTTTAAGGTATTATTTGTCCCATTTCTAACTTCATTTGAAGTCAAAGCTATTACTTGTTGTGGTTGTGATCGCAAATAGTATTTATGTGGAACAGGTATTGATTTAATGATGGATTTCTCAATAGGGGGTTGAACTAATTGTATCTGTTCTTTATTATCGATTTGTTGATCGATTATTTGTTGTGGCTCTTTATGTTCAGGCATTCTTGCTTCTGATTCTTCCTCTTCGGGTATTCTAAGGGAGGGTAAACTATAGGTAGTTCTGTTGTCTGGGGGACCTGGTTTTACTTGATCAATGTTCACAAGCTTAGCTTTTGCATTGGAATTATTACATGGTTTAACTAGCAAGTTAGGATAATGACATTC
>JAAGZO010000480.1 GCA_024206195.1 bacterium | reverse complement strand
TATCACTTTTTTGGTGCCCGCCACATAATCACCTGTTATGCATAAAAACAAGTCAGGAAAAATAAAAAAACAATGTATAAGATCCACAGTGTGAAAATTGACAACTTTTGGCATCGTTTTAATGCTTCTGGAGAGTTCAATGAAGATGTGAACATAATCATTGGCCGAAATGGAACCGGCAAAACCACATTTATGAATATTCTGCACTCGGTACTAGCCGTAGATGTTGACGGCATAAGTGCAAATGATTTTGACTCTGCTGCTATCACACTTATCAATAGAGGCAAGGAAAAAACTGTAAAAGTCGAGAAAATTGACGGTGATCGTCTTCCTTTTTTAAAAGTGGTCTATCGAATATCAAACAAAAAGTACGACGTTAGAATATTCCCTACAGAAGAACAAAGGATGTCACCACACTATCGCCGTAGAGCTATAAAAGAATCTGAAGAAGTAAGAGGCGCCTTGTCGAAGCTGGTTTCACTGTCTTCTTTGTCAGTATATCGACTTAGGAGCGGGCAGGACTATGAGATTAGAGATAGGCACGGGCGAAGAGCTGTATCACCAGTTGACTCTAGGTTGTCTGAATTGCTTCAAGGTTTAACACGCTATCAGCTTGATCTTTCTCAGCGAGCAAGAACAATAGCGACAAAACTTCAGCGTGACGTTTTAACATCCATACTTTATAGCGCAGACGAAACAAATGAACCACGCATACCTTTCAATTTTGATAAGAAGGCAGAAAGAAACGATCTTGTATCTGCATACTCTCAGCTTAGTGCTATCGATGCAGGTGTGCGAAAGAAAATAAGTGTCCATGTTGATGCGATTGACAATACATTCAAGGATTTGAAGGCATCTATAGAAAGCGACAAGAAAAAGGAAGAGGCAATAGATATTAAAATAAACCTTCAATCTCTAGAGGCGCTACAGCAAACAAGAAAAATAATAAAGTTATCACTCGATGCAGAGAAAGAGACTTCGATTATATTTTCTCAAATTACGTTATTTATAGATATTCTTAGCGAGTTTATCACCGACAAGAAATTTAGCTTTAGTCATGGAGATTTACGAATTGAGGCACACGAAGAAGAAATCCATTATGACGGCCTCTCTTCAGGAGAAAAGCAGCTCTTAATTATATTTATCGAAACATTATTGCAAAAGCAGGATCAATATATATTTTTAACTGACGAACCTGAATTGTCATTACATATTGCCTGGCAGAGAAAGATTATTCCTGCCATTAAGAAGCTTAATCCAAACGCTCAAATTATAGCAGCAACACATTCGCCTGAAGTGGCATCGAAGTATAGAAACTCCATAATTGATATGGAGGAACTGATAGATGGCTGAGTTATCATATTCAAATGATGCCGAGAATGTTCTGAATAAATTCTATGGCGTCGATACAATTGTGTACGTAGAAGGAACTGATGACGTTCCATTTTGGGAGTATATATTCGAAATATTCGCAGATTACTCGGTCGAAATAAATGATGTTGGGGGGCTGCCTGAAGTTAAGAAGTTTATTAATAAAATTGAGGCTGGCGAAATTAAAGCAGTGGTTGCCTGCGATGCCGATTTTTCGTATTCCAGACACTTTTCAAAGCACCATAATGTGCTTAGGAGCTACGGGCACTCCATTGAAAACTCGATGATTTGCCAAAAAACCATCAAAAAAGTTATAAGATCTATAGGTCGTGTGCCGATGAGAAATATTGATGACAGTAACATTGCCAATTGGTTTGAGAAGCTTGCTGATTCTACAAAAGATCTTGTCATCCATGACATCGCAAATCACATAAGGAATGAAGGAAAATCTGTTGCTGGAGATAATTGCAGCAGGTTTATGAAATCTTCAAAATCTTCAGAGATATGCCCAATAAAGATTGAAAAGCATCTTGCTGATATTGATTTGAAGATGACCAAGAGGCTGGAGAATAAAATCATAAAATCCATTGCGGAATCTGACCGAACTGAAGCTGATTTTTTGAGGGGACACTTTCTCTTCTCAGCATCGCTAAAATACGTAATTTCAGAAATTCGTAAATTTGGCAAAAAGGTGGCAATCTCAAACGATTCATTTTTCGGGGCTCTTTTTATCGCCTTTGAAGCTGTTTTTAATAGCACGCATAGCCACTACAATTATTACCAGAATATTGTCCACAAGGTTGAAGTAAATGCCTAACAAATCAAGCAAGAAGGACGCGCAAAAGCGTGCCTCTTCTTGAGGCGTTAGATGTATAGGGAATTTATGAGTATTGAATATAAAGTTAATGAAACGATTACTACAGATCAATTTATAGGCTTGCTAGAGAGTTCTACACTGGGAGAGCGGCGTCCTATTGGTGATCTTGAATGCATGCAAGGAATGATTTCAAATAGTAATTTGACAGTAACAGCTTGGGATTCAGGTAAATTAGTTGGTATTGCTCGGTCTATGACGGATTTTCATTATGCCTGCTATTTGTCAGATCTAGCAGTATCAAGAGATTGTCAAAAATCAGGTATTGGCAAGCAATTGCAGATCATGACTCAACAACAGCTGGGGCCTAAATGTAATTTGATATTAGTTGCAGCTCCTGCGGCAAATTCGTACTACGAGCATATTGGCTTTACGAGTATTCCAGCATGTTGGGGGCTCGGGCCAGGCGACGAAATTCACAGCTAACAAATACCAGCAACCGACATTGGTACTTCGGCACTTGTTTTGCTTACGCAAAAACGTACCAAAGCACCAATGCGGTTGTGGTGGGCGGTAGCTAAAAAAATGAACAACGTATTGATAATATTTTGTTGCATATTGTCGTGGATGATTTGTGGAGTTGGTCTAATTTCTCCATTAACTCCGTCGGAAGGTATTCCAAGTACTTTGGACCTATTCTTTTTTTTGGGGGTTCCTATATTAATACTTGGTTA
>JAAGZO010000479.1 GCA_024206195.1 bacterium | reverse complement strand
TCGTACAGCATCAAGTCCCCCTAGAACCTGAATTTTTGATGCATCATATGTCTCCATAAGAAGTTACCTCGATAAAACAGAAGTACCCTCCCTTTATATAGTTTTCGATTAGAAAAAAGCCATTTTCTCGACGAGAAAATGAAAAGTACAAATCTATTTCTTTCCCTTTATTGTAAGCTCAACTAGGGCCACAAGAGCTATTGCAAAGGCTCCTCCAACAAGGAACCAGAGCGCGTAATTAGGCTCAAATTGCACAGCAACCTGTTGTGTCTCCATAACAATATTTGGCACTTCTGAAGCCACTACCTGTGCTGCGTCAGCAGTTGCCTCTGGTAATGCTGCTTCACCAGCTGAAGCCACTGCATTTCCAGCTCCTGTAGTAACTGATTTTGCTGCTCCATCAGCTGCACGCTCTGTTGCTGCAACTGCGAACTCTTCTGCAACATTTTCTGTTCCCATCATTACCTTTGGAACAGCAACATCAAAAATCTTTGTCTGTGAAAAGTATTTTGAAAAAAGCTGTAAAAAACCTGCACCTGCAAGTACAAAAAATGAAACAGGCAGTATTGCCCTTAACTTTGTTTTTATTCCCCTTGTTTCCTTAGGTGCAATTATGATGTACTTGTTTGCAAGTTTGTAGTGATTTACCTCTTTGCCTCTCTTTGAATAATGGAATTCCTCTACTGTAACCAGCTTATTCTTAAGCAACTGCTGCAGATTATAGTGAACAGTTGACATCGGAATGCCAAGCTTTTGTGAAAGATCCTCCTCAGATGCATCATTCTCAGCAAGATAGTCAAGAATCTTTCTGCAGCTATCGTTGGATATTGCTTGTGCTAGCTTCTTTGATTCGTCCTCTTTCAGACTCACTAGTAAAAAACTTTTCTTTGACATGCTATTAAGAATAAGTTTTGCTTATAAATATGTTTCCTTAATTTCAACTCAATTTGAAGCTAAATATGCATTCTTTATAGAATACGTTCCAGAAAATCTCTTTTCCATGTGTATCTCTGCATCTGTTATTATTACTCTCTTTTTGAACATCGGGCCATTGATAACAAAGGTTTCATATTCCCCGCCTTCGCCATTAATGTTAATGTGCAGTTTCTTTTTTATTTCAATGAGT
>JAAGZO010000478.1 GCA_024206195.1 bacterium | reverse complement strand
GCGTACTGCGGAAGGACTCATCCCACTGAGCATCACATAGAGCCAGATCACTGCTAACGCGAGTAAGAAGTAGGTCGGACGCCTCTTGCCGAAAATCCAGACGCCAGCGCTAAGAGCCAAGCCGGCTACAATGCTTACATGTATCACCGTTACTAAGTGGGAAAACATGTTCAGGGTCTGAAATAGCTTCGGGTTTCGTCTCAGTGATTGATTCAGGGATAGCAAATTCGATTTCTACCTTACCTTGTCCATCTACCCACACTCTATTGACAAGTAATCGAACCAATCGAAGGCGTTCATTGTCGGTTAGGTTAGAAACCCTATCCTTGATGTATTTTGATAGATTATCCAGAGTTGTGAGGTTTATCTGTTTTTTCTGAACGTTGACCAATTCCGATGATAGACGCTCTACCTCTGATTCAAAGAACTCAAGCTTCTCTTTGAATAGTTTAAGTTGTATTGAGAGGTCTTGCTCAGTTATGACTCCACGAATCTGAAGGTCTATAGCTTGTTGTCTTTTCCGTCCAAAGTCATGCACCTGTCGCTTTAAGCTTTCCAAATTTTTAGTTATTTCTAGTTTCTCATCATGTCCCTGTGCCACCCCAATTGCCTTTTGAACCACAGACGGATTTTGGATTATCGCAGCCACTTTGTTCCAGACAAGATTGTCGAGTTCATGTGCTCTAAGACTGACTGGCTTTCTACAAGAAAATCGATCATAGTAACGAAACATCGCATAACACGTGTAATACTGGTAAGGTTTATCATAACGTTGCTTCACTTTCTTTCCTGATTTGGTGTGTTTTGTATGAGACCATTGATCTCTTGGTAGGAACTTGTATCCACATTCACGGCAATATGCAATGTCCCGAAGAAGATAGAAAGCTTGATAATGATGTTCCACACTTTTTATCCTGCGATTTTTCTTCTCCTGAGTTGCCTCAAAAAGAGCCTTGTCAATGATAGGTGGAAATGGTACTTGGATTTGATCTTCTTTCGGAGTTGGTCTGCACTTTTTGCCACTATAGGTATATGCACCATATACACCATCGCCAATATAAGTTTTGTTTTTAAGTATTCTATAGATATAAGGTGTTGACCAGCCAAACTTGGTCTTTCCTGTCCTTAGAGGTACATTGTCGTTATTCAATCCATTTGCAATCCATCTAGCTGGTTTATCTTCAACCTTATACTCTTGAAATATTCTGCGTACGATGCATGCTTCTGCTTCATTGATCTCTGGATATCTGTCTTTGTTTATTTGATATCCATAGGGAACCCCTTTTGTTACTATCTGTCCTTTATGAGCCACGCCTCTTTTGCCCATCTTTGATCTTTCTCTGAAATTGTCAACCTCCATCTCAGCAACAAATGCATACATACCTATGGTGCTCTTATCCAATGGTTGAGTTACAGCCTCAACGTCCACTCCGCTCTCGTCTATGGTTCTCTTTAATCTGGCTGCTGGCCACATGTTTCGGTACAATCGGTCTGGTCGCCAAGTAACTATCACATCAAAATTCCTATTTTTGGCATCTAACAACATGTTCTCGAATTGAGGTCTATCCTTCAAATTATCTGAGCCAGACTGGATATCGATATAGTGAGGTGTAACTAAATCATAATCTCTATCTCGACAGTACCTTTCGATATCACTAATCTGAGTTTCCAAACTTACCTTTTCTTCTCTTGCTTGATCTTGGGTACTCACCCTAGCATATAGGGCTGCTCTTCTCTTTTTTTGCGTACTTCCACATTCTTTTTGCATCAATGGTCTGTATTCCCTCCTATGATTTCCTGCATCCTCCACGGTGGAATTTGAAACCCCAAATACTCCAACGCACCAATACAAATCGATTCATCTGGATCATCCAAGTTGCCAAGCATATCTGGTTCCATGTCTATCAGCATTTGTACCACTTCTTTCCAGTAAAATAACCTAGACTCTTTCTCCGGGTAATCTAAACTTAAATAGAACCCATCATCATTTACATTTGTGAACAGAACAGGAGTTCCAAGTTCATCCTGCTCCACTACTATGCTTTGTTCTACTTCGTTTCCAAACATTTTTCTGACTTTCTTCCCAATTTCTACCGTTATTTTCCTTTTCTAATTATTGTTGAGATTCTGAAGCCATTTTGTATCTATTTTCTTTACAAGGGTGCTTTCTGTTAATTTTGTTAATTTACTCTCAATTTGTAACAAATATCGATTTTTACCCCTATTTTTTACGGTTATTTTGTTTAAGAGTTTTGAAGCTAAAAAAGGCTTATTTGAAGCTATTTTGCTAACCGTAATTATCTTCTAATTTTCCCGCTTTTCATCATGTGAAAAGATCTTTTCTAAATTTCCCGCCAACTAGGTCATCCGCACTTTGAGACAGAAACTGATAAGGAACATACACTCCCTGACTATCATTCTGTTCATCCATCTGTATAAAATCTTCACCACACTCTTTCATGAAGTAACCCAAAGCTACCCCATAGGCTAGAGTTTTAGCAATATCTTCCACGGAATAGGTTTCATCACGTTCTTCAATTTTTTCGAATAGCAGCATATGAAGAAAATCATTGGCTATTGGAGACACTTCATCAAGCAGGTTGTTGATTACTGTCTCACTGTTTTCGTTACACCAATCCGCAAATGCTGTGCAGAGAGTTTCATCACTTCTTTTGAATTCTTCTTTCATCTTATTATTTGATCCTTATCCCTTTATAACGAGCTTAAGCAGTTTCTTTTCTCTAACCTGCTTTTCCCTTCTGGGTAGAGTTTAACATTTAACCGAAAATCCCTTCGTAGATACGTACGGTTTCTGGCATCCCCACGACTTCTTTTCCCCGCCATTATGTCCGCCCAAAACATGCCATATTTCTTACGAGAATAGACGTGGTAAAGAGAAGAGGTCTAACTGGGCACCAAGGTATACGATAGCTGCAATGTTTTAACAAAATAATAGAGTTAACAAAGGTGATTTACGATGAAAAAGAAATGGAACGGTAGGAAAGGGATTCGTGCTAGAGGGTGCAGTCGTAGTTAAATGAGTTGTTAGTCATTCAAGTGATATACAACAAGAACAGACTACAGATCATTGAGTACTAGTTTGAACTCTTCTGCATCCATTTCTGCTTTTTTGATTACCATAGGCAACTCACGTTGGTAAATCCAAGACTTAATTTGACCCTCATGTTCAGCATCAATTTCACAACCAACAAAGATACTACTAGTCATAAAATGTGTCTAAACCTTCCCCATTTGGAGTTATAGCAAAATAACCGCTTTTTTCTAGGCATATCCTAAGAAATTTCTGATCTCCCTGGTAACCACATCGGCGTTGTTCCTCATTG
>JAAGZO010000477.1 GCA_024206195.1 bacterium | reverse complement strand
TTGGATAACATCTTGATTGTAATCGCTTTCTTCGGCATTTCTGCGCTAAAGAATAAAACCATTTCGCTTTGGGCTACATACTCGGCTATATTGAGGGCTAAAGATGTCTTTCCCTGGGAGGGTCTGGCTGCCAGAATTGTTAATTCCCCGGGAAATAGTCCATGCAAGATGTTGTCTAATCCTGTGTAGCCTGTTTTGATGTAGTCTTCTCTGGCTTGCAGGTCTTTCATGTCCAAGAGGTCTTTAATGCTTATTGTCTGCTCTTCTCGGTCAGTAATAATACCTCGTATTTTAGAACTGATCTCAGATATGATCTCATTCACATTTTCTGCGGGTTTTTCGGCTTGTCTAAATGCTTTCTCAGCTGCCTTTCTTACTTCTCTTCTGGCAGCGTGGTCAAGTACCTGCTTGCAATAGTCTGAAATGTTGGCACTTGAACATACTCCTTGCTGTAATTCTGCCAGCATCTTTGCATCTATGCCTTTTTGGTGTAGCGCAACCGTATCTACACTCTTTCCC
>JAAGZO010000476.1 GCA_024206195.1 bacterium | reverse complement strand
TTTATTTGTTTGGTTTATACTGTTTCTGTTTCGTGAGATTGATTAAAATTAAATCCTGTCTCCTTTAACCAATGCTTACAGACTGTGATATTTTCGCCTTCATTCACAAAGGATATAACTTCCCAACCTCGTTCTAATCTTTTAGGTAAAGACTTCCAACAGGACCGAAAGATATCTTCATTGTTCAATGTGGAATCTATTCTACACTTTCTCTTTGTTGTGAACCATCCAAAGGTATTGGTTCCATCAACTGTAAATTCAATTGTTCTCATAACTTATTTGGTTTTTGTGGGACCATTGCGGTCCCTTTGTTAATATTACTTATTTTACTACGAATCCGCTTTCGTCTTTCTTTGCGTCTCCTTTTGCCTTCAATCCCAATACAATCCCTTTGTTGGTCAGCATCAAGTCATCAGCCATATCACCATCTAATACCTTTGCTCCATTGTACTCCACAGGTAGTTCATTTGCGAATACTACAGATACGTTGATACCTTCAGCAATTGCCGAATCAATCTCACTTTGATTGTCTTCCTTTCTACTCAAAGTAACGGCATACTTTGTACCGTTGTACTTTCTTGCCTTTCCTAAGATAGCAGTGTAGTCATAGAAATGTACGTTATCTGGTGTATTCAATGCATCGAAATCTGCATATTTTTTCAGCAGGTAGATGAAGTCAATGTCACTTGTTCCGTTCAAACGGAATGCAATGTCGTTTCCC
>JAAGZO010000475.1 GCA_024206195.1 bacterium | reverse complement strand
CTTTGGACATCTTAGCATTATCGCCTGATTTAATTCCAAAGGAACCTGAGAACAATATTTGGTTTCATTTAGGAAAACAGTAGTAGGTTGAGGAATAAATGGAAGCTCTCGAGGCATTGGTTTTACAGTTTTCAATTGGCTTCTTTGTAAACATGGATCTCTATTGATGAAAGGTACCCTCTGTTCAGCTTCTGTAGGGGCACCAAAAGGTCTTCTAATTTCAGGTTGACGAGTTGACTGATAGTATTGTTGCTTTTGCACAAGACTACTAGACAACACATTGACATTATAATCTTGATCTGAGACTGTTGTGGATGACATAGGAGTATCTTGAGCTGAAACAGCTCTAGATGCAAATGAAGTCTGAGAGTCCACAGGTCTTGGACGAAAGAAGGCTTGTGGACGATGTCTCGAAGCAGCAGGGATAAATTTTCCCTTGCCTAATTGAGCATATTCTTCTTTAGTAGTTTCTCTCTCGTCGTAAAATCGTTGTTGATCTCTTTGATGAGCGAGAGACGACTGTTCAGCATACTTTAACTTTTGTTGTTCTTTTCGTTGCTTTTCTTGTTCTTCTTGTTCAG
>JAAGZO010000474.1 GCA_024206195.1 bacterium | reverse complement strand
GCACTTTACTTTTCCATAAATGACTTGATTCCCTCTTCGGAATGCGAGGTAGCAGGAGTATTGTCGAATAAAGTCTTTTCCATCCAAAAGACATCCTCTATCTACATTTGATACAGTAGTGTGGAGTTGTAATATTAAGAGGAAAATAATTTAACATAATATCAACAAAGTATGTGTAAAATACGTATAAATTATTGATATTTTATTGACAAAATGACACAATTTGTGCGATAATACGATAGAGTTCTTTACTTATAGTATAGAACCTATCAAGGTTTCAGTCGCTGAACCAGCTTTGCGAATCAGCGACTTTTTTATTACTTTCATCACCTATTTCCATTTCTTTGAAGTACGAATTTTCTGTAGTGTTTTGCGGCTGTCCGCTACAAAAGCTGTTATGAAAACTGCCTTGTTATTTTTGTAAATCTGAACGATTACGACATAGTTGTTATTTGCTACTGCCACTCGTCTTGAGGGATTGTATGACTTTTTTTTGTTATCCCATCCGGCATATAATTCCGCATTTTCATCTTGTAAAGCTGCCTCTATCCAATCTATCCTTTCTGCTCTAATTGTTGAGAATCTGTCTTTGCCTTCTGTTTCATAGAAAGCATGTGAAAAGTCGGAGTTTTGAAATCTGACTGATATATCATCATATGTCGTTAGAGGCTTAGAACAGTATTTATCACGAAAATGCTGTCGATACTCATCTTCATTCTTGTATTTAACGAGAGGCGGATATGCCATTTGCTAACTTAAGAGGTCTATTTTGAATACATTAAATTTTTTGACGGTGCGTGGTGTAGGACGAATCTTGTGATTAAGATGGTACTCAATTCGTTGTATGGCAGCCATCTTTGCTTCACTTGTGACAGAGTTATTGAACTTTGCTGAGACAGCTCCAAGCAATACGTCAGCCAATTGCATTATAACGACCTCTTTGGATGGCAGAGCCTGGACATTCAATACGTCTGCTAACAGATTTCCATCATCAAGGAATCTCTGTAATGTTTGAAGTCTATTTGGTATTCGATTGGTTTTGCAGTCGAGATAGATACAATAGCTATTGAAATCTTCAATCCAATTCTTAAGAAGTTGATAACAAAACTTGTAGTATCCAAGTTCTTGGTCAGCGTGGTGATATTTCTCAAGTTCGACCTTTGCTGCATCTATAACAATACAGCGAAAACGAAGTGAATCCTCTTGTGCAAAGAAGAAATCGATTAGCTTGAGATAGTAAGATAGTTTCGAAGGACAGACTGCTGTCCACTTCGATTCTCCAAAACAGTTCTCAGTATGCTTTATATGATTGATACTGTTCTTAAACTCGGTACGCTTCTCTGCTGGAAGCCAGACACCACCTATCAAAAAGAACCTGTTCTGAGTAGGCGTGGCCGATGATAGTAACTGTTGGTTACTTTCATCACAGTATATCTCTATGTCCACAAGTCTTTCCTACCTATCAACGACCTAACTCCGTATATTTGTGGAGTGTGCCATAAGTATAATTACTACAATGCATTGTTGCAAGAAAGGTGGTCACAAATAATAATGGATGTCGCCAAAATGTCGCCAATTGTGGGTTTTAAGAGGGTTATTCCACATGAAAATGGGGGTTGAAATTACGATGGGGTTAGCTTTGGTGGAGCTGGGGGTACAAAAGAAAGAACTTTCCAAATTATCTTTGCTCTACCCAAGCTAAATCCATCACTCCGACACCGTTGATTCTACCAATCCAGCACTCAACATGCAACCCTATTTAAAAGAAAGGATTGATTCCAATCTTTTAGCGCGCCGTGTTCGGGACGCCAAGGTTGATATTACGGAAACAATTTTAAAAATTTAACAAATCGTCGGGGAGTAGCGCAGCCTGGTTAGCGCGCCGTCTTCGGGAGGCCGACGTTGATATTACGGAAACATTTTTTAATAATTGAATAATTCAAACAAAAATTCGGGGAGTAGCGCAGCCTGGTAGCGCGCTGTGTTCGGGACGCAGAGGTCGTGGGTTCGAATCCCGCCGCCCCGACCAAGTGAATTCAGAAAGAGGCGGCCAATTTATTGGTCGCCTCTTCT
>JAAGZO010000473.1 GCA_024206195.1 bacterium | reverse complement strand
TGTCCCCGTTGACACGATATGGCGGTAGCGTGCCTGAAGCAGGTTCACAGGGCGGGAAAACACAGACTTGACACGATGTGATATTGCCAGAATCAGGATATGTTCGTTCGGTTCCTGCAGAAAATGCCGCAACTCGTTTGAGCGCGGGAGGTGTATTTACAATCGCCGCCGGGAAAAATGGTGTATAACACCCCCGGCCTGTAAAATAATTTTATATTTTTTAATGAGTTATAAAAATTGTTCGGATATTATATACCCTAAATGGCGTAATATAACACACCAATTAGGGAGTCTAATACGCCCGACAGGCATGTTATACACCATTTCGACGGAAATCAGCAGGCATGATAAAGTCGGAAATGGCATGTTAGACACCAAAAATGGTGTAATATAATACACCAATTAGGGTGTCTACTAATTAAGGAGATTTAAAAATGAGAGCAAAGTTTATTACTGTACCGACTATTATTACAACTGTAATGATGGCTATGTCACCTACTAATGTTATGGCTGATTCAACTGGATTTGGTGTCGGATATACAAGCGCCGATGTTGGGGGAAATTCTCAAAGCGTGGCAAATAAAGGTGTTATTACAACTGATTCAATGTTTGATATTGGTTTCGGTCTCGGTATTCCTTATGGTGTGCTTGGGGTCAATGCGGAATATTATCCAATTGATAATATTAGTGTTTCCGCTGGTTTAGGGACAACCTTGCTGGCTGGGGCCGGTTATGATGTTGGTGTCCAATACTATTTTGGTAACAAGGGTGATGGCTGGGTTCCTCGTGTGTCAGCCCACTATGGAACAAATGCTTTGATTTACTGGAACCGCTCCGGCAATGAGGATGGTGAAAGTTTTGATGGTGTAAGCGCCGGTCTCGGTCTTAAATACGTGAAAGGCAATTCCAAATGGATTGTTGATCTCTTTTATGCAGTCACTTCTGATGTTTTTGATCGTGTGGACGAATTGGAAGCGCGGGGTTACGATGTGTCTACTTATGGTTTAGAAAAAGTAAGGCTTGGTGTTGGCTATAGTTATAGCTTCTAATGTATGGAACATTCAATCTGATGTGTATTTATAAGCGCCAAAATCTAATTATAAGTTTTTTGTGTATTGTTTTTCTTACAGGCTGCGCCCGTGTTTTTGCTGAACCGCAATCGGCAAAAACACATTGGCGTGTTTATGTGTGGGACTTTGTATCTCACAATGAAAAAGATAACAAATTAATGGAAACTCTTACCAATGAGTTTGAAGCAGCACTTATTAACACGCAATGTTGTGATGTTTTAGAACGGCGTGAGTATAGCAAACTGTTTGAACACATAAGTAATGAAAAAGCGATTGCGTCAATGAAAAGTATTTCTTATGGCGGCAAAAGAGAATTTGAATCTATTGGGGCGAATGGCGTTATTTTTGGAAAAGTTTATGATGAAACTGATAAGGTAAAATTATCAGTACTTCTTCAGTCCTTTAATGGAGTAAAGATAGCATCTAAAAGTATTAGGCTTTCACGCACGGAGAGTAACTCCAGTCGTGAGTTAAAACTGACGGGACTGGCAAATAGTTTAATGGATGACTATATCAACAAACCGGTAATTATTTTCCAAGGAATCCAACATAAGCATGGTGATAGCACCATGCTGGGTGTTGAGGAAAGAGCAACTGAATTAATGGCTAATGCTCTTAGTAAATCAAAGTTATTTGAAATAATAGAAACTCCTTCAGGACAGAAATTAAATAATGCTGAAGCTCATAAAAAATATCCGACTCTTAAGTATCTTGTATCGGGTACAATAACGGGTAATACCAAAATCACAGAAATTACTTTGAAATTTACTGACGTTAGAAAAGAAACTGTACAGCGTATTAAGGCATTTAATATTACTACCACCCATATAGATTACATTATCACAAAGCTTTCATTGAAAATAAATGAGACTTTTGGATTTGGTAAGCCATATGGGGATTGCCCGCCTAAAAAAAAAAAAAAAAAAATACCTAAGAATAGAATAGTCATCGATACTTTCCAAAGTAAAACTGGAAATAAAAATTTAGATTATATAATTGGCAATATTTCAGAAATCCTTATTACAGGATTAATTAAAATAGATGGATATGTAGTTGTCGAGAAAAGTCAGATTGAAAGAATCTATGAGGAGTGGGTGCGAACTTCCGACCCCTTCTTTGACTTTTGTACAACAGTGGAAAGAGGACGGCTCTGGGCCTCTGAAGATATTGTTGTTGGTTCATTCCAGAAAGAGAAGAATAAAATTCTAATAAATGCCCGTATAGTTGATTTAGAGACTGGAGAAAATAAATGTGCCGGTACTGTCTCCGGGTCTGAAAGTGAGTTAACCGCTCTTGTCAATAAACTTGCAGATAACTTCAAAAATTGTCTTAAATAAAGTGGAACTCTATGGTGAGTGTGAGTAAGATAATTCAACAGCCTGCATTGGAACACATGGAATCTGATGTTTTAGATGAGCATAACGTCATACTACAGAAGGTAATTAAATGAAAAACACAGCCCTTTTAGCTGCTATCTGTGCTATCCCTCTTTCCATATTAAGCGGATGCGGAGGTGGTAGTGAAGAACTTTGTGATGGTATTTCCGTATTTGGTGGATGCCAAACTGTCACTGATACTACTGTTCCCCCTCCACCTCCCCCAACTCTTATAGAAGTGGCAGAAACAGAAGTCTTTGTGCTAAATAATGGCAGAGAAGTACAGGCTGCAAAAGATCAAATTCTCATTTATTTAAAAGAAGATGTGACTCAAGCAGAATATGATGCTGTTGTTCTCTATCTTAGTGAATCCGGCGCGATAGCGCAGGCATTTAATGAAGCCCTAAGACTGTTACAGGTTCAGTTTGACTCAACCGTATCCGAGTTATCGCTTATATCTGAAATTGAAATTCTGACAGGTGTTGACAGTGCCGGTTTGAACCAAGTAGTTGTACTTAACAGCTCTAACGATAATGCGGTTGGATATGCCGACTATATTTCAGACTTCCAACTCATGCGCTCACTTCCCTATTCCAGGGAACCAGTGACATATACTGCACAGGCAACCATCCCAAGCTTTCTTGGGGATTATTGGATTGGTCACATTGATTTAGGACAGGCACAGGATATTGAAGATGAATTGTCTGGTCTATTCAATGTTACCATTGGCATCGTGGATACCGGAATTGGTGCCGGACAGACAGTTTTAGAGGCAGGCAGACTGAGTCGCTACAACAAATATGGTGAACCGATGTTGGATGATGACTCTTCCAGTGAGACAGAACATGGCTTGTGGGCAACGGCATTTGCTGCCGGTAACTCAAATGCTACCGGAGTCAGTCGTAACAGTAGGGTTATTCATATCGATGTCTATAAGGAGCAATGTTTAATTCTTGATTGTTCTTCTGGAATTAAAGCATTCACAAGCGATGTGTTTGACGGTATTATTACCGCCATAAACAAAGGAGCGGATGTCATTAATGTTTCGTGGGGAGACAGTTCTACCTGTTCAGATTCTCAAGAGCAACGGCTAAAGGCAAGGCAGGCTCTTAGAAAAACTTGGAGCAGTGCGGTTGCGTATGCAAAGCGCGAAGATAGATTGTTATTATTTCCCGCTGGAAACAATTGCGAGAAACAAGATGACCGGCTTTTGCTAACAGAAACAGATCTAGAAGCAGACCCATGGCTTACACATGCGGTTATTGTTGCTGCAACTGATGAGACAAAAACAGATGCTTCATTTAGCGGGATGGGAGCAGTTGTTAACATAGCCGCTCCGGGTAAAGACATTGGTTATGGCGTAGGCGATATTCCATGGTGGTCAAATGAAAATATTAATAGTGGCACATCATTTTCAACACCTTTAACAACAGGTGTTGCTGCACTTATTAAGGGAATCAGCGGCACACTCTCTGCACCTGAAATCAGATATATTTTGAGAGACACAGCAGTACGATTCGCATCTGATGCAACTGCACCTAATATTTTATTGAATGCGGGAAATGCAGCTAACAGTGCTAAATCAACCGTAGGTGTTGAATTTGAGAGCTTAAGCACTGTTAGCTTAAGTAAAAACGAGACTCGTGATGTCAACTTCTCTATTACAATACCAGAAAAAGCAGTGAAGTCTCTTGATGTTGTTTTTTTAATAGATGTTAGCGGCAGCTATGAAGATGATATAAATACACTCCAAAATAAAGCGAAAAATATCATCTCAGACTTAGCGGAAGTAGTTGAAGATGTACAATTTGGTGTTGCTTCTTTCTCTGACTTTCCTTTATCCAACCCCAATTATAGTAACGTTACAGATAGTGAGGACGACGCATATTATGGTAGCTTTTCAGATGGTGACAAAGCTTATTTTCTCCATCAAAAAATAACATCTGATATAACGGCAGTCACCTCTGCTATTAATAAATTAGATCAGCCATTACATAATGGAGAAGATTCACCTGAGTCACAACTAGAAGCACTGTATCAAATTGCTACAGGCATAGGGCGTGATATTAATGGAAATGGTGGTTTTACGGACACAGGAGATTTAGAGCCTAAAAGTATTGGTTGGCGTACAAGTGCATTACGAGTTGTACTTTTTGCGACAGATGCGTACTTTCATAACTCAGATTCGGAAACTTCTTATCCTGGAGCAGGAAAAACGGAGACTATTGCAGCATTAAAGAATGCAAATATTCGCGTCATAGGCCTGCAAAGCGGTAATAATTCTAAAGCTTCGACAGATATTCGTAGTATTACGGATAATACAAATGGCTCTAAGTATTTTCTATCTTCAAATAGTGCTGAAATCGCACAAGCTATTTTTGAGGGTTTGGATGTTGCGCTTGAACAAATTGATATTACTATCGAAAAAATATCAGGCTCAGAATGGATAACTAATATCACTCCAATGTCGTATGCTGATGTTTTACCTGGATCAGAAAGACGATTCACGGTTAGTCTTTTGGGGCAAAAATTCAGATCTATGGATGAATTACAGTATGATATTTATTTATGGGTTAGAGGAGATGGCTCGGCAGTGTTAAAGCGGGTCAAAATTCCTGTCGTTGTACCTGCGCTGTAAAATAGGGAACGTAATGATGAACTTAAAAAGATTAGGAATAGTTTTTTCCATTGTAATCGCTCTGTTGTTAAGCGGCTGTGGAACCACTCAATATCTTGTTAACAACAAGTCATATGGCTCATCTAAAAGTGCTCTTGATGAGCTTCGGATAAGTTTGAAGGAAATTGAAAACGGATTGCAGCCAGTTGGTTCCGTACCAAAAGGAAGGGCTGTCATTATTACGCCCTCAAAAAAGGCATGTAAGGAAGGACTCTCAATACAAGGGCGCTTAACAGAGAAGCACATTGACTATCTTCTGGATTCCTGCAAAGAAGACTATGCATCTTTTTCCAGCTTCCTGATAAAAAGCAATCTGTTTTCATCTGTTGACCACGTCGTTGATGATGCTCCCCGCCAATATGCCAATAAAGTGAATAATGACTATGATACCAGAATTTATCTGGACATAAAGTCTCCGAGATTGGTGAACTGGTTTATTTCAGTCTCGCCTGAAGATACCTCTAAACCGCTTGATATGGATAAAATGGCGGAGAGTGACACACTGAAAATTCAATCCTGGCTTAATAGCATTAAAAGTCATGTGCAAACATTGGAAGCAACTCCAGAGAAACAAATTGTGCTGGCAGTGACAGACTTTGACAATACCACCGGCCAGACTAAGCATGACTGGTTAAGAGCAGGTATCCCTAACTTCATGTCCGGTTATTTCAGTCAAATACATGGAATAAAACCTGTAACAAGGGCGGCAATTGAAAATGCTTTGTTAAATGATTCATCTTTAAAACATATAAAAGCAATAGGTGAAGATGCAGCACCCGAAGTTGGGAAACAGGTGGGAGCTGAGTATATTATTATCGGCAGTTATCAAACATACGATGAAGAAGCCACTGTAAATGCACGCATACTGAAAACTGACACAGGCAAGGTTCTTCGAGCGGAACAGGAGACCGGTAAGCTCTCAGATATAGATTCTTTAGTCGGCACCTTGGTTTTTAGAATAGCAGGTGTTATAGGCACAACAGTAACTGATGCTGAAAAACAATCGATTAAAGAGCAAGGCATACAGATGATGAAGGTGATAGAGGGACTCAGCAAAGGGGAGCTTTCTCGTTATGTCGGTGACTTAGACAGTGCAAGAAAATATTATGAAGAAGCATTGGCTAATGATCCAACCAATGAAGTGGTTTTAGAGCGCATTAAAGATATTGATGCGGAATTAAAATCCATTGCCATTGTTGACTTTAAGAATAACAGTAAGAACCCAGGCTTCGGTTATCTGTCCTATGCTATTCCTGAAGAGTTGACGACATTTATGATCCATAAAACCGCTCTTCCATTTACAGAGAGGCTAAATCTCGAAAAAGCTAAAGAAGAGTTGAGATTGGGGCAAAGTGACATAATTGACGATAAGACCGCTCCTGAAGTGGGTAAATTGGCAGGTGCCACTCACTTGGTTATCGGCTCTTTCAGCGTGGTTGATGAAAAAATCACCATTAATACCAGACTGATAGACACTGAAACTGCCGGTATTATTGGCAGTGAAAATGCTGATGGCTTGTTGGAAAACAGGCAAGCATTGGAAGAAACACTCGTTGATCAGCTTATTCGGCGATTAAAGGAAGTTCGGCCTGTTGAACTGAGAGAAGTTGTCACAGACATAGAAGCCCATGAGGCAGTCAAAAAAGCGAAACAAGCTTTGCAAAATGTAAAGAATATGGATGCAAAAGAACATGCACCAGAAAGACTCAATGAGATTGAAAAATTAATATCTCAGGCAGAAAAAGCATTAGAAAAAGAAGGTTACGACGATGCAAGAAAAATAGCGTATGAAGTGGAGCAAAAATCGAAAGGGTTGATGGCGGCTCTTGTCAGAAGAGGTAAAGCGGAAGATGATAAACTTGAGGGATTTAAAAAGTGCTTAACAAAAGAAGAAAAGCTTGTTGAGTTAAGCTTAGGAGAATCTTCAGTTGGGTTTGAATATGACAGTGATAAGCTTAAGGAATCAAGTTTGCCAATCCTTAGCAAGGTTGCAGGGATTTTAAAGGAATGTTCTGATTATCGGGTGGTTATCGTAGGTCGCACGGATAGTAAAGGGTCGGATGCCTACAATCAGAAATTATCTGAACGCCGGGCACAAAGTGTTCTAAACTATATGACCAGCCAAGGTGTCAATTCGGAAAGAATGGCTATTATTGGTTATGGTGAAAAATATCCTGTTGAGGATAACACAACACCTGAAGGAAGAAAGGAAAACAGGCGTGTAGAATTCAGGCTTATTAGATAACTGCTATTAATTGTAAGCAGTTGGAATCCGAAAACCAAATTAGAGCGTCGGTAAGGCGGGTCGAGCGATAGCGAAACCCACCATTCACAAATAAGAAAATTTTATTTCCACCTTTATGGTTTCGGGTATATTCGGATTGTTCCATTGAGCTTGCTTATGAAAATATTTAAGTATGCAATACAATACATTAGCCTATTAGCGGTAGGTTTTGGCGTGGGGTGGTTAACCGGGTTGTCAATTTCCCCTGTTGTTTCAACTTTACTTACTAGTATTGTTGGTGTTGTCATTGCACTTGTGAGTATTCTTAGTGGTATCAAAGCACCAGAATCAACAACGACTGAACATACTGAACAGGTACAGAACAATTTCAAATGGCGAGCAGATCCCTTACCGCTTGCATTTTTAATGATAGGTATTATAGGAGGAGCATCTGTTGGAATTATTGCAAGAACTCATAACTGGCTAGGAGTTGTTGATGAGCGTCCTAACATACAGGCTGAAATTCAGAGATGGAAAGCTGTAGGCATAGAAGAAGAAAAGATCGCCAATCGGTTATTTGATCTTGAATATCCTTTGCAGAAGGCATCAATAAAAAAGACAGATGACACTAAGAACCAACCTGCACTGACAGTTCTTTTCGAGGGCAGTCATGAAGAATGCCTTCGATTGAGTACCACTCCGGATTCTAAGCTAAAAAAAAACCTAGCTGCATCTTCTGAGCCGATATTTAATCCTCTCCCATCACTTATCGAAGATACTGCACTTTTACGAAAAGTGGTCGAATCACAATGCGATGCTCTTGGAAAAATTTAACAGCTTATGCTGCTGCATATTTCTGTTTAGTCAATATTACTTGGGCCTCTGAATTGTTGCCCCAAAGCAATGTATTTCAAATACGCACAGGCCACTGCTCGACTCAACCTGGTGTCATGACTGGATTTTGGGCTAAAGATTTAAAGGGCATTATTACTGCTTTACATGGAGTAGTCGGCTGCAAAATTATTACAGCTATGTTAAGCAATAGCGATTCTACTTTCACAAACCTTAAAATTCAGCAGGTTGACATTAAACGTGATACAGCATTGCTCTATTCACCAGAGATGGCATATAAGACATTGCCGGAAGGGTTCTCTTCATTAAGTACGAAGCTTTCGTATGACAATGTGTATGTTATTGGCTATCCTCTTGGTATTACAGAATCCATAATTTCACGAGATCTTCGGATTCGAGATAAAGCATATAGACAACTAGAAAGTTTACTGCCCCCTGATTCAAAGAAAGTTCTTGCTGAACGCCAAAGTCCTTCTCTGGATGTGGATGTAATTAGTATTGAAGGACATTTATTACATGGTCACTCGGGGGCACCTGTTTTAAATAGCAAAGATCAGATCATTGGAATCGCTAATGGTGGATTAAATGATGGCAGTGCTGAAATTGTGTGGGCTATTCCATGGCAGGATATTGAATGGCAAGATGCCAATAAAAAAACTT
>JAAGZO010000472.1 GCA_024206195.1 bacterium | reverse complement strand
TGATTTGGCGAATGGCTTCATTCTGTTCAAAGCTGGCATCAGCAATATTCTGGATCTGATAAACCATTGGTTGTATATGATCAGAAATGTTGGTAAAGGTGCTGCTCATCTCTTCCGTTAGTTCGACGCCACTCTGTACCGATTTAAAGTTTTCATTCAGCAGGTTGTTGATATCATTTGCTGCGTCTGTGGCTTGTTCTGCTAAGCGCTTAACTTCGAGGGCGACGACTTTAAACCCGCCTTGTTCATCAGACCGAGAGGCTTCAATCATAGCATTAAGTGAGAGAATATTGGTTTGGTAGGCAATCTCGTCGACCACATTATTAATATTCTGTATCTGTTCGCTGGAGTTTTGCATCTCTTCCATTTTTGATACTAGAGTATTGATGCTGGTTTTACTGTTAGAGATTAACCCTTCAGTTTGTTTGATAGTATCAACTGCGTCACGCGATAACTGTTTGTTCTGTTCAGCAGTAGCACTTAGTTGCTCGGTGGTAACTGCTAGTTCTTCAATTGCAGTTTTTTGGCGTAGAGCAGATTTGAGTAGATCATCTCCAGATTGAGAAAGAGTGTCAGCACTATGGTCAATAGTGCTGCTCTCTTCCTGAATTTGTAGAGTTACATCGTAGAAGGTATCGTCCAGCCTCTTTGTCATTAGTTGGCGATAAAGCATACAGAGCACGCTGGTATAACCGAGGCAGATAATCAGTGCTGAGGTGGCACTGAGTTTGGTGGGTGTCATCTCAAAGATAATCATCTCTTGTAACTGGTTTTCGAAGATGCTCAGAAACAAAATATCGAAGACTAAAAATATTATGTAGTATTTGGGGTGTTCAGAGGTAAAGCCAGCCATGACCAGCATAATGCCCATAAAGAATGGTGTGCTTCCTGTTACGCCTCCATCAACTAGCCACATAATATTGATTAAAATAATGACCGCTATCATGTAAAGCATTAATGCTAATTCTAGGCGTTTTGAATAAAAAGCCAGATAATAAACATACGCAAAGTATACCACCCCGACTAGAAAGAGAACGCCAAGATTAAACGCACCTGTTACAAACATAAATAGAGAGAATGGGGTAATCGTTAATATATTAAAGGCAGATGTTGCGTTAAATATACGATGTTCTAGTGAGAATTCTGCTTCCTTGCCGATTATTTTTTCTAAGAAATCCTTTAGCGTAGTTAGCTTATCACTCATTCAGTTACCTAATTTATTATTGGAATCGACGTATACATTAACTTTAACAGTCAATAATTATGATGCCAAGCAGTTACATGTAGGTAAAACTCTGTTTTTTTTGAAGAAATGAGGGTTTCAGCCTATGATCATGATGATAAATATCACAAAAAAGAGAAAAGAGTTATGCGCGTGGTTGTCGACTTCTGTCTTATTCCAATCGGTGTGGGTGTTTCACTCTCTCCCTATATTGCTGAGTGCCAACATATTTTACGTCAGCATGAATTGCAGTTTGAACTGCACTCTTATGGCACCAATATAGAAGGTGAGTGGCAGAAGGTATTTGCTGCAATTGAGGCTTGTCATATCCGGATACATGAGATGGGGGCACCGCGAATTACTTCTACGATTAAATTGGGTACGCGTGTAGATAGAGATCAGAGTATGGCGGACAAGATTGAGAGTGTAGAAAAACTATTATCAGGCAGTGAGTAATGGTATAAATCATTTAGCTGTCTTCTTAATCAGAAGTTTTCAAGGGTTCTCTATGTATCTGTTTTCCTGTAATGCCACCGCAAAACAAGCGCTGCCAGAAGTTGAGGAGGGTGAAGAAATGCCCTTTATTGTTTATATCGACTATCAGGATCTGTTTGGTGCTGAGTATCTTTGTAAGTTATATCTGATAAGAGCAGGTTTTACTGATATTGAGATAGAAAAACGTCAGCAGCTGCCGGATGATAGTGTTAAAAATCTGAAAGAGAAAGACAGTGATATACAACAGGCATTAACTGACGGTTTTCATCTGCGTATGTTTGATTGTCATTG
>JAAGZO010000471.1 GCA_024206195.1 bacterium | reverse complement strand
GTAAGAATCTTAGAGCTCTTAACATGTTACTAATGGACCTAAGCTTTTACGTAGATGCCTCCGCTAGTGTTCTCGAGAGAGCAAAGAAGGCCAATGAAAAGGTAGCACCGATCATCGGGCCAAAGTATCCTAAACAACCACTTAGTGCTACTAAGATAGGATTACCGGAAGTAGTTCCTAAAACAGAAGAAGAGAAAACTTCTACTAATATAAACGCTATTAGACAACGATTAGAATTATTCCAAACTGGCATCATATCTAAACAAAGGTCCGACAATGAGACAACGGCATTTAATCTATTACTTAATGATGACTCTTCTAACGCCGAGATGTCTCTTAAGTTAATAACAAAGAACTTGATATCAAAGCAAAACGAATTAAAGAAAACACAAGCCGACCTATTCGTAGATATGCTAACTGAGCTAAAAGGATTCTGGAGAACATACGCCAGGAACTGGAACTCGGGAACATGGTTATCATTGATAGGAGCCACTGTGACGTTCGGTATAGGTGCACTGACTACCGAGTTCGGTATAGGAGTACCGATCATGAAGCTATCCGGTTATATGTATGGTAGCATAGGTGGAACATCGTTACTTGAAACAGCAGGCCAAATGCAGCTAAGTAAAGCTAAGAAAACATTATACGATCAATTAGCTTCTTCTATTAATACCATGATCAACGGCATGAAGTACTCAGTAGTAGGTGAAATGTCTAGAACGATAATAAAGGATCCAGTTATAAGGAAGAAACTATTTAATGATATATACGAGAGTGGTATAGCGGCCGCGTACAACACTGAGTACAGTAACTGCTATAAGGACTTCGATGTTCCTCTAAAGTATACTGACCAAGATGGTAACTCTGAGATACAGTTTTCGCCTGACTTCTATTTTTATAATAAAGATATATCAATGATAGAGAAGCTATCTTATGCAAAGAACGCAGTCACTAGGATGTCAAAGATAGGACGTATATCGTCACTCTTAGCTATACGCGAGAACCACGAGACATTAGAGAAACTAGAGAAACTAGAAGACATTATATTTAAAGATACTGAGCTCTCTGAAAAGCAAAGAATAATCGGAGAGCTAGACATCAGAGAATCGGCGTCCGAATTTACAAAGACATACATAAAGGATAGACTAGAAGACCTTGAGACAATGTACACTAATATAGTCATGGAGCATAAGAATGATAACAATGAGCTT
>JAAGZO010000470.1 GCA_024206195.1 bacterium | reverse complement strand
TACACGATATAAAGTTATCATACTATGTTACTCAAATCGATAAGATGTTGGGCAGGTTTGGGATAAAGTCATATGTACAACATGATCTCTTTGAGAACAACAAAGAGCTACTAAAAGAAAACTTAATAGATGAAATACCAAAGGAGATATAATGCATATATGTCATGAATGTGATTCACTGCTACCTTCTAAGCCAATTGTCCGTTATAATTGGCAAACAAGAGTAACTGAAGATCCAAAATGTATCTACTGTAATGGAACTGGATTTAGTACACGAAATGCTAGATCATTTAATGCAAGGACAATCGAGCCAATATTTCCACTTAGCAATATAACTACTGAGTCACTCAATAATTGGAATACAAGTAGAGTACCTTCGGTGTTAAGTATAAGCTATAATGACACACCACAAATGGGAGTTCATTACTCAGAGCAGTGGAATATAATAGAAGGCACATGTAACGCAGAACTATTGCCATATTTAAACTTTGTAAAGACCTTAGATGAACACGAAGCCTTGGCGTTCATAGAAAACATAACAGTAAGATCACTGATAGTAGTAAAGGTAAACGATAGGTCATTCGCAGTGATGGCTACAAGAGATTTACTGGCTGCCCATTATCAAGATCTATTAAGTAATCCGGTGTCACCTACGGCGAGATATCACAAGGAAAGAGGTGCTTATAAATCATGGGTCTTAGATCTTGGACAAGATAGATATCGAAACCGGTTCATTAGTGACGTTACGACTAGATTCGCCGAGTATAATGTTACGAATTAAGTTCGGTAACCATAAGCTTGGTGACGACACAGCAGTAATTAATATGGGGTCAGCAAAAGATTGCCCGTCTAAAAAGCTTGGACTTTGTAGTGTAGACAATGACGGGATAAGATGTTACGCAAGAAAAGCAGAAGAAACTTATCCGGGCGTAGAGCCTTATAGAAAAGAACAAGAGGACTACTGGAAGAAGTACTCTGCGTATAAGATAGGCAAGGATATACTCACTAAGATAAGCAAGAGAAGAAAAAGTACTAAGTATCTACGATACAATGAGTCTGGGGACTTCCATACACAGGCAGACATAGATAAGTTATCTGCAGTTGCTAAGAGTCTTAAGCCACTAGGTATAGTTACATATGGATACACTGCACGAAGCGATCTAAACTTTTCTAATGCTAGCTTTCTAGTCAAAGGTAGCGGTGCCAGTAATGACTCCGGCAACAATGGTAGGACTATTGTTATTTCTAAGAAAGAAACTGTGCCTGACAATTTCATAGAGTGCCCCGGGAGCTGTAAGAAATGTAATATTTGCAAATGCAATGTGCCACATAATGTGGCCTTTAGAAAACATTAATAAGGAGACAAGATGAACCTCAAGCCATTATCTAACAGAGTAGTATTAAAAGTAGTACACACCGAAGAAGTATCCGAAGGCGGTATATATATGCCAGAGGAAGCAAGAGAAAGACCACAACAAGGAATAGTGGTGGCGTCCGGCCCCGGCAAACATACTATATATGGCTCTATACTAAAGATGTCAGTAAACATAGGCGACACTGTACTATACGGTAAGTACACAGGAACAGAGATAGCAGGCGAAGACGGTTCATACTTAATGATGAGTGAAGACGACATACTAGGCATAGTGCAGTACAATGAAGAGGAAGTAAATGCTGAGTAAAGGACAACAAGTAAGAATAAGAAAAGATATCCTTGCCGAGCACATATATGGGGTGATAGAAGGAGAGTATGGCTCAGGATATATGTTTACTTCTCATATGTGTATGTTATGTAATAAGTTAATAACGATAGCATCATCCCAAACAGATAATACTGTTCTTGATGGTATCTCATACAGAATAAGTGAAGACACAAATAATAACTGCTGGACACGAGACATGTTTGAGAAGAGTATCATTGAACTACATAATACAGTAACAGGATTACCAATGAGACTAGCGTTAGACATAGTAGCACATAAAAGGACAAAGAATGATACAGGCCAATCTTCCTAAAGGTACAAAAGTAAGAGTGCGAAGTGACCTTATACTTGGTGAGTATTACGGGGGTCATCCTGGATCTAAAGAGGGAAACACCTTCGTAAATACTATGGGGGACTATCTTGGAAAAATAGTAACAATCTATTACTATGACCAAGAAAATGGATATAACATACAAGAACACGAGTACAGATGGACCTGTGACATGTTCAGTGAAATAGTACTGGACGCAAATTCATCATTGTTACTTAGTGCATTACATAGAAAGGACAATCATACGTGGAACCAATAAAAGTAGGAGAATATAGAGGAGAGATAATACAGTACAAGGATGGAATAGGATGCTGTGTATGGGAAGCAATGTGTGATGATGACGGTAAAGAATATCCCGGCGGCATATGTATAGACTACGGAGTAGAAGACACAGATACAATAATAGAACTAATGAACATTCTTAAGGATACTACTCCTGAAGTATTCATCGAGTCACCTGAAATGATAGCAGTAGATAAAAAGATAGAGAAGCTTCGCGGCTCGCTATTGTATAAGATGAAGGATATAGGAATAAGATTCACCCCATTTCATTGGAATTTTAAAATTCGTGGTATCTTTTTCACTCCATATATGCATGGTCCAGGTTTCATGGGTGCGAAGATGACACACGGTGGCATACAGATAGGACCGGTCACTATTACATGGTAAACATAAGAGAACTAATAGATCCATACCTACATTTATGGTACAAAGTAGAAGTAACAGGGTATGATCTAGAAGCAGTTCAGTGTGGTTCGCGTAATATATCCATGGCCAAGGCCACTGAGCATATACATAAGAAAGACCCCACTAAGAGGAACAAGAGATTCGATAACGGACTCTTCGGTGAGCTAGCAGTGGAGACATTCTTAGG
>JAAGZO010000469.1 GCA_024206195.1 bacterium | reverse complement strand
AGAGACAGAGACACAAGAACTGCTGTACTCGAAAAAGACCCAACAACTGTTTTAGAGCAAGGACAATTCTGTACTATTGATGCAGCTACTGGTCTAGCAGTAAAAGCTACTGCAGCTTCAACAAGTATTGCACTAGTTATCGCTACACCTGAAACAGGTTCAGGACTATTGGCGGACAATAAAGTACAAGTATCTGCTGACTTTAATGCTGTTCTAGTTGGTACTGCAGATGCACCATTTGCAAAAACTAACAGAAACACAGAAGTAGATATCGCTATTGATGGTTCAGGAAACCAATTGATCGACATCGCAGCATCTACAACAGATGTACTAGTTGTACTAGCTTCAGAAGACGCAGGAACTGTTGGTTCAGCGGAAGAAGTACTAGTAAAGGTTAATAAACCACTATCTTTATAATCTTATAATTTAAATAGTTATGACACAACTATCACGTCCAAATTTCCTTGGATTCATTAATGGATACACAAAGGAAACAAAGGAACTAATTGACAACAGTGTTGAATTGAACAATGACAGACAAGCATACGCTTTCATCGTTGACTCTACAGACACAACAGAAATTAATGAAAAGTTCGTATCTACAGTTAGAGACTCTAATCCACAAAAGACTGCGGAAGGTCAAAAGGTTGGTGCTTCTGACTCATACACAGGTTTCGAAACAGTAGTTACACCACTAGACAAGACTACTGACAGTACAGAATGGTCTTTCGAATACTACCAAGGAAAAAGAGACTGGTCACAAAGAATCGAACAAGAGTTCGATAGAGACGTTAAGTCTAAGATGTGGGGAATGTACAACGAAGTAAACGGTGAAGTGTACTCACTAATTAATGAAGGGTTTACAACAACTCTATCACCAGACCGTGAAGTTCTATACTCAGCTGCACATAAGTTTACTGACGACCTACCAGGTAAGACTTTCGACAATCTAATGCCAGCTGTGGCGCCATCTACTGATGTTCTAGCAGACTTGCAAGAAAGATCAGGAGAGTTCGTTGATGTAGGAGATAGACCAATGTCGCTAAATCCTAGAAAGCTTGTAGTTAAAAGAGGAGGTAAGGCCTTCAGAGAGTTCCACAAGATCATTCAACCAGAAAGATACCAACCAGTAAATATCTCAGGTGCAAACAATGGAGTAAATATCTACGAAGGTGAATATCAAATGGTAGAAACACCATACGTAGCAACTTCTACTGAGTACCACTTCATGGAGGATTACTCAAACAGTGTTCTATCTCACCCTCTATACCTTGGTTTCCACCAAAGACCAACTATCTATGGACAAGATGAATACATTGATTCACTAACATACAAAACAGTATACGTATCATACTACAAGAGAGCAGTAAAGAATATTCCTATTGGAATGTACGGATCTGTTGGAGCGTAGTACAAAAAGGGCGGCTTGAATTCCGCCTTTTTTTTGTTATATATAAATATAGTTTATTAATTTAATGTAAAACATGACATACTTCATTAAATATAAAGGTAGGTTCTTGGATGTAAAGAAGGTTCAAGAGCTAAAAGCTAAAGAACTAGTCACTAATGTGGTAGAAACAAAGGAAGATGCTAGTTCTGAACTAGGGGAAAACACAAAGGAAGAGGTTACTTCTGTAGAGGTGGTAATAGAGCCAGTTGAAGAAGAAAAACACGATGATTTGGACGAAAGAAAAGCGTTTATAGAACAGAATGGGAAGCTAGATAAGAGATGGAAAGAGAAAAGAATTATTGAAGAAAGCGACAAGCTAGGATTCAGTAATTAGTTTATGCTATTATAAATGATAAATGATTCCTTCACAAATAGTGCAGTTTGCAAGAGATTTGTCAGGGTGTAGGACAGACGAAATAAGTGATTCGTTGCTTTTTTCGTATATGAACATAGAATACAGAAAGTTGCGGCAGGATATAGCAGACACTGACAAAAACTACAAACTTAGAGAGTGGAAGACTAATCTGGTGGCAGGTGTTT
>JAAGZO010000468.1 GCA_024206195.1 bacterium | reverse complement strand
GGCACTAAGCCAGCATAAACACCCTTGCGTACCCAATAAATTAGAATACTACTAAGTAAATTACCTAATATACCAAGGATGTCAGGGTGCATAATGGCTTAAAGCCACCTTTACCCCCAGATAGCGGAATACTGGTGAAATCTGGGCATACCATGGCTCAAAGCCACCTTTACCCAGATACCTAACTATAGAGAAATCAAAAGCAAACCTATATGTATAAGAGGTCAAATTGATCTTTCTAACACATGAAAGATCAACTCTACGAGTTTAATGCAGACCTCGATACAGGGGCTGCATTGAGGAGAAGACCCGCCCCCACAGGGAAATATATATTCAGACAGCTTAAGTACCGAATAAGTAAATTTTACACTAGACACCACCCCACCATACCAGGCAAAGTGATCATTAGTGGTCTTTCGGGATTTTCACCCTCCCAAATGGCATATTATTTGAGATTTTATTTAGGATCAAAGCAATCAATGGTACCGATGGTCGCAATACTGGGAAGCAATGCCTCTCCTGATACTATCTAGTCATGAATCACTATCGCTACTGGTTTTTCTTTGGTATGCCTGATAGTGAAAAACCTGATGATTATAAAATATTAAATGGGAGGAACCGTCAGCAGAACTGACATGACTGTATCGATCGGACTAGATCAGGCAGGCATGAAAAATCATAGTTATGGGTTTTTTAAATATTTCAATATAAGGTAAAGTCTGACCACATCCAACTGCTGTGACGCCTCT
>JAAGZO010000467.1 GCA_024206195.1 bacterium | reverse complement strand
CTTTGGACCTCAGTCTAACAGACTGCAAGTTTCAGTGTCTGGATTCTGGACTTCGCACCACGTGACAGGTAAAGTTAAATTGATGTTGTAAGTGCCCTCACTCTTCTTTCAGATTGCCATCCAGCCAGCAAACAGAGGACGACTCACTACCCTATAGCCTACCTTTCACGCCGCGTACCTACCTTGATTTTGAATACCTATAAAAAATTCCGCGTACCTTCATCTGATAGTCTGAAGGTACGCAGAGGCAACCGCGTAATTTTCAAATAAATGGTTAAGACTAAGAGACGTCGATATATCCAATTCAGCCCATAGGCTACCTACTGCAGCAGTGGACGTGGACAGAAGCACTGCCATCCGAACATGTTGTATGTGAACAACACATCCGTTCTGAGTATAGTAAATGTATAGATCTTGATTATAGGGTCAATAATAAATCAGGTCCTAATCAAATCAACAAGTATCAGGGCGTGCAAACACCAAAGGGGCCCGGGCTACACACTACATGCCCGCTCTGTCATTTCCAAGTACTAAAAATATATGCTGATATTATTAGCTCTTAGCTTACCAGTTAAGCTGGCCTTTGTGATATCACCAGATGGCTTGGAATATCTCTGCTTACTCATAGATTGCATCTTTGCAATTATTTGTAAGAACTTCTGCAAGATTCCAATCCATGCTAACACTATTAGCTGTTAGCTTACCACCTTAGCAGGGCTTTATGGTATGGCCAGACAAGACAGCTTGGAACATCCTTGCATAATCAATGTTTGCTTAGATGAATT
>JAAGZO010000466.1 GCA_024206195.1 bacterium | reverse complement strand
TGTGTGGGTAAGCCTGGGCTAAGGGGTGGGTTCTGATGGCAGTGAACCTGCCATCAGAGAAACCACCCCTTAGCCTGGGCTTAATTACTCCAAAAAGTACCAAGGGACACTGGCTTGACACATCCATTTATGATGTTAATTGTATGAGATGAGATGATGTTGTGTATACTCATGTGAAGCAGTAGTAAGCCAGTAATGAAGCTTAGCAGAAGCAGTGAAGCTTAATGAAGTATTGAAGTTAATGAAGCTGAAGCTAGTAATGTTAAAACATGTAATGGAAACTCAGAGTTCTCAATAACCGCAAAACGGTGCTTGGATGCATGTAAACAAACTTTGAGTACATAAGGGTGTTCCATGTCATCTGGCGGTATCACAAAGCCCAGAAGCTAGAAAACTAACATCTAATAATGTTAGCATGTAACTTAACTTGAAAATGCCAGAGCCAGTGTGTGGGCTGGCAGCCCATTGGCGTTTGCACGCCCTGATACTTGTTTATGGACTTGAGGCGCTCATATGGGCAAAATGTTTGTGTGAATTGGCTGTAAATTGTGAATTGGCTTATGACATCTACAAAATTAGATTTTACCTGCCTGTTTCGCCAAATCGTATTTTCTCTTATTCTAGTTTAAACATTTTTTGCACTCACAAGTGGTGAAATTATGAATCATTTATATCTGATCATGTTTAAAATGTTTTTTTTCATTTCCGCATATCCTGTACCTCTACTATGTTTTTTTCTGGTTGGACCAGTGTGCAAACCCAAACTGGCATGTGGAAATATCATAGTTGTTGTTGTTTTTATTTTGCTAAAAATGCAAGGTCGCACAAGCCCAGAGGACATACTAGTATAAAGTACGCCATAGAAAGAAAATCACAAAGTAGTAATTGAATAAAAGCAATTCTCTCTAGCAGAAATGACAAATTTGTTAAAGATGTGTGGATAAATGGCTGAATGCTTAAGATACAATAAGAAACCCCAATACTCTAATGTCACAGCATTCATATCCAAGTCTAATCTATTCCATACCTTAAAAAAGCAACAGAGATTGGCAGTGAGCATAATCTAGCAGAGTTGGGCACTGACAGTTGCATAATATGACCACGGTCACACAAATT
>JAAGZO010000465.1 GCA_024206195.1 bacterium | reverse complement strand
GTTACAGGAACTGCTACATCAGGTCTTAACAGAGTAGGTTCAACCTATGAGTACAGAGACTATGCGTACACATCAACACTACAATTCGGACCATATGTTGTGTGGGACAAAAAGTCATCTGGACAAGACCAGGACGATGTAATCGTTAGCATACCTGAAACAGCAGCAAGAGGAAACTTCTTCGTAACTGCTGGCGTTACAGACAAAATTGTAACAGAAGGTTCAGAAGGAAGCGTTACATACTATGAGACAACCCCAATCGAGGTTGGCTCAGCAAAGCTTGCTTCAGAAGCTATGGCTGTAGATCCAAACTTGGACAAGAACAACTACATCCTCATCGGAGGACCATGTGCTAACCCAGGAGCCTCAAAGGTTATGGGAGACCCAACAAGCTGTGCAGCTGGATTCGAAGAAGGAAAAGCTATGATTAAGCTATTCGAATCTGACGGAAACGTTGCTATGCTAGTTGCAGGTTACAGCGCAATGGACACAAGAAGAGCTTGTAGAGTTGTTGCTAACTATGAGACCTACAGTGAGCAGCTACAGGGCATGGAAGTTGAAGTTGCTGGAACAAGTTTCCAGGACATAACTGTAAGTGCACCAACAGTAGCACCTGCTGACGACGATGCAGATGACGACACTGGTGACGACGACACTACAGGTGACGACGACACTGGTGATGACGATACCGGTGACGACGACACTACAGGTGACGACGATACCGGTGACGACGACACTGTGTAAGTTGTGAAAAAAGCTAACTAGCTTTTTTTATTTTTTATTTTTTTTCTTTCTCTTTTTTTAATCACTACTAATCATAACTCTTTTATACTACCCTGTCTGATTCTCTAATAAAATGTCAATAAGCCTATGCATGATTGCAAGGAACGAAGAAAGTTGCCTTGAGAAGTGTTTAAACAGCGTTAAAGATATAGTTGATGAGATTATAGTGGTAGATTCCAAATCAACTGATAAAACCCTTGAAATCGCAAAGAAATTCAATGCAAAAACATTTGACTTTGAGTGGCAGGATGACTTCAGTGCTGCTCGTAACTTCTCTCTGAGCAAGGCAACAAAGGATTGGATACTGATCCTTGATGCTGACGAAATAATTGCAGAACGGGATTTAAATAAAATAAAAAAGCTCACAGAGAGCAAGGATATCCAAGCATTTCTACTGATTCAGCTTAACTACAGTAATGAAAAGGGCCTAGGTTTTATTGAGCTGCAGAACAAGACGCCAGAAAGCTTTGATTTTGCTGGTTGCTATCCTTCTCCAATAGTCCGCTTATTCAGGAACAACAAAGGCATAAAATTCGACGGAAAAGTGCATGAGACAGTTGATGAATCATTACAAGACAAAAAAGTTGCGCTGTCAACACTTCCAATACATCACTATCAGGAGCTTAAGGGCAAGGAAACCTTCAGGGAAAAACAGCTGAACTATCTTGATTTGCTGGAAAAGGATGCTGCATTGAATCCTAGTGCGGATCGATTACATAAAATAGGCATAATCCATTATAGGTTTAACAAGAACTATGAAAAAGCAATAGAGAACTTTGAAAAGGCCATAAAGCTCAATTCAAATGATCCAAGTATCTTTATAGACCTTGGCAGTGCATTAGCGCAGCAAAAAAAATATGATGAGGCAATTGTGAACTTCAAGAAGTCAGTAGAGATAAAGCCAACAGCATCCGCATTCTATAACCTTGGTTTGATTTATGCAACGCAGAAACAATTCGGACTTGCAGTGGATGCATACAATAACGCAATTAAGCTTGGCCACCCTGATAAAGAGGAACTACTTAAGCAAATAGAAGCACTTGAGCAGTCAAGAAACAGCATAAAATTCTCAGCATCTGTAGGATAGCTTATACACATTTTCCAAAGAAAATATTGTGCTTATCCCTCAATAACTTTACTCTAATGTCTTTTTTCTCACCACAGCCAATCACTGTGATGCTCCTTTCATCAGCAACTGCAATCTTTTCATTTTCATACCTGCCATTACATGCAATTTTCGCTTTTATTGTCTGTCCTTTTCTGAATGGCTTTGGAATTTTCTTTGTTTCTGTTACTTTAAAATCTTCCTTGGATTTAATCAGCTTTACATTGTGCTTTTTCTCAAGTTCTTTAAGCAGTTCATAAAACTTTTCCCATGAAAAAGCCTTTGCAGGGTTCCTTCCCCGTCGGTAATTCAGGAAATTCTGAATTCCGATCTCTGCACCAATTTCCTTTGCAAACTCTATGAGCTTGCCCATTTCATCATCATTAAATCCAGGAACAAGTATCGGTGCAACAAGCAGATCAATCTTTCCTTTTGCATATCGCAATGCATCTTTTATCTTTTCAACATCATGCTCTTTTGTGCCTGCAAGTTTTTTTGCAACCTTTTCATCAAATGCATTCAAAGAAATATTAATCCTTGTGAGTCCTGCTTCAGCAAGCTCATCAATTATTTTTTTGTCAAGAAACATCCCGTTTGTGTCCATTGAAATTGTTTTTACATTCTTTATTTCTTTCAGGTCTTTCACAAGTCTTGCAAGAGGAGCATAGAGCATTGGCTCGCCATGCGCATTTATGTGTGCTTCAAGTTCACAACCCTTGAACTCAGCAATTTTCGTAAACTCCTCGACAAGGTACTCTTCCTCGACAATAAACTCAGAAACCTTTTGTGAAGAAAGTCCCTCATCAACGCTGCAGAATATGCAGTTAAGATTGCATCCTGTTATTGGCTTGACCTCAATTATGCTGCTGTTCCTGTCAACAATTCCAAAGCCGCTGTCTCCCAATAAGGGAATGCCTGAATTCCTGTGAACATATACTGCGTTTTTTCCGTTCAATGAACTCTTTAGATTAATTATGCTGTTGCTAACAAGAAAATTGAACTTCTTTGATGCCTTGGTATCAGAAACATCAAATTCAATGCTATTTCCTTTGGCTTTATATTTTCCAATAGCAATTAAATCCTTTTCCGGAACATCAAAATAGAAGTTCTTCAGGAAGGTAATTCTAAGTCCATCCTCAATCTTCTCAAATGACAGATCATTAAACTCAAGTTTTGCCATACTGTGTGGGTTAATGATTTTATTTATATACTTTTAGTAAAATAGAAAGAAATAAGAAGCAAGCGGATTTCTTTGAAACTTATGTCAGGAGAGAATAACAAGAATTATAACGCTTTCTGGAAACGATGCAGGATAAAAGACCCTTCAATGTGGGCATCATGGAGTGTAATTAAGGATTATTCCAAAAACACGCCCTGTTTAGAGATAGGTTGTGGAAACATGCCCAGGATACCAATTAAGGGTTCATTTTTTGTTGATTCAAACGAGGAATCAATTAAAAAGTTAAATGAGCTTGGTGGAAAAGGTGTTCTTGCGCAGGCAGAAACACTACCCTTCTCTGACTCAAAGTTTGGAGTGGTTTGCGCATTCAATCTCTTAGAGCATGTAGAAAATGATAAATTGCTCGTAAAAGAAATAAGAAGGGTTTTGAAAAAGGATGGAAAATTTATGTTTTCTGTTCCTGTTAACATGGAACACTGGACAGACTTTGACAAAAAAGTAGGTCATTTCAGGAGATACAAGCCAGAAGAGTTAAATATGCTACTGGAAGAAGAAGGATTCAAGATTGAGAAATTCAATTCAAATAAGAAAAGGTCAATTTTTGGAAAAAACAAGCGTTTAATGGGTCTTGCATCATTTTTTTTGGGTAGGTTTCCTGGACTTTCTTTTTTGGTAGCATCTGAGTTGTTCATGCCTGTGATGGAAAAATTCTCTAAGTTTGATCTAAAAGAAAGCAATTTTGTTCAAGAAGCGCAGGAAGCATCAAATGTAATTGTAGTCTGTTCTGCTTCTGAATCAAAAATAATTTAAACACCAGCCGTACTCTATATTCTGAGGGGGTAGTATTGCCAATAAATATCACTTACGAGACAATCTTTGAGCTTCTAATGAGGGAAAAGAACAGGGAAGAATTGCAGAAGCTAGATGATGATTTCTTCAAGAACCTCTCTGAATACATTGCAGATAAAAATAAGGTTCTTTCAACACCAACCCTTAATGTATTCTCTGATGAAAAGGACAAGACTACAAAGCAGGTTCAGAACATCTACAGGATGATCCGTGAGCTTTACGAAAGACGCGAAAAAAAAGTAGTAAACTTATCTATTATCCGCTCTAGAACAGGCTCTGATGTTATAGACACCTCTGCTATGTTGGAGGATGAAAACAGGCTTTTTGAGTCTGTTGTTTCGCAGCTGGATACTTACAGGAATATAATGCTCAATAAGATGACTAATCCTCCTGAAGAGCCAGCACAGCCTGCTCCGCAGGAGCCAGAAGCACCTGCAGTATCGCAGAGAGAAACCACAATGGTTCGATTCCTGCATGAAGTGCCAAAGTTCGTTGGAAAAGAACTTGAGGTATATGGTCCCTTTGGTGAAGAGGACATTGCAAGCCTGCCATCAGAACTGGCTAATATCCTCATACAGAAGGGAAGAGCAGAGGTCATCTCCGAGCAGTAGAATTCACCAAAAGCCTTTTATATAAGATGTTTTTCTCCTTTTTATATGAAATTACCTAAGACAATCAAGAGGCATTGTCCTTACTGTAAAAAGCATACAGAGCATAAGGTAGCTGCTGCTAAGAAGAAGTCAGCTAGCCCTCTAACATACGGTTCAAAGATAAGAGCTAGAAGACGAGGAGCAGCTAGAGGAACAGGCAACCGTGGTCGTTATTCAAAGCCAGCTATCTCAAAGTTCAAGATGACTGGTAAGAAGCCTACAAAGAAGTCTGACCTTAGATATCAGTGCACTGTTTGCAAGAAATCTCACACTCAGAAGAAGGGTATAAGGGCTAAGAAGTTAGAGTTTGCCTGAACCCAAAAGTTTTTAAACACTTGCTTATTTCTTCTATATGCATTGGAGGTGCATTTTATGGTAAAAATAAAGGAGCCTGTATCCAAATTCATCAAGATCAGATGTCCTAGATGTAAGAATGAACAAATAATCTTCGGCAAGGCAACTACAAAGATTAAGTGCCTTATTTGTGCAAAACTATTAGTTGAGCCAACCGGAGGAAAATCCAGAATCAAGTCAAGAGTTCTGGAGGTACTAGAATAAATGTTAATAAGGAGACTAGGTTTTCCTGAAGAGTCAGAACTTGTTCTATGCACAGTTACGAGTGTGCAGAGTAATTCTGTATTCGTAACAATAGATGAATACAACCTTAATGGCATGATTCACATCTCAGAGGTTTCTCCAGGAAGAATAAGAAACATGCGTGACTTTGTTAAGGAAGGCAAGGTTGTTGTATGCAAGGTTCTACGGGTAAACCGTGAGCGCGGCCAGGTTGATGTTTCCCTGAGAAGAGTTACTGATGCTCAAAGGAGAAACAAGATCAATGAGGCAAAGCAGCAGCAAAAGGCAGAGAAGATACTTGAGTTTGTTGCAAATAAGCTCAAGAAAGACACAAAAGATATTTACGCAGAGTGCGCATCAAAAATTGAATCAGAATACCACTCTCTTTTCGGTTGTTTTATGGATGTTGTTGAAGGAAACGCTGACCTGCAAAAGCTAGGCATATCAAAGCAGGTTGCTGATGAAATCACAGATATCATTAAGCAGCGTATGAAGCCTGCAGAGGTATGTATCAAAGGAAAACTTGTGCTTACAAGCTATGCTCCTGATGGAGTGGAAATTGTCAAAGACGCTCTAAAGAAAGCAGTTGATTGTGGTGTAGCCATAAATTACGTTGGAGCAGGCAATTATGGTGTTTCTGTTAAGGCTCCTAATTACAAAGAAGCAGAGAAACTGATGGAAACAGCAACAAACAAGTCAATAGATTTCATGAAGGATAATAAGGGCGTTGGAGAATTTGTGAGGAATGAAGCATGAATCATATAATGAAATGTTCATGTGGCGCATATACAATGAAATCAATGTGTCCTGGGTGCGGAAGAAGAACATGCATACCAAAACCGCCTAAGTACAGCCCAGAAGATCGTTATGGTCATTATAGAAGACTCGCTAAGAGTCTCGTTTAAGAGGTGAAGAATTAATGAGTAGCTGGAAAATAGAGAAGGTTGCACCAATTCCTAAATTGAATAATCCAATTCTTTTAGAGGGTCTTCCTGGAATAGGTAATGTTGGAAAGGTTGCCATAGATTTCATAATAGATGAGATCAAGGCAAAAAAATTATACCAGGTATTCTCATATACAATGCCTCACTCTGTTTTTGTAAACGAGGACAATCTCGTTGAGCTGCCATCAATTTCTATTTATCATAAGAAAGTTGGTAACAAGGACATATTGTTGCTTGCAGGAGATGTTCAGCCAATAGATGAGATTTCATCCTATGAATTCTCAGAAGCAATCCTTGATTTGCTTGCGAGTTTTAAGGGAAAAGAGCTTATAACACTTGGTGGAATAGGTTTGCCAAATGTCCCAAAGAAACCAAAGATTTTCTGCACAGGTAACTCAAAGAAAACAATCAAGAAATACATGGCTGGTACAGAACTTGAGAACAAGCTGTATGGCATAGTAGGTCCAATCATAGGTGTTTCAGGGCTCCTTTTAGGCCTTGCAAAGAGAAGAAACATAGAAGGAGTTTCATTCCTTGCAGAAACATATGGTCATCCAATGTACCTGGGATTAAAGGGTGCAAGAGAGTTGGTTAATGTTCTTAGCAATAAGCTTAAACTAAATATCGATCTAAAGGAACTTGACAAAGAAGTAGATGAGATAGAGGCAGAGGTAACAAAAAAGAAGCGCATAGCTGACCTGCCAAAAAGCTCAAAACTTCGCAAGCTTACGAGTAAGATAGGTAAAGATGTTAGCTATATAGGTTAAGATGGACAACAAAATAAAAAGAGTGTATGCACGTGAGGTGCTTGATTCACGCGGCAAACCGACTGTTGAAGCAGAGGTTTACGCAGGAAAAACCTTCGGAAGAGCAATAGTTCCTTCTGGAGCTTCTACAGGGACCCATGAAGCTGTTGAGCTAAGGGATAATGACAAAAGATTCCAGGGAAATGGTGTTCTAAAAGCAGTTAATAACATAAACAAGACACTTTCTAAGAAAATTGTTGGCATGGACTGCACAAAGCAGACTCAAATTGATAAAAAGCTGATTGATGCTGATGCAACAAAGAACAAGTCAAAGTTAGGAGCAAATGCAATCCTTGCAATAAGCATGGCAAATGCCCGTGCAGCAGCAAATACTAAAGGAATCCAATTATTCGAGTTGCTTGGAAAAAAGAAATTCATTCTTCCAGTTCCATTCTGCAATGTAATCAATGGCGGAAAACACGCTGCTGGTGACCTTAAGATGCAGGAGTTCATGATTGCACCTGTTAAAGCAAAATCATTCAAGGATGCAATAAGAATGTCTGCAGAGACATATCACATATTGAAAAAAGTAATTGCAAAAAAATATGGCAAGACCGCAGTTAATGTAGGTGATGAGGGCGGCTTTGCTCCGAATCTTAAGAATGCCACTGAAGCGCTGAACATTCTGGAAAAAGCAATTGACATTGCAGGCTACAAAGGAAAGATGAAGATTGCAATGGACTGCGCTGCATCAGAATTTTACTCCCAGGGTGTATATAATCTCGAAAGAAAATACTCGGCATCAAAGCTGGTTGATTATTATCTCGATCTTGTAAAAAGCTATCCAATAATCTCAATTGAAGACCCATTCAATGAGGATGACTTCAAGAGCTTTGCAGATTTAACCAAAGAATCAAAAATACAGATTGTTGGAGATGATCTTTTAGTTACCAATACAAACAGAATAAAGAAAGCAATCAAAGCAAAGTCATGCAATTGTTTATTGCTGAAAGTAAATCAGATAGGAACACTTACAGAGGCAATGGATGCTGCAAACATGGCAATAAAAAATAAGTGGAAAGTCATGGTAAGTCATCGTTCAGGCGAGACTGAAGATAGTTTTATCGCTGACTTATCAGTTGCGCTTGCATGCGGCCAGATAAAATCAGGCGCACCATGCAGATCAGAACGACTGGCAAAATACAATCAGCTGATCAGAATAGAAGAATCACTAGGAAAAAAAGCAAGATACGCTTCATTCTAAAAAATAACAAAGTATAAATAGCCCTGTTTCTAAGATGTTATCATGAAACTGCTATTCATAGTCCTTGATGGAATGGGTGATAGGCCAGGAAAAAAGAAAACACCTTTAGCTGCAGCAGCAACACCAACAATGGATTTTCTCGCAAAGCAGGGCAAGACAGGCCTTGTAAATGTTATACCTGGCATTGCTCCGGAATCCGACTCCGCAGTTATCTCAATTCTAGGATATAATCCGCATAAGTATTACACCGGCAGAGGTCCTTTGGAAGCAGAGGGTGCAGGTGTTGATATGAAGAATGGAATGCTTGCAATAAGAACCAACTTTGCAACAAGTTCTGATGGGAAAAAGCTTGTTGACAGGCGAGTCGCACGCAGTTTGAAATCTGATGAAGCAAAAAAACTTGCTGCAGCAGTAAACAAAAAAGTAAAGCTGAAGAATGCATCCTTTTACTTTGAATCAACAATTGCTCACAGGGCAGCTTTGGTGATAAAATCAAAAACCAAGCTTTCTTCAGCAATAACAAACACAGACCCTGCTTACAGAGTTACAAAAAAAGGAGTTCCAGAAGCTCTTGCAAAGTTCCCTATGGTTTTACAGAAGTGCAAGCCGCTAAAGAGAGGGGCAAAGCGCAGCGCAGAATTAGTTAATGAGTTCACAGAAAAAGTGTTTGAAGTTCTCGATAAACATCCTGTTAACAAGAAAAGGAAAAAGCAGGGAAAACTTGCTGCTAACCTCATCATTTGCAGGGATGCTGGAAATAAGGTTCCAGACCTTCCAAGGCGTAAAGGAAAATGGGCAATCCTTGCTGACATGCCTTTGGAAGTTGGTATTGGCCGTTTAGCAGGCATGAGCGTAGTAACACTTCCTTTATCAAAATCCGTAAAAAAAGGTCTTGATTTGCGTTTTAAGAAAACACTTGCTTCAATAAAGAAGTTTGACGCGCTATACATCCATATCAAAGGACCTGATTTGTTTGGTCATGATGGTGATTTCAAGGGCAAAAAAAAGAGCCTGGAAGACATTGATAAGCACTTCTTAACACCACTCCTAAAAAAAATCAGTTTAAAGGACACAATAATTGCAATCACAGCAGATCACTGCACGCCTTGTGCAATGAAAGCGCACTCAGCAGACCCTGTTCCGCTGGTAATCTGCGGCAAGGGCGTGAAGCCAGACAAATCAGCAGGTTTCAGTGAAAAAGAGTGCAAAAAGGGAAAGATAGGCAGAATAAAAGGCCCTCAAATCATGAAGATACTTGATTCTTTGAGGTAGTAGAAAGGTTTATATAGCATATTCTTCATTATCCTCTTAAAAAGAGGTGTTTGAATGTCAATTTATCTTGGACCTGAGCTAATGATAACACTGATTGTTTCTTTCATAGGTATTATGTTCGCATTCATACTAATGAAGCGTGTTTTGAAGGCAGACCCAGGAACACCTAAGATGGTTGAGATTAGCAAGGCAATCCAGGATGGCGCTTCTGCATTCATGATGCGTGAATTCAAAACAATATCAGTTTTCACTGTTCTCATGGCTGTTATTCTCTTCTTTGTTTATCATAATGATTATCGCGCACCTTTGGTGTATATTATTGGTACTGTAACTTCATGTGTTGCTGGATACATTGGAATGAAAGCTGCAACAAGCTCTAATGCAAGGACTGCTCAGGCAACAAAGCGTTCTTTCCATGATGGTTTGCAGGTTGCTTTCTCTGGCGGCGCTGTTATGGGTTTCACTGTTGTTGGTCTTGGTTTGTTCATGCTTACTATTCTGTTCATTCTTTTCAATGACCCTTACATCCTTCTGAGCTATGCTTTCGGTGCATCGATTGTCGCATTGTTCCTTAGGGTTGGAGGCGGTATTTTCACTAAGAGCGCAGACGTAGGAGCTGATCTTGTTGGAAAGGTTGAAGCTGGTATTCCTGAGGATGATCCTAGGAATCCTGCGGTTATTGCTGACAATGTTGGCGATAATGTAGGTGATGTTGCAGGTATGGGCTCTGATTTGTTTGAGTCATACGCTTCATCTATTGTTGCAGCAATGGCTCTTGGCGCAGTTGTTTATGAGATGAAAGGAATGATTCTTCCTTTGCTGTTTGGCATTGCAGGTATTCTTTCATCAATTGTAGGCACATTCTTTGTTTCAGCATCAAACAAAGCAGGAAGTTTTGCAAAGCAGACAGAACGTGTAAGAACGGCTCTTAATCACGGAATGCTTGTAAGCAACGCAATAATGATTGTTGCTGCATTCCTTATTACATGGTATGTGTTTGGCCTGGAACATATAGGTATTTTTTACGCACTTGTCACAGGTCTTGTTGTCGGTTTCCTTGTTGGTAAGGTTACAGAGTATTATACCAGTGATCAGAGTAGCCCTGTAAAGAGAATAGCAAAATCTGCAACACAGGGAGCTGGCCCTAACATTATAACTGGTCTTTCAAGTGGTATGATGAGCACGGTTCTTCCGGTTATTCTTGTGGCTTTGGCCACAGTATTTGCTTTCACTTTTGCAGGTCTTTACGGCATAGCAATCGCTGCTGTAGGTATGCTTGTTACTTTAGGATTTGTTTTGTCAACAGATTGTTATGGTCCAATAGCTGACAATGCAGCAGGCATTGCAGAGATGGCTGGTATGGGTAAGAGTGTAAGGAGAAAGACAGAGGCCCTTGATGCTGTTGGCAATACAACAGCTGCAATTGGTAAGGGCTTTGCGATATCTTCAGCAGCCCTAGCTGCACTTGCATGGCTTGCAACATTCTTTGCAGTGGCAAAGATTGATAGTCTTAGCATAACCAGCCCTAATGTTATTGCAGGTCTTTTTATTGGAGGTATGCTTAGCTTTATGTTCTGTGCGTTCACAATGAATTCAGTAGGAAAGGGAGCTGCTGCAATAGTTGATGAAGTAAGGCGACAATTCAAGTCACCTTTGATTCTAAAGGGTAAGAAGAAACCGGATTATAACAGATGTATTGACATAACAACAAAGATGGCTTTGAAGGAGATGCGTATTCCTGGAATACTTCTTGTTGTTATTCCGATTGTTGTTGGGCTTCTGTTTGGTGTTGAAGCACTTGGCGGTCTTCTTGTCGGCGCATTATTAACAGGCTTTTTGCTTGCTGTAATGATGTCCAATGCAGGCGGTGCTTGGGATAATGCCAAGAAATACATTGAAGCTGGCAAATTTGGTGGCAAGGGAAGTGAGGCACACAAGGCATCAGTTATTGGCGATACTGTTGGTGATCCGTTCAAGGACACATCAGGTCCTTCGCTTAACATACTGATTAAGCTTGTTGGTAAGGTGGCAGTAATATTTATACCGCTGTTCCTGATTATGAAGCCTCTTTTTAACATTTAAGTAGAAACATTTAAAAATGTGCTTTGTAATCTTTGTAGAAAAAGGGGGATTGGTAAAAAACTATTAGGACGTTGATAACTATGGAAACAAATCTATTATTTATATATGTAACTTTGGTTGTGTCAGTATTTTTTATGTTTTTTTTCAACAGGCGAATGATGAAGGAAGCAACCGGAAATAAAAAGATGGTTGAGATTTCATCTCTTATACAAAAGGGTTCTATGAAATTCTTAGCAACAGAATACTTTTACATTGGTCTTTATGTTGTTATTGTTGCAATTGCTATGGGTTTCTTGCTTGGTCTTGAAAGCTCAGTTTCATTTGTTATAGGCAGCTTAAGCTCTGCTTTGATCGGATTTATAGGGCTTAACAGGGCTGTAAGGGCAAATGTCAGGACTACAAATGCTGCTACAAAGAACCTTAATCAGGCGTTGAAGGTTAGCTTTTCAGGATCAGCTACTGTTGGCCTTGGTCTTGTTGTTATTGGTGTTGCAGGTTTGGTACTTATCATACAGGCATTTGATGGGTCAGTTGAATCCTTGCTAGGATATTCATTTGGTGTGGCTTCAATTGCTTTGTTTGCAAGAGTTGGAGGAGGAATCTTCACAAAAGCAGCTGACGTAGGAGCTGATCTTGTTGGAAAGGTTGAGGCAGGCATCCCAGAGGATGATCCTAGGAATCCTGCTGTTATTGCTGACAATGTTGGCGATAATGTGGGAGATACCGCAGGAATGGGTGCTGATTTGTTTGATTCACTGATTGTTAACCTTGTTGCTGCAATGGCAATTGGTCTTACATTGTCTTCTGAAGCGCTTGGCAGATTGGGAGCTTCATCTACTGAGACTCCTTTTATCTTCCCTATTTTTGTTGTTTGTGCAGGTTTGCTGGCAACAATTTTGGGTGTGTTCTTTTGCAGGACAAGATCAAAGAATCCTTCAAAAGCATTGACAAACGCATTTATTGTAACATCGCTCACATTGGTTGTGATAACACTGATACTGAATAACTTCTTTTTCACAAACTACAATGTGTTCTTCACAATATTAATAGGTGTAATTTGTGGAATAGCATTAGGTAAAGCTACAGAGTATTATACCAGCTATGATTACAGGCACGTAAAGGGTATTGCTGAAAGTTCCAGAATTGGGGCTGCAACCAATATCATTCACGGCTTAAGTGTTGGTAAGAGATCAACACTTACTATTGGCGGTATATTGATCATTGCAATATTCTCTTCGTTCCTTATTGCAGGAATATATGGTGTTGCAATGGCTGGTGTAGGTATGCTTGCGCTTGCAGCTATCATAATGACTATTGATGTTTTCGGTCCAATTGTTGACAATGCAGGAGGCATTGCTGAGATGTCAGCCCAGCCGCCTGCTGTAAGAAAAATAACTGACCGTTTGGATGCTGCAGGCAATACAACAGCTGCAATTGGAAAGGGTTTTGCAATTGGTTCAGCAGCACTGGCTGCTTTGGCATTACTGACATTGTTTGCCAGCGAGGCAGGCCTGGATTCCATTAACCTATTGAACCACAAGGTTATGATTGGTTTGTTTATAGGTGCAATGGTGCCATACAGATTCTCAGCTTATATTATGCTTGCTGTTGGTAATGCAGCTGTTAAGATTGCTGATGAGGTAAGAAGGCAGTTTAAGCAGATTAAGGGAATCATGGCTGGCAAGGCTAAGCCTGATTACAACAAGTGCATTGAGATAGCAACAAAGTCTGCATTGAAGGAGATGATTATGCCAGGACTATTGGTAATAGGCACTCCTCTTGCTGTTGGTGTTGTTTTAGGCCCAGAGGCTCTTGGAGGAGCACTTGCTGGAACCTTGGTATCAGGAATCTATTTGGGAATACAGCAGTCCAACTCAGGCGGTGCATGGGACAATGCCAAGAAACTGGTTGAATCAGGACATCTTGGAGGCAAGGGTTCTGATGTGCACAAGGCAACTGTTGTTGGAGACACTGTTGGAGATCCTTCAAAAGACTCAAGCGGACCAAGCCTAAACATACTGATTAAGCTGACTATCCTTGTTGCAACAGTGTTTGTAGGATACTTTAGCTGGAGTCTCTTTTAATAAATTCTTTTTTTTATTTTTTTTAACAAACCTTTAAATAACCTCATTTCTTTTCTTTTCCTATGAAGCTTTCATCTCTGAAGTCTAAGATTCCAAAGGAACTCTATTCTGCGCTAGATAAAAAAGGGATTGATGATCTGAGGCCTTGTCAGGTCAAGGCAATAAATGCAGGTCTTTTCGAGGGAAAAAGCCTTCTTGTCTGCACACCTACTTCATCAGGCAAAACACTGGTTGCAGAGCTAGCATCCTTAAATTCCATCCTAACAAATAAAGGAAAAACAGTGTATATTGTGCCGCTGAAAGCCCTGGCAAGCGAGAAATATAATGAATTCAAAGCACGTTATGGTGATTCAATCAAGATTGCTCTTTCAATAGGAGATATTGATTCCTCAGACTCATACCTTGCAGACTATGACCTGATTATCTGTACTGCAGAGAAGCTTGACTCATTAATTCGTCACCACGCGCCATGGCTCAGCATGGTATCTGTTGTAATAATAGATGAAATTCATCTTCTAAATGATCCAGGAAGAGGTCCTACATTAGAAATTCTTATAACAATACTAAGAGAGCTCCTGAAAAATGTTCAGCTTATCGCTTTGTCTGCAACAATAGGCAATCCAGAAGAATTATCAGGCTGGTTAAAAGCAAAATTAGTAAAAGATAATTGGAGGCCCGTGCCTCTGCACAAGGGCCTGTATTTCCAAGGAAAAACAGAGTTTAGCTGATTTCTACCTTTAGTCCGCCAATCTTTTTTGCAACTAAGTTGTAAATTGCTGCACCGATTATGCCTGACAAAAAGCCAATGATTCCATACATTACTGGAGCAGCTACTGCTATCGCAACACCAATTATGATCATAGTTATACCTGTAACGCTGTCTGCACCAAAACTCAGCACTGCACCCATAATTATGAAGTACAGTGCGTAGATTAAGCCTATTAGCACTCCAAATATAACCATCATGATGCCATATATCTTTCCAGCAGATATCGGATCAATCTTTTTTAGTTCTTGCATTTTATTTCCTCTTTGCAGGCTTCCTTGTTTTTCTTGTTGTTTTTGCCCTAGGCTTAGCTGGCTTTGCAATTCTCTGCACTGGTGCAGGTACTATTTCACTGTAGACATTTCCGTAGATAGTCATTGCAAAAATATTAACAATAGCTGATATTATTGCACTAACAACAACATATACTGCTGTGATAACATAAAATAATTCAATCATGCTTCCATATTTTGTGACTTCAGAGACAATACTAAGGCCAGCTGTTGCCATTCCTAATACAAATGATGCTGCTAATACAACAAGGAATCCAAGGAAGTACTTAACTGTAAATGCCCTGTTTATTACCTTTTTGAATTCAAACCCTGCACCCAATCTGTTTTGTGCAGCAAATGAAACAACTGCCATTGGTAAAAAATATGTTGTAAAAAGCATTACTATTATAATAGCAAAAATCAAGACTAGTCCTGTGATGGTTGCTATAATGCCTCCAATCCAGAACATTAGACCTAACAAAGCCATTAGCGCAAACGTTGGTAAGAAATATACTATTGATATGCAGAACTGTCCAAACCCTTTTGAAATAAGATCACCAAGGTTTGAAAAATCAGGCAGCTTAAAATCGCCTTGCGAAGCTGTCCTTGCACACCTCACCAGATATCCTGATGAAAAAAAGGATACGAATATAATCGCAGTTAACACAAGTACAGACAGTAACAATAGAGAGGCTACGTCGCTCTCTGGAACAGCGTCCAAAGCGTATGGGATTGCAACTGCAATCATAATTATAATAGAAAGTAATGTAAGCTTACCAAAATTGCTAAATGGTCTCTTGAATGCTTTTGCGAATTCAGTCATGTTCTCACCTTTTTGTTTTTATTATTAACTCTCTGGGTATTTCGCTTTATAAACTTTTCTGCTTAAGTCATCAAGAATGCCCTATATTTTTCTACGCCGATAAGCCCAGGGACTCAGTAATAATAGAAGGATTGAATGGTTTCAGGTCAGCATAGGTCTGGCCTGTGCCTATGTATAATATTGGTTTTTTGGTGACGTAGCTTACTGATATGGCTGCGCCGCCCTTTTCATCTACATCTGCTTTGGAAAGGATTATGCCGTCAAGTCCTATTGCTTCATCGAACTTCCTTGCCTGTTCTACACAGTCATTCCCTGTTATGCTTTCTCCTATGAATATTTTTAGGTCAGGCTTTACAACCCTTATGACCTTCTCCATTTCCTGCATTAGATTGGTATTTGAATGCAGCCTTCCTGCAGTATCTATTAATACTACATCAAGTCCTTTTGCTTCTGCATACTTTACTGCGTCAAAACCTACAGCAGCAGGATCTGCTCCGTAGTCATGCTTGATCATTTTAACATTGAGTGCATCTGCATGCTTTTGCAGCTGCTCTATTGATGCTGCTCTGAATGTGTCTGATGCAGCTAATACACACTTTAAACCATTATCTAAGAGAAGCTGGGTAAGCTTTGCGATTGTTGTTGTTTTTCCTGATCCATTTATTCCTGCAAATACAATTACCAATGGTTTTTTCTGCTTAACTCTTTCAATAATATCCAATTGCTCAACATCAAACAGTTCATTTATGCTGCTTTGCAGGCTTTTTGTTACTGTATCCCCTATTTTGCCTCTTTGTATTGGCTTTCCAACAATATTTTCTTTTAAATCTCCCTTGATTTTTTCAATTACCTCTACAGCAACATTGTTCTCAAGCAGAACAACCTCCATATCCCAAAAAAGATTATCAAACTTTTCCTCAGAAATAACGCTCTTTGTTACTTTTTCAGAAAGCCATCCGCCAACACCTTTTTTTTCCTGAGGTTCTTCTACTTTTTTTATCTCTTCTTCTTTTGGCTCTTCTTGCGGTTCCTTTACCTCTTCTTTCTTAGCAAACTTATCCTTAATTTTTCCAAAAAATCCTTTTGTTGATTTCTCAAGTATTTCTTTTGCTTCTTCGTCATGAGTTTCTTCAACTTTTACTTCTTCTTTTTTCTCCAGCTGTTCTTCCCCTTTGATACCTTCTTCTATTTTTTCTTCAACATCGTCTATTTTTTTGTATTCTTCTTTAATCTCTGGAGGTTCTTCCACTGGTTCTTTCTTTTCAATATAATCTTCTTCTAGTTCATCTTTAGTATCTTCCATCTCTTTTTCTAATTCAGCAGAAATATCACGCTTTTTTTCTTCAGGAACTTCTTTTATATCTTCTTCAAGAGTTTCTTCTTTTCCAACTTCGTTGGTGCCAGAAACATCTAGTTTCTGTGCATTTTCTTCTTCAGTAGTTTCTGGTTCTTCTTTTATTTCTTTTACTTCAGGCTCTTCTTGCGATTCCTTTACTTCTTCAATAGGTTTTTCTTCTGGTTCTTTTACTTCCTCTTCCTTCTTTTCTTCTATTGGTGTATCTTCTACTGCTTCGGATTCTTCTTCAAGTTTGTCAGAAAAAGAGGTTACAACGTTTTTCAGTTTGTCTTTGAGAAACTTAAACATTTTTTTGTGCAAGTCTGGTAAGCTCAACTTCCAGGTTTCCTGCCATCTCAGCCATTGTTTCCATCTGTTTGACTAGGTTATCCCTGTGTGCTTTTATTTCATCAAGTCTTGTGCAAAGTAGATTGCTTACATCACCAACACTTTTCTTTACGCAGATATCTGCGCCAACATTTATTATGAGTTCGCTTGTGTTATTAACAGTTCCCTGTACAAAGATGCCCTCGCTTATGGGTGCGAGCAGTTCTCCGCCGCTTTTTGTGTTCTTGAGCTCAGATAGCCCATCCATCACTGTTCTAAGGTCAACTGTCTGTTCCTCTGCGGTTTGTAACTGGCCCTGTAGCTGTTTTAGCTGGCTTCCAAGCATTTGGAATTCCATGTATTTTTGCTGCAGTTCCTCTTCTTGTTGTTTTTCCATTTTATTTCTTTAAGAATAGCTCAGCAAGGCTTTTTCTTTCAGCAATTCTTTTTATGCATTCGCCAAGCAGATTTGCAACTGTTATTATCTTGAGCTTTTCAAATCTTTTTTCCTCTGGCACTTCAATTGTATTTGTTGTAACGAGCTCTTCCATGTCAAGCCCGCTCAGCTTTTCTTTTGCAGGATCTGTCAGTACAGCGTGTGTACAGCATACCCATACCTTTTTTGCACCGTGATTGTTGAGCGCTTTTACTGCCTCTACAATGCTGCTGCCTGTATCTATAAAGTCATCAATTATGATTGCATCATGCCCTTCAACCTTTCCTACAACATTCATTGCATTTGCTTTTCTGAAGTCATGCCTGTATTTGTCAATAATTGCCAAACGTGCATGTAGAAGGTTTGCTAAATCACGAGCTCTTTTTGTTCCGCCAGCGTCAGGCGCAACAACAACAACGTCATTCAGCTTCTTTTTCTTGAAATATTCTCCAATGATGGTTACTGCTGTCAGATTGTCGACAGGCACACGGAAGAATCCTTCTATCTGCGTTGCGTGCAGGTCAATGCTCAAAACGCGGGTTGCCCCTGCGATTGAAACCATGTCAGCAACAAGCTTTGCGGATATTGGCTCTCTTCCTGTCTTTTTCTTGTCCTGTTTTGAATATCCGAAGTATGGTATAATAATATTAATTGATGCTGCTGAAGCCCTTCGTAGAGCATCCATCATTATCAATAGCTCCATAAGGTTCTGGTCTACTGGCGGGCATGTTGACTGTATAAGGAAAACATCACATCCACGAACAGATTCTAGTATTTCGACCCTTACTTCACCATTCGGGAATCTTCCTACATCAACCTTTCCTAAAGGCTTCTTAAGATATGCTGCAACCTCCTCTGCAAGCTTTTGGCTTGCTGTTCCAGAAAAAATCCTCATGTTTTCAGAGTTAATATTAATCACCCCATATGTTTAACAAACAGAAAGAAAAATCACTTATATAAAAAAGTTTTTGTTATCTTACTATTCAGAGGAAGCACATTCTTAT
>JAAGZO010000464.1 GCA_024206195.1 bacterium | reverse complement strand
TTCTTCCATGTTGTCACGCATATCAAGAAACATACGTGCTGCTCTAGCAATTTCATTAGGCGTTAGTTGTCCTGATGACGTAGTAACAAGCTGTAAGTAAGTCAGTGCTGATGTAATAGCCCATGAGTTACCAATGTTTTTTTGCTTTAATGCTTCATCTACACTATTACCACCACCTTTGCTTTTCCATTCTGACTTTGGCTTACTTATTGACATACGCTTGTTTCCATTCTTATCTGTCCACTCTTTGGTAACCTCGCATTCATCCCCTACTTGCCATCGTTTTTCAGACTGTGCTATGATGATGCCTGACCTTTGATCGTCTAGTAGCACTTCAAAATTAAAACAGTCTACACCATCTTGATTTTTCCAAGATTTACCTGCGCTTTGCATTTGTACAATTTTATTCATCTTAATTATGTTGGTTAGAAATTTCTTCGTTGATTTTATCCCAAGGCAATACACCTAACAAGTCTTCTGTTACGTTCGTTATATCCATGCGAACGCCTGACTCGCTAATTAGTTCAATCCTTACTATCTCGTACTCTTCAGGATCTGATGGTACGTCATAATCATTTGACGCTGTTTGTGGATAATACTTGTATGCTACCTCTAAGTGATGCGTATCACTTACTTCTATGTACTTTGTTTCCATTACTTGAAACTTTTTACTATCCTATCTATTCCAAGGATTAGATTGTCTGCAATCGTCTTACCGTGTTGCTCTCGTAGCCTGCTGTACTCCGCTAATTTCTGCTCGCATTTAATCAGAATAGACCTAGCCCACAATTCCATCTGTGGATCATCTCCTGATTCTTTTAAATCCTCGTGCAAAGCCCATGCATCTAATGCTCGCTTTTCCCAACGTTGCTCTGTCCAAATGTTGATTCGATTTTTCATGCGTTACGATTTTTTAATGTGCTTGTTGTACAACTTCTCCATCTTACTATGACTGCACCCACTGTAATCTATTACTTCTCCAAACTCATCTGTCATAATCTCTATGTCAAATTCAAATGAGTACAGAAAAAACACTTTTTTACCACATCCATCAACTAATTGTAACCTCTTATCTAACAGCATTTGCTTTTTACTTATCCGTTTAATTACAGCAAATATAGTGTAAAGTAATCAATGCTGCAAATAATACAGCACAAAAAAACCCCCACCTCGTTAGGCAGGGGCTTTGCGTCAAAGAACCATGTTGCACGAGGAGAGCAACACAGGCGGTTAAAGTTGTCTACAAGTTACTTGTTACTTCGATTCTTTCCAAGTACAACAGCATTCAAAATTCGTGTAAGAACATTGACAATACGATCGTCTTTTTTTGTTTCAGTCAATGCTGTTATCGTACCTGCTGCAACAAGCACAACGTTTAAAATTTCACTCCAGTACATCGTTAAAAATTCCATGTTTATTTATTTAAAAATTTATACTTCTCCTGCACATCAAAACTAGGGCAGGATTTACTTGAAAACTCGTTGTGTCCA
>JAAGZO010000035.1 GCA_024206195.1 bacterium | reverse complement strand
CAGCATCCTTCCAAGTCTTTTCAAAGTCCACCTTATCAATCAATACAGAAACAGATTTCTTTAACTTGGGACCATAAAGAACAGCGGGGATTTTCCCCTCTTCTCTAAGTTTGGCAACCTTCTTGCCTGTTATATCCCTCTCTTGTACTTCAAGTGTTGTCATGGATCATATGATACATAAGAATTATAAAATTGCAACTATTTCTTCCCGTCAGCACCGAATAACTTTATCTTCTCCAAAGCCACCTCCTTCACAGCCTCAATTACTGGAGCATAGAACTTGTATGGAGTTGTCTCGTCAGGATTGTCATCCAACACCTTACGGAGAGCATTTGTATACGCCACACGTAGATCTGTTGAGATATGAATATTGTTCACACCTAGGGAAATAGCTTTCCTGAAATCATCATCAGTGACACCAGAACCACCATGCAAAACAAGGGCAACTGTTGAAGGTAGTTTCTTCCTTATGGCCTCAATTCTTTCAAGATCCAACGATGGAGTATTTGCAGCAATCCCATGCAAGCTACCAACAGCAGCAGCAAGACGATTTATCCCGGTCTTCTCAACATAATCAGCAGCAGCAGCAGGGTCGGTAAGACTTTCTGGTGGAATAGACACTTCATTGTCATACACCTTAGAAGAATCCGTAACCAAATACCCCAACTCACCTTCTACACTACCTTTTCCATATGCAACCACCTCCCTTACTACCTCTATATTATCCTCCAAACTCTCCTTAGACATATCAATATGTACAGAGTCATAT
>JAAGZO010000463.1 GCA_024206195.1 bacterium | reverse complement strand
TCAATCTTGTTTTTCGCCCTCCTTTTCGATATCTTTTCATTGAAAATATCCGTCAGCCCATTGCTCAGTTCATAGGCTGTTTTCAGCTCGGGAGAATATTTAAATAGTTGTTCCAGCTTGATTAACTCATCATTCTCCAGCTTTGACGGATTCTTCCGAAGTATCCACATGATTCCTTTCAATCCTTTATATTCCTCCTCCGACAATTCCTCTCTCAGGCGCTTCATCTCTTGCTTTCTCAGCTTCTCCAAGCAGTTTCTGTACAGTTTTGCGACGTGAAACCTGTCTGCAGTGACTTTCGCGCTTTTAAATACTTCTTTTGCCGCATTAATGAATCCTTCGTGCAGATCCGAGCATACCACCCTCACAGTTTTACGCAACCGACTGGGTATGCTCAATAAAAACTTCTTTACCGTATCCCTTTTATTGCCCTCAAGCACCCCGAGGAGAGTAATTTCCCCGTCAATATTTGCCGTCACTATTGTGACAAAATCCTTATGACCTTTTTTCAAAGATATCTCATCCAAACCTACTATAGGAATGCTTTTTACCTTGTTCCAGTCTATTTTCTTACTTATATGCCTGTCAATAATCCCTTGAATGGCATCCTCTCCAAGGTTTTCCCTGTGTGCGACATCAGAGACAGTGCTGTTGACAAGCTGCATTATTATATAATTTTCATAAACTGTGGTATTCGGGCTTCTTTGGGTATACCAAGACGGAGTCTGGGTTGTAATCGGTTTTCCGGGGCAGTCAAAGCATTTGAATCTGGGCGGAGAAATTAAAATATAAGTCTCTTTTCCAAGAATTGGCAAATG
>JAAGZO010000462.1 GCA_024206195.1 bacterium | reverse complement strand
GCATCGAAAAGTTATAAAGAGCAGTCGGATGTTGCATTGGAGAGTTGAAATCGCTGATTTTGAAACCCTTGGAGGTTCATGGCATTTTGTCTACAATAAAGGAGCTCAAAATCATGTTGTGGATGCGTTATCTAGAGGTGCCGTAGATCCTCCAGAACTTACTCAAGCAGAAGAGGAACTATGGGTTGCTTCTAGAGCTTTACTTTCAGGATCATTTGATTCCGAGATCCCTATTTGTGCTGTTCTTAAAAAGACTAATCGTCCGGAGAAAGAATTTCATTTTCTGGATACAGAATCTATATTCAAGACAATTAAAGAGTGGCAATCTAAAGATCGCTATTCAAAAGCCGGTATTGAATACATGAATGAAGGAAAATACCCTACAGAAGATCAACTCTATAAATGGATTCAAACTGTGGGAGATCACTTAGAGTTAGATGAAAATGGAATTTTAGTTCGAAGAGTTGCTGTCACTAAGAATGGAGAAATAACCTATGGTCCAAGACAAATTTTTGTACCCGAGCCACAAAGACCCGTTGTGTTGAGAGAAGCTCACACAATGCCAGGAGGAGTTCATCCAGATGAACAGAAGACTTTGCAATGATTGAGAGCTAAGTTTTTCTGGCCTCAAATGTCCAGAGATGTTCATAACTTTTGCAAATTATGCAAAATCTGTGTCAAGTGGAAGGGACAAGGATTACCTATATGGCCTCCATTGAGACCAATTCCACCACCTAAAGAACCCATGGAGCTGGTATCATTGGACGTTTTAAAACTGCCAATTACTAGTTCTGGAAATAATAGAGCTTTG
>JAAGZO010000461.1 GCA_024206195.1 bacterium | reverse complement strand
ATTACTGAACCTGCTTCAACTCCTTCTGTTGCAGCAGCCATTGTTTCATCAACTGCCAAAACTGTTTCTAAATCAAGAGAACCATTTGACACTCTCGCTAAAGATGAATGGGAACCCAAAGGAATACAATTGGAAGCGAACGCTCTTCTCCTAAAGTATGGTGTGAGGCACTTGCAATATAGACAAAAGAAGAAAGATTTGGAGCACACGATATGAATGAGGGATACGCTCGAGGCCAAATGAAAGAAGATGCAAGACAAGGACGACAAGCAGGCAAGAAGCCAAGACGATTCTCAAGGACAAGATGAAGATGAGCCGTAAGCTATTGAGTTTATTTGTCCGTATAGTTAGCCTCTCGGACTCACTGGTCAGACTTGTCCATTCTGCCTTTGAGAGCCTCCTCAGTTATCACTATAGTGCATGCTGGGGACCAGCTTTCTTTGGTAAGAGGGATGTTAGATAGTCAGTCTGACTTCCTGTGTATTATAGGCGATACCAGTTTTGTTTCGTTTTGCATACATATTTTGCTTGGTTTTTGTACAGCATGCTAGTATTGCTCTGGCGCCTTTGCCTGTGTATTATATATGCGCCGTGTTGTAGCTCCAGACATTATCGATTGTTCTGTCTGGGTGCGAAGCTGTTTTTGTTAGCACATGCGAAGTTGTTTTCTGAGCAGGAGCCGGTGGTTGCTTTATGTGGCCATGCGCTCCCGCAATCATTTACTATATTAGATTGATATTGGTATGCATATTGTTATTGATATTGATATTAGTACTATCGAGCTAGTCTGTTTGGGTTTTGAAGGGGCTTGTTAATATACCAGTAGGGCATGCGGTTTAACCAGGAGTTTGCTCCCAGGTACCTATTGGATATTGAACAGTCACTTTCCCACTGCTGTATTCCCTCAAATAAACTGGTACAATGTCCCTACCTATTCATTTGAGAAATATGATTTAATTTGCGAAGCTATGTCACCTCACAACATGAAGCCGGTTTTAAACTTCAAAAAGACTTTTACAGTATCCCTTTTTGAATAAACTGATGCAAGTTGTCCACTCAGGAGAAACAACGCCGCCACATACAACACTCTCTTTCCCTACTGATGTAACACAATGCTCTAGTTTTGTAATTTTTTATGGTAAGTGTCATAATTTCTTAGTGAAGTGTTGTAATTTCTTAGTGAAAGTGT
>JAAGZO010000460.1 GCA_024206195.1 bacterium | reverse complement strand
TGTATCTTCTAATCTTACTTTATCCAATCCGGTTTCAGCATAGACATTGTAGTCTTTTTCGTCCTCGGCATCGACAATAACCGTACCATCGACATCCCAGGTAATCCAGCTGCTGCCTGATCCGGATTTGCTTAAATTAAAATTAGCTGAAGCATGTGATTTTTCCTTATAAATACGGTCAACGATGATGAAGGTGTCGCCATTTGATAGGTTACTGCATGTTCCATCATTGGCTATTCTGACTCCTTCAGTTGAAGCATATAGTTTTACAACTGGATAGTATTTACCGGCATTAGCACCAGAGGTCATATAGAGGTAGCGCGCAGCATATGCAAAATTGTCTGCAATATTATCCGAAGCTGTAAAAGAAGCTGTTCCCAGAAAATCAGATACGGCACCATTTATTGAACTTGAGAAAAGATCCGTTGTGTAAATAGTAAGTGTATCGCTATCTGTACAATCTGCCGCATCATTAGCCTGTTGAACGTAATTATAATATAGATCATCTCCTGTAGGAGCTGTACCCTCATCATTGATGATATAGCCTAATTTACTACCTTGGTTTACATTGCTTGTCTCACCTGCTCCCAAGCAAGGAGAGATAGAGCTAAGGTCAAAGTCATAATTAGCAACATCTTCAAATCCAGGAGCGGTGGCATTACCAACAGTAGAGCCTCCTCCTTCGGTATAACCAGATGTATTGGTATTATTATTATAGATGTAGTTGTAGTCGGAATCTGTTCCGGTAATACCTGTTCCGACAAATATTCCATAGGTGGTATTGTTAGAAATAATATTATTGCGCATAATATTATTGTCATGACTATTGGAAGCCTCACTTGCAATATAGATACCTGCACCATTATTTGCATTGATGGTATTGTTGTAGAACCGATCATCAGGGGTATTTGCGGGGAGACCACCAAAGAAGTAAATTCCATGAGAATCATTATTATATATAGTGTTTTCTCTAAATGTACTCTCGAGTGCGGCCGCTACTTGAATGCCATATGATGTGTTTCTGTAGATTTTATTAGCACAAACAGCCATTTTTTCATTCATCATTAGATGAGAGGTTACTGTGGCGTAAATACCAACTCCATCATTGGCAAAAACTTCATTGGCAAAAGCAGCACTCTCATCACCATCTAAATAGATACCAGCAGTGTTGGCATATACTTTATTATGCGCTACATAATTATATTCAGGACTCTGATTAAAAGTTATTCCTGTACCGCTATTAGAATAGACATCATTATATAGGACTCTGCTCATATTATCATTTGTGGTAAAACCTCCTCCAGATGCATTAGAGTATATATTGTTATAGGTTAGCTCTATTGCTCCATCGCTTAACCATATACTACTGAGTGCATTGTCGCAATTAAAGATATTGTTCTCTCTCCAAGAGTTACCCAGAGCTGCAGCAGATAGGCTGGCAAATAAAGCCAAGCCATTATCGTAGATAGAATTAGCGGCAATCAAGGTATTATCAATGTTTGAGCTCGAGCTAAAACTACCATAATTAATCATACTTCCGGAGTGATGTAATTCGGAGTCGCGAATAGTAAGTCCTTGGTTTGCGTTTAAGTTATCGATATTATTAGCAATGTCAATAGTTGTCAGGTAAGATATGTCAGCATATTGGATTAAGCACTCGGAATTAGATTCTAAGTCTATAAACCCATTATGGCTTCCATCTTGATTATCTGCAGTAATCACTGCATAATCATAAATATCAAAAGTATCATCAACTTCCATTCTGTAAATTACTCTAAAGGTATCACCTGAATCGTCATCTTCTGCATCTAGTTTTCCGGTAATGGAAATTGTATCAGTGCCATTATCACCAATTTGATAGTAGTTACCAGTTACCGGGAAGTAGAGATATTTTGAGTGGAACTCATCAGCCGTAAACCCACCTGTAGTTGCTGTAATAATATGCCATGGCTTGGTTACACTATCCACACTTGCTACAGTATCTTCAGTATAACCTTCTTTGACTGTAAGCGTATCTGTGCCGTTAGAAAATATTTTAAATACCTTGTATTCAGCATAGGCATCTTTATTGGTCAATTTCACTGTTTTGGTAGATTGACTAGATCCCCAATTCTGCGAGGTATCAGTAATGGTAAAGCTCGAACTATTTTCTACGATTCCGGTTATTGTGCCGGTATAGTCTTTGCTACCAACCACCTCTAAATGTCCGCAGGCCTTGATGGTAATTCCGGTAGCGCCATTTGTCTCAGAAATAATCTTGATGGTAGAGTTGGCTTGAAGTTGCAAGAGCGCTTCGGGATTACCATCAGTATCATCCCCAACTATAATTCCACCTGCTCCTATTACCAGCGTATTGGTGCCACTTGCAAACTCAAGCGTTCCACCTGAATCTATGGTAATTCTCTGGCAGGTGGTGGTTGCATCATCTCGGTTAAAGGTTACAGTAGAAGAATTAGGTATAACCACATAATCGCTATCACTTGGCACTATTCCTCCCGGCCATGGCGCATCAGGTGTGGTTGATGACCAGTTGCCGCTTCCGGTGGCGATGATTTCAATTACACCCCATCTATAGTAGCCGGTAAGCTGATCGGTGATAGACTCTCCACCCAAGGTGTCAGTATTGGCATTAACCATGACAATTGTATCTTCTAATCTTACTTTATCCAATCCGGTTTCAGCATAGACATTGTAGTCTTTTTCGTCCTCGGCATCGACAATAACCGTACCATCGACATCCCAGGTAATCCAGCTGCTGCCTGATCCGGATTTGCTTAAAT
>JAAGZO010000459.1 GCA_024206195.1 bacterium | reverse complement strand
TAATGAGTATGTAATCAATGGAGAAACAATAGCTATTCGTGATACTTTACTGATATCTGCATTTGGAGTAATGGGAGATGTCACAAAAGCAGTTACAATGGATGCAAAACACGCAGGGGATGCTGTATATATAGTCGGGGAAACATTTGATGAACTTGGAGGATCATACTATTATGAATCAATGGGCTATTTAGGACTAAATGTTCCAAAAGTTGATGCAAAGAAAGGAAAGAAAATAATGGAAAAATTAGCAAAAGCAATGGATGATGAAATTGTAAAGGCATGCCACGACTGCTCAGAAGGAGGCATAGGAGTTGCAGCAGCAGAGATGGCGTTTTCAGGAAACCTTGGAATGAAGCTTAATCTTACAAAAGTCCCAACAAAGGTCAAGAGGAATGACAAGATACTATTTTCAGAATCAAACAGCAGGTTCCTTGTTGAAGTAAAAGATGGAAAGGCGTTTGAAAAAGCAATGAAAGGAACTGTTTTCGCAAAAATTGGAGAAATAACCAATGAAAAACTAAAGGTTGAATGCTTAAACGGGTATACGATTGTTGATGCTGATATTAAAGATCTAAAGGAGGCCTGGCAGGGAACACTAAAGTGGTAAAAATGGTAAAAGCAGTTGTCTTAAGGACCGCAGGAACAAATTGTGATTATGAAACAATGCATGCTCTAGAGCTAAGTGGGGCCAAAACAGACCTTATTCACATAAACGAGCTCATAAGCAACAAGAAAAGCCTCAAGGATTATCAGATACTGGTCATAGCAGGCGGATTTTCATACGGAGACGATCTTGGAGCAGGAAAAATACTTGCAAACAAGATGATATACAGAATGAAAGAAGATCTTGATAAATTTGTCAAGGACAAAAAGCTGATTATAGGAATATGCAATGGATTCCAGGTGTTGGTTAAAACAGGATTGCTACCAGGAAATGGCGGGCAGACTGCATCATTGACTACAAATGACTCCAGCAAATTTGAATGCAGATGGATAAGAATGAAACTTGGAAGAGAGTGTGCGTTTACAACAGGAATGAAAGAGATAATAGAACTTCCCATTGCACACGGCGAAGGAAAGTTTGTAGCAGATGATAAGACCATGGAAAGTATAAAGCAAAATGATCAGATTGTTTTCAAATATGTTAACGCAAAAGGTGAAGAAGGAGATTATCCTGCAAATCCGAACGGTTCAATGGAATCAATTGCAGGCATATGCAACAAAGAAGGGAATGTTTTCGGTTTAATGCCACACCCTGAAAGATTTTTAGATCAATATAGCCATCCAAGATGGACTAGAGAGAATATAAAAGAAGGAGACGGACTTGCAATATTCAAAAATGCAGTTGAATATGCAAAGAAAAATCTGTTGTAAAAAAACTCGCTTATCGCGAGTTTTGAAACAAAAAATTAAAGGAGGAATTTTTTGTGAAAAAAATGGAAAAAATACTAATAATTTTAGGAAGCAAATCGAACCTTGAAGTAGCTGAAAGAGCAGCTGATATGCTGAAGAACAACAAAGTGGATTATGATATAAGGATCTGCTCAGCACACAGAACACCAGACATGCTTGACAAGATACTAAAGGGAAACTACAGCGTAATAATTGCAATAGCAGGACTTGCAGCACACCTGCCAGGGGTCATTGCATCAAAAACATTAACACCAGTAATAGGAATACCCTGCAAAGACAACTATGAAGGACTGGATGCACTGCTTTCAATAGCACAGATGCCACCCGGAATTCCTGTAATGTGTGTTGGTGTTGAGAGAGCAGAAATTGCTGCAATCAATGCAATAAGAATAATGAGGAATTATGATAAGGTGAATATTGTTGGCGGAGGAAAGCTTGCAGAAAAAACAGGAGAGATACTAAACAAATTTGGAATACCTTTTGAGAATGTTTCTTCTCCTAATATTGATACTCTCAATATAATCTTTGCTGGCAAGGGCGGCAAGGCAAAAGAAAGCAAGGGATTGTTCATCTATTGTCCTGTTGGTGACAAGAATAAAGTAGGGGATTCTATTGATGTTATGCGAGCCATGGAAAATGGCCTGTGGGTAGGCCTGAATAGAGCAGACAACGCAGCAATTGTTGCTGCACAGATATTCGGGAAGATGAGTGAGATTAAAGCGTATAGAGATGAAATGAAAAAAAAGGTAATAGCTGATGATGGTGGTTTAAGATGATAGAAGACGAAATAATAAAAAAACAAATTGGCAATGCATTACTTGAAACAGACTTTGACTATCTTGGAGACAAGTACAAAGGAAAAGTCAGAGACACCTACAAAAAGGATGACAAAATGGTCATTGTGACAACAGACAGAATATCTGCATTTGACAGGGTACTTGGAACAATTCCATTCAAAGGACAGGTGCTTAATCAGATGACTGCATTCTGGTTTGAAAAAACAAAGGACGATGTAAAGAACCATGTTATAGATATTCCTGATCCAAATGTAATGGTTGTAAAGAAATGCGAACCATTGCCAATTGAGATTGTTGTAAGGGGCTACATGACTGGCTCAATGTGGAGAAGCTACGAAAAAGGGGAAGAGATAGTATGGAAAAAACTTCCAGAAGGAATGAAAAAAGACCAGAAGTTTGACGAACCGCTGCTTACACCATCCACAAAAGCAGATACTGGACATGATATGCCTATTTCAAGAGAAGATATTGTCAAAAGCGTGCTCCCTGAAGAAGAATACAAGAAAATAGAGGAAGCAGCAATCAAGCTTTTTAATAAAGGAACAGAGATGGCTGCAAAACAGGGCTTGATACTTGTAGATACTAAGTATGAATTTGGAAAGAGTGGAGATGAATACCTTGTTGTTGATGAGATACACACACCAGACTCATCAAGATACTGGGTAAAGGAAGGATATGAAGAAAGATTTGAGAAAGGAGAAGAACAACAGATGCTTGACAAGGAATACTTAAGGCAGTGGCTGATAAAAGAGCGAAACTTCATGGGAGATGGCGCTATTCCTGAGCTTCCTGACGAGATAAAGATAGAGGCAGCAAAGCGGTATATCGAATTGTTTGAAAGGATAACCGGACAGAAATTCAAGGGAACGCCTGGCTTAGTCGATGATCGAATAAGAAAAAATCTGCAAAAGAGGGGATACACATGAATATTTTTGACAACATTAGTCCGCTGGATTTCAGATACTATGGAAAAAACAAGGCGATGTTTTCTAAACTTGAGCCTTACCTATCTGAAAAAGCATCAGTAAAGTACATGCTTGCTGTAGAAGCAGCAATGGCACAGGCGCTTGCTGAAAAAAAGGTATGTGGAAAGGATGTTGCAAAGGAAATATCAGATGCATGCAAAAAAGTAACTGTAGAAGAGGTTTACGATGAAGAAGACAGGATAAAACATAATGTCAGGGCACTTGTAAACTGCATAAGAAAGAATGTTTCAAAAAAAGCAAAGCCATATGTTCACTTAGCAGCAACATCCTGTGATATAATATGCACAGCAGAAGCAGCAAGGATGCGAGATGTAGCAAACAATGTTGTAATACCTGAAATGGTTGCTCTTGAAAGAACATTAATATCGCTTACACGAAGAGAAAAAGCCACGCTTCAGATTGGAAGAACACATGGCCAGCATGCAGAACCAATAACCTTTGGCTTTGCAATGGCAGAATATGTCAGCAGGTTTGGAAACCGGGTTCTTGAAGTCAGGAAAACCTCAAACAACCTTCGAGGAAAAATATCAGGAGCTGTTGGCAGCTATAATGCATCGGCACTCTTCTTTGAAAACCCAGAAGAATTCGAAGGAATTGTTCTTAATATCCTTGGATTAAGGGCTTCAACACACTCAACACAGATAGCAGAACCAGAATACATGACAGATTACATTCATTCAGTTATATCTGCATTCGGTGTTATTGCTAATCTAGCAGATGACATGAGACATCTGCAAAGGTCAGAAATAGCAGAGGTTGCAGAACTTTTTGGAAGCAAACAGGTTGGCTCGAGTACTATGCCGCACAAGAGAAACCCCATAAACTTTGAAAACGTTAAGTCTATGTGGAAGGCATTCATGCCGAGAATGAATACCGTCTATATGGACCAGATCTCTGAGCACCAAAGGGACTTGACCAACTCTGCTTCCTCAAGGTTTAATGCAGAAGCTGTTGCAGCATTTGTAATCGCAATTAACAGGCTGAACAAGGTTATGGAAAATCTTGTTGTTGACAAGAACCAACTAAAAGAGAACTTTAATAAGAACAAAGACATGATATCAGCAGAGCCTGCTTATATATTGCTGGCTGCTTATGGACATCCTGATGCACACGAATATGTCAGAAAGGTGACTTTGAAAGCGCAGAAAGAGAAGAAGAGCTTTGGAGAGCTGCTATTGAAGGACCCTTCAATAAAGCAGTATCTTAATAAGTTCACAAAACAGCAGATAGCTATAATAAAGAATCCTGAGAAATACACAGGCATATCAGCCAAAAAGGCTGAACATGTATGCAAATACTGGGAGGGCTTACTAAAAAAATGACGAAAGAATATAAGATCGCAACATTGGGCAGCCACTCTGCCCTACAGATACTAAAGGGAGCGAAGGATGAAGGCTTTAAAACGATTGCAATCTGTGAAAAAAACAGAGTGCAACCATACAAGCACTTTAATGTAGCAGATGAGATAATAGAGGTTGACTCATTTAAGGATTTGAAGAAAAAGGAAGAGTATTTGAAAAAGCAGAATGCAGTATTTATACCACACGGATCATATGTAGCGACCTTTGACAGAAAAGCCATAGAAAGTTCAAAGCTTATGTATTATGGAAACAAAAGAATTCTGAAATGGGAGTTTGACAGAGGCAAGCAAAGAGAGTGGCTGAAAAAGGCAGGTCTTTTGCTGCCAAGAATATACAAAACACCTGAAGAGATAGACGGGCCTGTAATAATCAAGTTCTTTGGTGCAAAAGGAGGAAGAGGATATTTCCTTGCAAAGAATGCAAAGGAGTTCTATGAAAAGATAAAGGAACACCAAGGAAAGGCGTATGTGATACAGGAATATATTGTAGGAGCTCCTATGTATATACACTACTTTTACTCTCCAGTCAAGGATGAGATAGAGGTGCTAAGTTTTGACAAGAGATATGAGAGTAATGTTGACTCAATAGGAAGGATCGCTGCAAAAGATCAGATAGACCTTGGTCTTGAGACATCATTTAATGTTACAGGAAATGTACCGCTTGTTGTAAGGGAGTCTTTACTTCCAAAAATATTCAAGATGGGCGAAGCTGTTGTAAAGATGTCCAAGAAGCTTGAAACTGGCGGCTTGTTTGGTCCATTCTGCCTGGAAACAGTTATTTGTCCTGATCTCAACTTTTATGTATTTGAGATATCTGCAAGAATAGTGGCAGGAACAAATCCATACACTAACGGTTCTCCATATACTGACCTGAAGTACAATGAGCCAATGAGCACAGGAAGAAGAATTGCTCGCGATATTAAGGAGGCAATACAAAAAAATAAAATCGAGAAGGTGCTGGGATGATATCAAAAAAAGACATACAAAAAATAGTTGAAGGGTATGACTTGAATAATATAGCGATCGGCAGCTTAGGCGGACACAGTGCGCTTGATGTGAGCACTGGAGCAAAAAAGCTCGGGTTCAAAACAGTTGTAGTGTGCCAAAAAGGACGAGAAAAGACTTATACAAAGTATTTCAACACACGGGATGGAAAAGGAGTTGTTGATGAAGTGATAATTGTTGACAAGTTCAGTGATATTGTAAAGAAGGATGTACAGGAAAAATTAAGGAAGCTGAACACGATATTCATACACAGCAGATATTTCTGGGTTTATTGTGATTTTAATGAGATAGAGAACAAGTTCATGGTTCCAATATTCGGAACAAGGACCATGCTGAAGAAAGAAGAGCGCGATCAGCCAAAGAATCAGTACTACTTACTTGAAAAAGCAGGGATAAGAATACCTAAGATGTTCAAGAAGGCTTCAGATATTGACAGGCTTGTCCTTGTGAAGGTTGCAGAAGCAGATCGCGGATATGAAAGAGCATTCTTTTTTGCGAATAATTTTGAGGAGTACAAGGAAAAATCAGAAGAGATGATTGAGAAAGGTGTAATTACAAAGGATGCTCTTAAGAACGCAGTCATTGAAGAGTATATTATTGGGGCACAGGTTAATTTCAATTACTTTTATTCACCAATAACAGGAGAGCTAGAGCTGATGGGAACTGATATGAGAAGACAGACAAACCTTGATGGTTTGTTAAGGTTACCTGCCAGCGAACAACTAGAGGTTCTGAAGTATGTCAAGCCAAAACTTGTTGAAACAGGACATGTTGCATGCACAACAAAGGAATCAATACTTGAAAAGATATATGACATCGGTGAGAAGTTTGTTGCAACATCCAAGAAAGAGCATCCTCCGGGTATTATAGGCTCGTTTGCGCTACAGGGAGCTGTTGCTGCAGAAAAAGGAAAAGAAGAGATTGTAATATTTGATGTTAGCATGCGTGTTCCTGGAAGCCCTGGAACAAGATTCACACCATACACAGGTTATCTTTATGGCGAATCAATAAGTGTTGGTGACAGAATAGCAATGGAGGTAAAGAAAGCAGTTGATGAAAAAAAGCTGCTTGATATCTTGACGTAAAATGATACTTGTACTAGATTATGGTGGACAATACGCACATCTTATTGCAAGAAAGGTAAGGCAGCTTGGAGTTTACTCAGAAATACTGCCAGGACATGCCAAGTTTGAAGAAGTAGTAAGAAAAAAACCAGATGGAATAATACTCTCTGGCGGGCCAACATGCGTGCATGACAAGAATGCTCCAAGGTGCGATAAAAGGGTTTTCCAGATGGGCATCCCGATTTTTGGGATATGCTATGGCCACCAACTTATTGCTTATTATCTAGGAGGCAAGGTTGATGCTGGGAAGAAAGGAGAATATGGAAATGTAGCAATGAATGTGAAGAAAAGCAGACTCTTCAATGGATTGAAAAGAAAAGAGTATGTATGGATGTCACATTATGATACTGTTACAAAAGCACCAGCAGGATTCAAGATCATTGGTTCAACAAAGAACTGCGAGATAGCTGCATATGAAAATGATGATAAAAAAGTATATGGTGTGCAGTTTCATACAGAGGTAGATCATACACCAAACGGATTAAGGATACTAAGTAATTTTATTAATATCTGTGCAGTAAAGCATGATTACTCGCTCAGCGGACTTGACAAGGTACTTGTAAAAGAGCTGAAAAAAGAGGTTAAGGATGATGGAATAATAATGGCTGTAAGCGGTGGAGTTGACAGCCTTGTTGCATCTGTTATTCTGAAACGGGTTACTTCTAAGCTCTACTGTGTTTTTGTTGATAACGGTCTTGTGAGAAAGGGCGAAGCAGATTATGTAAAAAACATTTACAAGGAAATGGGTTTTAAACATTTCTACTCTGTTGATGCGTCCAAGATTTTCCTTAGAAAATTGAAAGGAGTTACAGACCCTGAGAAAAAGAGAAAGATAATCGGACACACATTCATCGAGGTATTTGAGAAACAAGTAGAAGAGTTAAGGGAGAAAGGGCACATCAAATTTTTAGGACAAGGAACAATCTATCCTGACAGAATAGAATCAGCGCAGGCATCAGGAAATGCATCTGTGATAAAAACACATCATAATGTTGGTGGTCTTCCTGCAAAGATGAAACTAACACCAATTGAGCCGCTAAAGGATTTGTACAAGGATGAAGTAAGAGACCTTGGAAAAAACCTCGGAATAAAAGAGGAGTATCTTCACAGACACCCATTCCCAGGACCAGGACTAGGTGTAAGGATTGTTGGTGAAATAACAAAGGAAAGACTGGACAGGTTAAGGGAAGCAGACAGCATTTTCATAGAAGAGCTTGCAAAAGCAGGGCATTATGACAATGTCTGGCAGGCGCTTGTTGTGCTGTTGCCTGTAAAAACAGTTGGTGTAATGGGCGATTCAAGAAGATATGGAGACATGATTGCAATAAGGGCTGTTACATCCATTGATGCAATGACAGCTGACTGGGCAAGGCTGCCCTATAGCCTGCTCGAGAGAGCATCTAATAGAATAGTAAGAAATGTCAAGGATATCACCAGAGTTGTATATGATATTACACAGAAACCACCTGCCACCATAGAGTATGAGTGATGTCACTATTTTAAAATACTCAAAAAAGTTTTAATACTAAGGTTGTTCCAATATTGTAAAAAGAGGTAATACGTTGGGGTTTTTAGGGATAGGACAAAAAAAAGAGGGAAATGTATCTCCATCTAAGGAAAAGCTAGACCTACCTCCGCCACCACCTTTAAACAGTTCAAAACTTTATTCTGAATTACCAAGTTTTCCAGGGGCAGCGCCACCTTCAAAATTTGAAGAAAAAATGCCGCCTCCATTAACACCTTTGAAAACTGATGCGCCAGACTGGTCTGAAAAGCTTCCAGATGTGCCACCAAAGCCAGGGATTGAAGAAATTCCAAAACCAGAATTGCCTAAACCAGTACTTCCTGATGCACCTATTCCAGAAAAACATGATATGTCAGAGATGCCTTCTAAACCAACATTTCCAACTCTGGACAAACCATCATTTGAAGTTCCTTCATTACCAGATAACAAACCAAAAACAGCAGAGCCTCTGCCATTCGAAGCAGCTATGAGAATGACTCCTGTTTCCAGATCAGAGATAGAAGCTACCTTAGGTCCTATTGTTGAAATGCCAATGTTCATGAAAGCATATACCTTTGGCACACTAATGAGGGAAATAGAACGCCTCAACAACTCATTATCCAGTTCACTCTCATCCCTTTCAAAACTAAAGGGTAATAAGGATCTTGAAGAGAAAGAATATGATAAATGGCATAAGACCCTTGAAGATATACAAAGAAAGCTCATCCTTGCGGATGATATGATATTTGAAACGTAGGTGATTATAATGAATGCGCCAGTTTTTGTTAAAATAGACAAGTACAAGAAAATAACACAGAACCTAAACAGTGTAAGAAACAAGCTTGAAGAGGCAAAGAGATCCCTCAGAAAGATTGAGGAACTCAAGACAAATGAAGACAACGAGTTGTTGACATGGAAAAACGAGCTCAATAAGGTTGAGGAAAAGCTTGTTTTTGTGAACAGTCTTATGGCAAAGCCAGAAAACAACATGTAAAAAATGCCGCCAGCAGTTAACAAAGCATCAGTAAAAGAAGAAGAGCAGTTCTATATTGGACTAACTGATCCTAATACTGTAAGAAGGAGTCTTCTTGAATCATCAAAGTCAATAGTTCAATCCTTACAAAGATATGAAAAAGTAAGGGATATTAGAAAGCAAAAAGAATCAGAGATAGAAAACTTCAAGGCAATTGTAAAGGATTTAATGAAAACAATAGCTGAGCTAAAAGCAGATATGCCTCCAATTGACCTTACAAAAATACCAAGAGAAGATGATGCTCACATAGATGAAGACGAGAAAAAGCTGATGGCTGAGAAAAAGGCAGCAAAGGCCAAGCCAAAACCGGTTAAGAAAGCACCAGTGAAAAAGGCGCCTGTAAAAAAAGCAGCACCGCCTCCACCACCAGTCAAAAAAGAGGTTCCTGTCATGGAAAAGCTCGAAGACCAGCTCAATGACATTGAATCAAGACTGAAGAAGTTGTGATGTTCTAGCAAAACTTTAAATAGAGGTATTTTTGAGATAGTGATATGGTCAGGAATATAGTGCCAAGGATCTTGCTTGCAGTGATTGTTCTTATTCCTCTTGTTTTTTTCATGGATTTTTTCTATCATTTTCATGTTTACCTAACAGGGAATGTGATAACAAGGATAGTGACAGAGCAGTGGCATATTGTAGTTTTAAGCATACTATTGTTCCTTGCGTTTCTTATACCGCTTTCTTTCAGGAGAAAAGCAAACTGGATGGAATATGGAGTAATAAGCGCGTTTTTTGTCTCACTGTTCATTGAGATGTATGGCATCCCATTGACAATAATATTTGCATCAAAGTATTTCTTCACAGCAGATGCTGTTTTGCCGGACAATGTTGTTAATTTCACGCTGTTCGGCGTTGGCCTAGGAATGGATACAGCAATGCTTTATTCTGCTGTGCTAATGGTTATTGGCGCTTTGCTGATACTTGTTGGCTGGGTAACGCTCTACAGGAATATAAAGAAGCAAAGCTTTGTCACAAAAGGGATATATGCTTATTCAAGACATCCGCAGTACCTCGGATTTATCCTGATTATTATCGGTTGGTTCATTGGTTGGCCAACAATACTCACACTGATATTTACCCCGATACTGGTTTACAAGTATGTTAAAGTGTGCAAAACAGAGGAAAAAGAGATTCAAAAGAAGAATGTAGAATACAGAAGGTATATGTGGCGGGTTCCGTTCTTTGTTTAAGCGAATTTGACACAAACTTTTTATTTTTCTTAATGTAAATAGTGATTTATTAACTGCTGGTTTAAACAAATCGCCAAACCTTAAACAAAAACTTTTAATATAAGCCTATTTAAAGAGTTATAAAAGAGGTTTAATAATGAAAAAATCAATAATGGTTATTTTGTTGGTATTGGTTCTATTTTTAATCAGCGGTTGTAATAATTGCAGTTCAAAAATTAATAAGTATGATAAGGCAGATTGTTTACAAGATCTGGCATTGGAGAATAATGATGAATCATATTGCAAAAAAATCCATACTGATGATAGTGGTATAGGAGGAGATTCAAAAAAAAGGGCTTGTTTCTTAAATCTTGCATTAAAGAATAACGACAAAGAATATTGCGAAAAGAGTGATGGAATATTTAAGTTCTTGGAGAACAAGCTTAATATTAAAAACTATGATAGGTTGGACTGCTTATCAAAATATTCAATCTTAAAAAATGACTTAGAGACATGCAAATCAATAAGCGAGTATGAAACATATTATGCAATTTGCTTAAATGGACTAGCAAGAATTAATGGAGATGTTAAGTTTTGCGAAGAATTTACAAACAATTATTTTCATCCTTGCATTAAGAATGTTGCAATGGCAAAGGAAGATACAAAAATATGTAATTTGACAAATAGCAGTTCAATTTTTCATGGTTCAAATAAAGAAGACTGCATTCAATCAGTTGCATTTTCAACCTTAAATATAGGATTTTGCAATCAAATACATAATGATAATTCAACAAATAATTGCATATCTAAAATTGAAGGCTACATAAGGAATGAAAAAAACTGCAGAGAAAAACAAGGCGAAGATGCTGACTTTTGCTGGAGAAACCTTGCTGATTGGACAAAAAACACCGATTTTTGCAGTAACATATCTAGTAATAAAATTGAAAATGATTGCTTACTGAATATTTTATGGACGCATCACGGACAGGCTTCATTTAAAAATTAACTGTTGACTTTTCAATAATGCTAACCAAGCACAAACTTTTTATTTCTCTGCTCATGACCTGTTTTAATGCGGGGAGAACTTACAGATATAGTTAATAGAGCTTATTCTTTTACTAAGAGCAATGCAAAGCAGCTTGGAATTGGTGCTGCTGTTGGAACTGGTACCTGGTTTGGTGTTGATGGATACGAAAGGCTCTGGGGTTTTGAGGATAATTTTTCACAGATTGCTATTCCCCCTCTTGTTGGTTGGATAGCGTATGAAGTTGCGGATTATCGCATTAAGATCCAGGAATATACAAAAAAACATGGAAAAAGAATTCCCAAGATAAAAAAGACAAAGAACTACAAATCAAATCTAAAGGGTGCAAAAAGAGCTATTGGCTATGTGCTTGAAGAGCCACGAATAAAGATTGGAAGCGCTGCTGCGTCAATTCTCGTAAGTGTTCCTATTTCCAGTCTTTGGGTTAGTGATAATGATGCTGCACAGATGGGTGTTATTGCAGGGCTGACTACAATGGGATATTTTAGTTTTCAGTATGTTGGCAAAACAGCTTCTATGCTGTTTCATCCTGAAAACTGGAATTTTATGAAAAGCCTGACAAAATATGCAATGTATTCTACAAGAGATAAAAAGAAAAGAGCAGAGGTAATGAAAGAAACAGTTAAACCAACATCATCAAACCCCTTAACATACAATATGCTAGCAGAATTTAACTGGAGCCTTGGTGATATTGATCAGGCGTTTATTCTTAATGTGAAAGCATTGGAGATCATACAACAGGAAACACAAGGGCCTTTTTATACACTTGATAACAAGGTGTTCCACTGGGCACATGAGAACTCTCTTGTTAAAAAAGTGAACAAGATTGAAAAAAAGGAGAATGCGTCTATTGATGAACTGGTTTTTTCTTCAATGTGTCATTTAATGCTGAATAATCCTGCAGCTGCTGTTGCCACTCTGGAAAATCTGGACAGAACTGAGCATAAAAGAGAGATAGATGTGCTTGAAGGAATTTTGCTGGGGTATACTGATGAGGGCAAAGCAGCAGAGAAATGGAGGTATATCTTCAACGATGTTCTGCAGGATGAATCGCTCAAGAAGGAACAGCTTGGAGAGACTGTTAATGATGTTTATGTTCTTGGCCCATCAAAGTTCCTTAGTGGTATGTTTGTTTTCAAAGAGGGGAAAAGAGAGAATCTGGAAAAAGAGCATGGTTTGACGAGCTATGTTGAAAAACTGCTTTCTGATTACAACAGGTATGATGTTCCAACACCGCTTCATGTTGGAGATGATGTTTACAAAGAAATTGCGCAGGGTATGAAACCCAGTCATTTAGAGCGCAATTTCTTGTTCCAAAAATCCGCCAGTCAAGAGCAAGGAGCGACGGATTTTTGTTATGTTATGAGGCACGTTGCAGGAGAAACATTATATGAAAGAGTGAAAAGAGGAGAAAATGATGATTTCAGTGATGTTGCTGAGTTCCTTGCTCTGCTGCATGCAAAGATACCTGAAGAAATGAGTGAAAAAGGAAGGCTGGATCTTGAGAAAAAGCTAAAGGCAGGACTGGAAAATGAAAATCTTAAGGCTGGAGAGGATCTTGTTGCAAAGATACTGGATAATTATACTCCTGTTTTCAATACATTCAAGAGTGCTGTTTATGGCTTTAACAAGGATGCACATCCTGAAAACTGGATTATTACTGAAAATGGAATAGTTGCAATTGATATTGAAGACAAGGGCTTCACACCAGTACAGTTTGACCTTGTTAATCTTATGGAATATGGCAAGTATCTGGATGATAATGAAAAAGATGCTGTTATTGACGCGTATATTAATGCTTACAATGAATTTGCAGGGGAAAACGTAATAGAAGATAAAAAACAGTTCAAGCTAACTTATTTGAATTCTGTTGTGCAAAGAGCAATAGCACTTTCTTCTGCATGGAGCTCTCCACTCAGGGTATCACTACATGCACACCGAGCAATTGTTCTTGATAATGCATTGCACGCAATTGACAGGATAGAAACTAGTGCAATACATGCTATTGACAGGATAGAAAAAGAACATGCTAATTATTTCAAGGAACACGAAGAGAATTATGTTAATCTAAGAGAAGCTCTTGGTGAACTTAAGACTCTTGTGAGCAGCTGTTGATAGCAAAGAAGGATGCAGAGAAGTCTGCGGCATTACTAACTAATGTAATAAGCATGCTAACAACAACAGCCTCTCTGCTGGAAACCCTTCTAAACAACTTCCTTGCCTCGTCTTCTATCGCTGCTCCCTCTTTGCTTAACGCGACGAGCTCCTTTACATCAAACCTATAAAACAAAGTGTAATATGAACGTAGGTACTTGTTTGTGCGCTCAAAGATTGTCAATACCTCTTTTTTTATTGCACTGTCTGAGTCTGATAAGAAATCACATATGTATTTGTAGTTATCACAGACCTTTTCCAGGTTCCATGCAGTAATATAGTAAAATGAGGACTTTTTGTAGTCCTCATGCCCTTTTTTGTTGATTATTCTTTCGCAGAAGTTTGTCAGTTGGTTGTTTGTTTTTTCTAGGTTGATTAGTTCCTTTAGTCCTTTCATGTTTCCTTTTTTTATGTAATCCAGTACACTGTCTCCCATTGAAAGTGTGACAAGGAATGCTCTTCTTAATGCAGCATCGAACTCGGATTCCTGATCCTTTGCAACGCTTCTTAAGACACATCTTTTTTCTGTCTGCTCTATTATTGCAAATCCCATAAAGAGGTTCTTCACAATCTCATCCAAAAGTCGTACGACTTCTGGCTTTTGATATAAGATCTCTATCTCATCATAGCCGCTTTTATGAACAGCAGCAAGAACCCATCTTATGACTCGCTCATTCATGTCTTTAACATCAATTGATATCTTTTCTGTATGAGATATGCCTTCTGATGATATGATCAGTCTTTTGCCCTGCTCTTCTATATTGACCTCATCCCCCTTTTTTATATTGGAGATTGCAGCCCATTTGCTTGGCAGGGAAACAACCAGTGTTTTTGCTGCAAGCTGAATGACCTTTCGTTTCATATAGTGTAGAAATACTTACTGGTATATAAATATTTCCAATATATATAGGTATAAGGACATATATAAGGTTTAAGGGAAAAATATATATCAAATTTTCTATATAATACGGAATATTCACAAACGAGGTGAAAAAGATGGTGAACAAAAAGGATATGATAATCTTCTCCCACTTAAGGGCAAATGCCAGGGAAACACTTACCAGAATAAGCAAGAAGACCAGTATACCGATTTCTACGATCTACGACCGAATAAAGATGTATGAGGGCAGTGTGATAACAAAGCATACCACATTGATAGATTTTGCACAGCTGGGTTTTAATACGCGAGCAAACATTATGATAAGGTCTGACAAGGCTTCGAAGCAGCAACTTACTGATTTTCTGATAAATAATGAACATACCAACTCAGTTTACAAGATAAACAATGGATTTGATCTGCTTGTTGATGCTGTTTTCAGGAATATCAAGGATCTTGAGGACTTTATTGAGATGGTTGAAGGAAAGTTTGATGTGCGAGATAAGCAGGTTTACTTTATTATAGATGACTTGAAGCGGGAAACCTTTCTAAGCAGCCCGGAGATGGTGGATTTGGTAAACTAAAAGTATATAAATAAGTTTACTCATGAAAAACACATGCAGGTCACATTCAACAAAGGATTCACTGTTTATCGTAATCATAAGAATATCTATGAGCCTGTTTTTGTTGCACCGCATTGCGGGCCTGCATTTGAGGTTCCTACAAGCAGGGATGAGAACAGCGATACTGTATCCAGTTTGTGCTGGATGAAATCTGGTGGAAGCCTTATTGTTTCTGGTGTACCACGTAAGAGATTAACAGGAATTGATTTCAACCGAGATCCGCCACCAAAAAAGCTTGCAATACAGCTTTGGCAGAAATTCTATGATGATGAAAATGGAGAAGAGCTTGAGGAATTCAGAAGAAGATACGGCTGGGTTGCAAAGGATGAGAAGGATTATGATGAACGGTTGCGCGTTTATACCAATTTCTGGGATACTGTTAAAAGAATGGGAAACATAATTGTTTTTGTTCACAGAAAGTTTGCAAGGATGAAAAACTTCCCAAGCCTGCTTGATGTTATCACATATGAAGGCAAAGGGGTTGACAAAAAGATAATGGAGAGTGTTCTCAAGAACATAAACAGTAAATATGAGCCTTTTTTCAAGAAAGTGGAGCGAAGCTACAAGGATGCAGTGATACTTGAGGAAGAAAGGATTGTTGAGAGAATAAGAAATGTTTTTACTGATTTTAATATGAAGTCAATGAAGGTTGAGTACAGGAAGAATATCAAGAAAGATATTGATGTTATAAAGAAGTATGCTGACAAACGTTTTTCCAAGAGACTGGATAATAATTTCAACCAGAAAAACTTTATTCTTGCTCTGAAGAGTGCGCTAAAGAAGCCTAATCCTCCGCTTGTTACGACTGAATCAATATTCAAGGGAGAAAGAGCAATGAGTGTCAAAGCTCCTTTTTTCACAAGAAAAGAAAAGCTTGTAATGGAAGTGGAGTGCAACCAATTCATAAGTTATTGGTATCCTGCGGTTACAGCGGATATAATTGTTGATTTGCTGAATAACCTGAGAGCAGTAGACATGTACAAACGACTCGGAATGAAACAGACAAATATCGCAGAATTTCTTAAGAGTAAGTAGTCAGTTTATTATCCACAACCTTGTATACCTTTAGTTCATAGTCTCCTTTGAAGCGGTCAATGAATTTCTTATCTGCATCTTTCTTCAGAATTAAATGCCCAATTAGCTTTTCCTTGCCTGAGAAGAAAAAAGAGACGTCTTCATACTTCTCAAAATTGAGTATCTTCAGGTGTTCGAATTTCTTTGACGCGTATGGCTTGAAACCCCACCCAGTTTTGTAGAGGAATAAGCCATGGTTTAGATGATACCCATAGAAATTACTGTCAACTCCTGATTTTATCAAACGATAGCCATTTTCATGCGACCATTTTATGAAATTGTATACAAGCGCATCATTGACACCCTCTTTAACATATTCATGATCTGCTGCCTTGAATGCAGAGGTAGGAATTATTTTTTCGCTTTCCCTTTTAAGCCAGATGATAGAACCACCAACCATCTTATCAGCATCATATGCAAATATGCCTATAAGACGCTCTTTTTTGCTTTCAAAGAACTCCGTGTCAGCATGCATTACACCCATACCCATATCATTTATCATACCAGAGTAAATCTTGAGCCATTCGTTGAAGGATTCTTCTTTAATCGGAGATTCTATGTTGATCTTTATACCCTTTGATTCAAGCTGCCTTACTCTTTTTCTCTTTTCTTTCTTTATTGCAACGTCTTCCAATTTCTCTGGAAGCCACATATAGTATCTTATACGCCTTGACTTGTAGAAATAGCTAGGATCATCAATTTTTTCATCATAAAAACGAACCTTTATGATGTCTGCCTTGGCTTCAATTGCTCTTGGTTCGACAGTCTCGTCAAAACCATTTGAGACAAAAAATCTTAGTTTTTCAAATTCCTGTATCTTTGTTTTTACTGGCATTTTAAGTGAACAATACAGAAGCGTAACCAACTGCGTTCTTGTAGTCTCCGATGATGTCTGAGGATGTGTAATATTGAAGTAAGCGCGCTTTTTTAGTGTTTACTGCATTCAACAACACTGCGATAGCCATTGCACCACAAATGGTTGCACCTGTTTCGTAAACATAATTCAGGAATCCCTCTGAATCAAACTTTTTTATGAATTCTATTGCGCCTGCATCAAGGGCGTAAAGCCTCTTTGGAATGTCTGATGAAAATGGAACATAGCCATAGTTGTGGCCGTAATGAGTAAAATCAGAACTCGCTATTATAACAGCCTTTCGGTCTAGGTCAAATATTGTTTCTTTTATATCAAGGCCTAGTTTTTTGTAGTCTACATCATGCGAAATGCCTATTGGAACGAATTTTATGTCCTTAAGGCGGTCTTTGTTAACGAACTGCAGAAACGGGAGCTGAACCTCTATTGAGTGTTCTGCTTTGTGGGTCGATGCATCAATAGGTATGCCTGATTTTTTTGCCAGCTTCTGCGCGAATTCCTCATCAACAGTTACAGGGCCAAAGGGTGTTTCAAATGTCTCTAGGGATATGCTTGTCTTTAATGAACCCATATGATTTGGGCCTAAAATAATGAATACATCTGGGAATGCAGACTCTGCAATCTCTTTGTAAGCCCATGCTGCACAGGGCCCTGAAAAAACATATCCTGCATGAGGAACAATAGCAGCGACAACCTTTGCAGGCCCTCTGCTAACAGGCATATCTCCTGGACCTTTTTCAGAAAGAAAACATTTCTTTATTTGAGCATCTAGATCACCAAAGTCAGATTCATAGAACTGACCTGCAACAACTGGTTTTCTTGACATGTTGTATAATAAAGAGAAGTAAATTTAAAAATTTTGCTCTTTTTGTTTTGATGAAAGAATCATACTAATGAAGATGATTGCACCTATGATAAACAATGGGAGTATGATTGCAATAAGTTTTCTGCCGCCGGATACCGGAGAAAGGCTTAATGGCGTGACTTCATCATCCTTAGAATCTCCAGGTTCTCTTAAGGATGGCATGCCTCCACTGCTACCTCCACTGCTGTCTGGTCCCTCTCCAGATTCACTTGTTGTTGATCCTCCGCCGCCTGCTGCTCTGTCCGCTGCTTCCTGTGCGTCCACAAATTCCTTACCAATTGCCATATATTTCATTTCATTGAATGCGAAAGACTCACCATATTCTGTTTCATAGTTAAGGAGAACAACAACAGAGTAGTTTCCATCTGTTCTATGGTTAAATGGTATGTTAAACTCCTTGTGCATTAAGGGTCTTATTTCTGAGGTTTCAAAATTCTCTGAAATAGGCAGTTCTGTTGTCAGGCCCAGTTTTATTTTATATAGTGTGTAGTCTGTCGGATTTACTACGAAAATTTTCAATGTGTCGTCATTGCTGTAAACATTCTTACTGAATCTTGCATAGGGCTGTCCAATATTAACAATTGTAGATAATTCTCTCATCTGAGTCTGATCCATTGCCCCTACTGAGGTTTCTAGCTCTTGCACTATTGTCTGGTTGCCTGTTCCAACGGATTTTAACTGTATACTCATATTGATAATTTCTCCAGGCTTTAGTCTACCTTTTAACTGGAGTACATTATCATCGACTTGTTCTAAAAAGACGTCGTGCTCAAGGGTTGCCTTTGAATAATCTGATGTAAAGCCTTTGATCTGCAAACCATCTGGAATTGTTATCTTATAGCTATCAATGAATAAGGATAGGTTTGCGGTTAGGTTAATATAAAGTGTTACATCTTCTCCAAGAGCCATTTCATCTTTAGTCAAGTTCTCCCAGAACGTCACTGCATAGTATGCCTCAATTGGATTAGTATACTTTTCCTCTTTGAATGATAATCCTGAATCATATGAAAAGTTTGCAGTCGATACAAAGTCTATTGCCTCTGTTGGCTTGATCCAATATCCGCACTTAACTGTGTCCCTAACTGCTAAATCACCTTTCCACATAACACAATTTTTCTTAAGGTCACAGTTTGAATCTGCCATTGAAATCTCAAAGGAAGAAGGATAACAATCAGCAAATGTAATATTTTTTACTTTTATTGAACCATTGTTGTTGAACTTAATATCTATCTTTGACTGGTCATCAACAAGCAGATAGGTTTTTTCAATTTCTTTTTCAAAATAAGACTTAGCAAACCTGCCATCCACTATCAGTTGCCCAGTATAAACAACTCTTTCTTCAAATGAAAGTGAATAGTTATAGTGGCTAAAAATAATATTAGTCAAACAAACCTGGGTATATACGTCCTCCCTGCAGGTTCCGTTGAGAACAGGAAAAGATTCGTGGTCAAAATCAAGGATTATCTTAAGCTCTTCCCGGAATAACGTAACGTCAAACACCTCTCCTGAGGCATTGTATGTAAATCCTGAATAAACATCTCCCTTGAAGATTCGCTCAAAATTCGAAGCATCAGGAAACGCAGTTGGAACTAGAAATATCAGTAGCGTAAGTGCTATGAGAACTGCACACCTCTTTTTCATATATACTTATTTGAACAATGTAGTATATAAATGTTGCTGAACGCAAAATTTATATACTAGTTAACGATTGTTAAGTCTATGAGTGACGGATATAGTGAAAAGGTAATGGAACACTTTAATCATCCCAAAAACATGAAGGAACTAGAGAATCCTGATGGGGTGGGAAAGGTAGGGAATCCTGTATGTGGAGATGTAATGGTTATATCCATAAAGGTGAAAGATGGCATAATAGAAGACATTGGTGTAAAGACCTTTGGCTGTATTGCCGCAATAGCCACTTCTTCAATGGTTACAGATCTTGCAAAGGGTAAAACAATAGAAGAGGCAAAGAAAATAACACGTGATAGTGTTGCAGCTGCCCTGAAAGGTCTTCCTCCTATAAAGATGCATTGCTCTAACCTGGCAGCAGATGCGCTCCAGAAAGCAATAGAAGAGTATGAGAAAAAGAAAAACTAATCCTCGACTTTAATAGCCTCGTTTGGGCACTGCGCTTCACAAGCTCTGCATGCTATGCAATCTTCTGGCTTTTTAACAACAACCTTGTCGCCCTCTTTTACGAAAACCGCTGCAGGGCATACATCTATGCATTCGCCGCAAGTCTTGCACTTTGAATAATCAATCACTGGTTTTGCCATTCTTAACTCCCTCCTTCTCAAGTAATTTGTTTATTTCGTCAACCATTTCATCTATCTGCTTTTTTTCCATGCCATGCGCTTTTGCGCCCTGTTCAAGGGATTCAAAGCTTGCAACATGACAGCCCACGCAATGCAGACCGTGTTTCATCATTATAACTGCTGATGTTGGATACTTAGAGATTATTTCCTTAATTGTCATGTCCTTGGTTATTATCATTTTTTATCTGTGCTTCCAAAGCCCCCCCTGCTATCGCCCATTTCATCTTGTTCCTGCCATTCAAACTTATCCACTTTCACAAATATTCCCTGGGCAATCTTTTCTCCTCTGTCTACTTTGACTAACTGGTCTGTAAAGTTGAATACCTGTATTTTTACTTCATCATTATCGCCGCAGTAGTCGTTGTCTATTACGCCAACACCGTGCGGCTTTATCAGACCTTTTTTTCTTGGAGTAGAACTTCTTAATGTGACAAGGAGCATATATCCAGGAGGTGTTGCAACAACTATGTTACCAGGAATCAAAACAACGTCCCCCGGAGGTACCTCTGTATTCTCCCTGCAAACTATGTCAAATCCAACCGAACCCTGCGTTTCGTAAACAGGCAGTGGCAATGACTTGTCTATTCTTTTTATTTTTACATTCATCTTATCTCTGTATTAACAAATTTTTCACATGCTTTTTTAATGCTTTCAATCTCTGGTTTTTTATATGGTTTTTCTTTTTCCATGTCAGGATTGATTAATGACTTTGCAGGTTTGAACTGCTGAAGCACATATCTTTTAGCCCCATTTATATATTTAGCTATTTTGACTATGTCCTGCTTTGAATGTAATGATTGAACAACAGTTGTACGGAACTCGTACTCTACTTTGTTTTCCATCAGCAAAGCGATGCTCTGCTTTATCTTGCTCATATCAACATCAAGCCCTGCGGATTTGTTATAATCATCAATTGGACCTTTCAGGTCCATTGCTATGAAATCAACAAGCTTTTTTTCTATGAGACTTTTGAGCATCTCAGGATTAGAGCCATTTGTATCCAACTTCACAAGCAAATCAAGGTTCTTTATTTTTGATATGAACTCAGGCAGATCCTTATGAAGTGTTGGCTCCCCACCAGATATGCAAACACCATCAAGCCATTTCTTTTTGTTATGAAGGTGTTCTAACAGCTCTTCTTCCTTTATTTCCGGCATGTTCTTGTAATGCAATACAAGATCTGCGTTTTGGCAAAACGGGCAACGAAAGTTGCAATTTGCAAGGAAAACTGTTGATGCAATCTTGTCTGGGTAATCAATAAGGGATGTTTTCTGCAGGCCCTTTATTATTACCATTTTAGATCTTGAGGATGCTGTTTATCTCTTCAACTGTTGAAGCGCGTGCTGTTTCATTTCCCCCATCATCAAGGAATATTACTGCAGGAACAGACATCACTCCGAACTCTGTTGCCTTTTTTAGCCCGTCTTCTGATGCTGCATCAACTATCTCACCTTCCAGCTTGACAGTCTTCATGAAGTCCTTAACCTCTGGACAGTTTGGGCAGGTTGGTGTTGTAAACAAAAGATATTTTTTCATTATGCCACCACCTTTTTGATTAATGGTGTTTCTTCTTTAAATGTGGTGTCTACTGCTTTGTGCTGGCAGTACTCTGCTCTGTCCTTGAATTCCTCTTTCTTTCCAATGTTCCAGTTCTGCACAGGTCTGAAGTATCCAACAATTCTTGAATAGACCTCTGTCCGGGTCTCACAGGTTGGGCAAGTGGTGTGCTCTCCTGAAAGATAGCCGTGATCAGGGCAGACACTGAATGTTGGTGTTATTGAAAAGTATGGAATCTTTGTGTTGTGCGCAATTCTCTTAACAAGATTCTTGCAGGACTCTGCACTTGTTAGCCTTTCACCAATAAACGTGTGGAAAATTGTTCCACCGGTGTACAGTGGTTGTATGTCATTTTGGTGTTCTAAAGCTGCTATTGCATCATCTGTTTCATTAACACCAATGTGTGTTGAGTTTGTCAGATATGGTGTTTCTTTTCCAGATGTTAGTATATCAGGATGTACTTCTCTGTCCCGCTTTGCAAACCTGTATGCTGTTGATTCAGCAGGTGTTGCTTCAAGATTATAGAGGCTTCCTGTTTCTTTCTGGAAACCTGTAATTACACCTCTCATATGATTAAGGGTCTCTATTGTGAACTCCTTGCCTTCTGGTGAGAAGATATTCTTACCAAGGAAATTCTGGCATGCTTCATTCATTCCACACAGACCAATTGTTGAGAAGTGGTTCTTGAATGTTCCCAAGTAAACCTTTGTGTAAGGCATTAGTCCTGCTTCAAGATTCTTATTGATTAGAGCTCTCTTAATCTCAAGAGACTCTTTTGAAAGAGTCATGTAGTGTTCCAGCTTTTCAAAGAATTCTTCTTTTGTCTTTGACTCATATGCAATCCTGTTTACGTTTAGTGTTACAACACCTACAGAACCTGTACTGTCACCTGCACCAAAGATATGGCCTGGCCTGTTTTGAAGCTGGTTCATATCAAGGTTTAATCGGCAACACATTGCCCTGATTGATTTTGGGTCAAGATTAGAGCCAATATAGTTCTGGAAGTATGGTGCTCCGTACTTTGCAGTCAGCCCGAAAAGAAGCTTTGCGTTTTCAGTGTCCCAATCAAAATCTTTTGTAAGATTATATGTTGGTATCGGGAATGTGAAGATTCTACCAGATGCATCTCCCTCTGCCATTACCTCAAGGAATGCCTTGTTTATCACATCCATCTCTTTTTGATAGTCACCATATGTTGTATCAAGTTTCTTCCCACCAACAACTGCTTTCTCGTCTTTCATGTCCTCTGGAACTACCCAGTCAAAGGTTAGGTTAGAGAATGGTGTCTGTGATCCCCATCTTGATGGGATGTTTAGTGAGAACACAAGCATCTGCATGCATTGCTTAACCTGCTTGTAGGTCATCTTGTCTGCTCTAACAAATGGAGCTAACAAAGTGTCAACGCTTGAGAATGCCTGAGCACCTGCGTGTTCCATCTGCAGGCAACCAATGAAGTTTACCATCTGGTTTACAAGAACTTCCATGTGTTTTGATGGCTTTGACTCTGCTTTGTTTGATACTCCTCCAAATCCTCTGATTAAAAGATTTTTCAGAGACCATCCTGCACAATAGCTTACAACACCATTAGAAAGATCATGAAGGTGTATGTAGCCATCTTTATATGCATCTGTTATTTCCTTTGTGTAAACCTCATTAAGCATGTAGTTTGCAATCACCTTTCCTGATACGTGAAGCATTAAACCAGAGAAGGAATAGTCTGTGTTACTGTTTTCCTTTGTTCTCCAGTCCGACTGGCGGAGGTACTCGCCAATTGTGTTGTTTACATCTATGAATGTTGATTTCAGCTCACGAATCTTCTTGTGCTGCTCTCTGTAGAGTATGAATGACTTTGCTGTCTTTGAATGACCGCTTTTTATCAGAACTCTTTCAATGATGTCCTGGATTTCTTCAACTGTAGGAACTTCCTTATCAAACTTGTACTCAATGACTGTGATGACTTTTTCAGCCAGGTGCTCTGCAGAGGATCTATCTTTGCCGCCAACAGATTTCGCTGCCTTGAATATTGCTTCAACTATTTTTTTTCTGTCGAAATCTGCTATTTTTCCGTTTCGTTTCCTAACCTTTGCTATGTGTGTCATTTTCTTACCTCTTTAGTTTTTTCAGTTCCTTTTCAAATGTCTCAATATCATCGAAAGACCTGTAAACAGATGCAAACCTAATGTAGGCCACCTTGTTCAGGCTCTTAAGTTTTCTCATAACTATTTCACCAACCTTTGTGCTTGGAATCTCAATGCTATCCATTCTTCTAAGCTCTGATTCTATGTCATCAACAATTTTCTCAATCTTTTCCTGGCTTACAGGGCACTTTTCGCAGGCTCTTTTCACGCCTGCCATAAGTTTATTGCGCTCAAAGCTCTCCCTTCTGCCATCCTTTTTTACAATTATTAGATCAAAGTCTTCAACGCGTTCATAAGTTGTAAAGCGCTTTGTGCACTTAAGGCACTCCCTTCTTCTTCTGGTTGCAGCGTTTTGCGCCTCGCGTTTGTCAACAACCTTTGTTTCAGAGCTTCCGCAGTAAGGACATAGCATGTTTTCACCACTGTTTCATAAACACAAGATATTGGGTCTAAAATGAGTCCAAAACACAATATCTGGTATAGCTAGTATTTAAACTTTTTGCTGGTACCGTATATATGTTATGATGATTATTTGCTAGAAATCTCCCAAAGTATTTTGAAGTAGTCCCTGAAGCCACGGGCAATCACTGCATTTTCTATCAGAACACCAAAAGGTTCTTCCTCAGACCATGTGATTAATGCTGTCTTGTCACCATAGATATTAACAGTCACAGGCGGGTTATGGCCCTTAGGCATTAATCTTGCTTCTGTGAACGGCAATTTGTTAAGCTTATCTTTTCTCTCTTTTTCATTGCTGTTAAAGATCAATTTTTCAACAATCTTCTTTTTTGTTCTGGTTCCATGGAAATGTTTCAGATAGTGCTTGAGTATCTTCGGGGCCTTGCTCTCTGCACCGATAATCATGTTTTCCCTTTCTGTGTGAAGTATGTCCTCTAATATTGCCTTTAAGCCTTCTTTTCCACGGAAAATATTTGCATCGTGCTTATAGTCTCCAAAGCGGCGCATGCTCATTAGTTCTGGGAGCACTAAATTAAGATTTGCCTCATCCTCTCTAAGCTTGTCCTCTTTATCCTTAAGTATTCTAAGCAGAAGCTGCGGACTTGCTGCTCTGTAGAACTTCTTCTTATTTTCTATTATGTAACTAACAAGCCCTTTTTCTATGAGGCGCTCTATGCAGTCATAAACATTACGCCGGTGTATGCTTGTCTGCTCTGTTATCTTTCCTGCACGTGAAGGGCCAAGATTAAGCAGCGCTAAATATATCTTGACCTCGTTTTTTGTCAGTCCAAGCCGTACAAGTACTTCTTTATTCATAGGGAATAGTAAGCTGGGAGCGTATATAAGCTTTGTGGTGTTACATAATCACCACACAAGTTAATATAAATAATAATCATTACCTCTGTTAGTGAGCATATGGTCAAAAGGCGAATAATAAAAGAAAAGGGAATTTTTGCACCAAAATATCAAGCCGGGCTAGTTTTGCAATCAGAGTATAGACCAGATGCAGTGACAGAACTAGGTGCAGAGACCGGGTCGCCTCCCTCCACACAGGAGGTATCTGAATCTTGCAGAAAGGTCCGCAAAAACACCAAGGGGGTGTTAAAGATGGTTGATGAATCAAGAGCTGTTTTTTACTCAGAAATGTGCATGAGAAAGATTGAAAGCTTTAAGAACGACTATATAGACACAAAGCAGCTAAATAACCCTGCATGTTAATTTTTTCCAAAAGTAATTTAAATACACATAACTGAATTAATTCTGATGAAGATATTTAGGAAAAAGAGAGGTCAAGTAACTATTGAGACCATGATAGAGCTTTTTCTGGCAACGTTGATAGTTATAGGTCTTATGACCTATGTTGGGAATGCTACAAGCGACACAACGTTTCACAAGATGTTTCTTGCAAGAGATGTTGCCTTGCTTCTTGATTCTGTTTATGCGGCTCCGGGTGATGTTGATTACATATACTATCTTGGTGAAAATACATTTAGATTTGACATAGGAGAATCCAAGGTTGTTGTTTCAGAGCTTGATGGCACAAGATCAAAGTCATACACCTATGCTGAGGATAGCTTAATGACAAATCCCACATGGAGCACTGAAACACCCATAAAGGCCATAGAGATCTCAAAAAGAGGGGATGTTGTTTCTGTCAGTGGAATCTCATATGATCCTAATCAAAATGCGCGGGAGGTTTTTTCCAGCTTTACAAAGTTTGTCAGCGATATGCAGGAAGAAGACGAGTATTGTATGGATAGCTTTTATTTTAATGAAGAAAAATTTGGAAAGGGGTATTACATAATCATTTATGAAGATGGGCCTGCTGTTCTTTTTAGAAATAAAGGTGAAGAAACTGCTATTTCAAACATAAAAATAGATGCAATAGCATCAACAGAATCAGGACTTAATATTGATTCTGTTTTCAGCAGTTATAATGTATATACTGACGATGTTGTTATTGCACCATATGGCGGTCTGCCAAGCGGTATGAGGGTTGAAAAGGAACTGAATAGTGAAGAGATTTTTGTTGTTGCAAAAGATGGCAAGCAGGTGTTGAGTGTGCCATCACCGGAATTGAGGTTATTAGAACAATGCAAATAACGCATGACAAAAAAGGAGAAACAGGTTCTCAAGTAGTCATATGGGTAGTAAGAATGATTTTTGTAATAGCTGTAATGGGAACAGCTGTAATTTTCATATATGCAATGGTCTATAAGAATGTAGATATACAGGAAGCAGAATCACACGTATTTGCAAACAGGATGCTTTATTCAAAGAACGGAATATCTGGTGTAGAAAATGGAAGGGTTCAGGTTGGAGATGTTAAAACTACTTTGCTTATAACGGGTGTTGAGGACACCATAGTCTTCTCTAAAGAGTCCTACCTTGCTGCAAGAATATCATATAATGTTTCTGAAGATGAAGAAAAACATTTCTATTTCCATGAGGACTGGTATGAAAATTACTTTCACTTTGTTGATATGAAAGGAAGAGGAGCAACAACAAAATCCGTTGTAAAGCGAATTGTGTCGTTAGATGGAGAAACTAGAGAATTACGTTTTGAGGTGCTGATGCCAAATGAAGAATAAGAAAGGCCAGGAGGAACTGCTATCTGACTTTTTTGCATTCATAGCTTTCATTTTCATATCATTTGTCTTCATGGTCACAATAATTAATCCTGGTTGTGGTGGTTCTGGAGTAAAAGCAGCACAACAGAGAATTGATGGGCAGATTATCTATTCAGAAATGACTGGTACAGAGTTCAATACACTCAAGTTCCTTGAAAGCGAGATTACTGTAAATGGAAAAACTCAAACTGTAGCTGATTTTATTGTTGAATATTACTACGAAGATGAAGATGAAATAAAGGATGCGATCGAAGCAGATATAACAAAATGGTTTTTTGATATGCATGAAGGAGAGTATGATCCAGAAACCGGAATGGACTATTCATGGGAGATTGAAGTAAGGGATGAAGATAATGACAAGCTTTTCTCTTTTGATAATGAGTATTATGTTGCAAACGCTGTTTTTGATGAGCGCTTTGAAATAGAAATAATGATTCCTACACCAACAAAGGATCTCAGATTTATTGTCAAAAAGTTTGGAGGGCGGGTGCAATCACAAAGATGAAAAAAGGAGTTGCGATGTTCAGTGTTTTGATTGTGATTATTTTCACAATCTCAGTACTCGCAAGTTTCATAATAATCTCTGGCACATACAAAGAGTTGTCATCAGAAAGACCTTTAGGTGCAAACCAATTCGAGCTTTTTGCAGCTTATCAGGATGGAGAAGAGACTGGTTTTTACATTGAAGAGGCTGCGGATTATGCACTAAACGAAGCGCTATTTGAGTTTGCAAAGGGAGATTACAACCTCGGATGTGGAAGGTACAATGGGATTGCTGTATGGGGAGAAGGCTGTTATCCAACAAAAGAAAACCTGGGAGATGCTTTAGCACCCTTGTTTAATATGAACCTGGATGCATACATGTGGGGATATGAGGTTGCGGATGTTCCAACAGGAAACTACAGACTTAAGATAGATGAGAACAAGATAAATGCTATAGCGACAAGCCCGCTGGTTATCAAGCTTAACTATCCATCTGAAGAAGATGAATATGAATTTTATGGAAACAAGATAAGGTATAGTTTACATGCATCATTTACAAAAGAGGCTAATATGAATGATTACTTGCTGCTGGCTGATAAAGCAAAAATTATTACGAATACCTGCACTTCTTCGGGTTTTGATTCTTGTGTAGATGGTTTTGATGGAGATGCTGTTGGTGAAATGACTCTTCAAACAGGCTGTGCAACAGCAGAAGATGGTTATGTAATAGTATGTGCTTCTAGTGATAATAAATTAAAGATGTATGACGAAAATTCAGAAAAACTAGTTGAAAAAACAGTTAGTTACAAGTTTGCACTTCATGATCTTACTGGTTCTCCATAGCCACTAAAATAAATCGTGTCTCCATCCATTGAAATAGTAATTGATCTAACGTCATCGCCGCCCTTAAGTGCAAGATATTGCTCGCCATTGGGGGCTGTGGCACCCTCGTTGTTAACTAGATTTCTTGCATAGAGACTCATAGCGCCTTCACTGCCTGCTTCAGATAAGGTATAACAATCAGCTAACTCCTGGCACTGGTCCTTACAAACACACAAACATGCATAAGTGCCTTGACAACCGGCTCCTTCAACATATAACTTATGGATTGCCTGATCACCCTGAAGCTGCAGAATCAACATTTCTTGATTAAACCCATAGAGATGAAAATCATCATCGAGTCTAAAAGAGTGCATTGCTGCTGTTGATGGTGTTTCAGGATCTGTAGTTGAAAGCTTGTTGATGAAATTTAACACCAGATCATCAAAGCTTTCTTTTGAGCTTGCATCTATATTATTATTGGTACCAAGCAATGCCTCAATTGGGCCCGTAGAAATGAACAAGAAGATAACAACAGCAACAATAGCAGCGACAGTTACTCTTACTGGTGTAAGAACTGCGGTGGATGATGCATCTTCTGCTTTTTTATTCATCTTCATTCTCTACCAAATTGAGGAACGCAACAGTATACCATGTCTTCAGTGTTTCCTATATCTTCCTCAGGACAACCTGTCTTGAAAACATTGCCTGTTTTTGAACAGTCGTTTCTTTGTTCTGCTTTAATACAATATCCTCCCTTATATGCCACACTGCAGTCTTTAGTGCTTAGTATGTCACTAAGCGGTATTTTTCCAATAATAACAATGAGAACAACAAGAACAACCAAAGCAATAATTGTTATAACCACTGTCTGCATTGACAATCCCTGAGCTTTTTTCATTAGTTTCACCCTCATCTTTTCATACACGTTTGTTTCCATATACCTGCCAACCAGTCTTTCCCTCTGCATTTGTAACCATCACAACAGCTGCCTTTACTAAACCACATACTATCCATTGTTTTTCCGCACTCATCTCCTTCTGTTGCACAAAAAGTGCAAGTTTTGCCTATGCATCCCATTGGAGGCTCACATGCATGTACTGTACAGGTCATTCTATCACAAAAATCATCACACTCTGTGGGCTCATGTGTGCTTGGATTACATACATCTGCTTCTGTTTCTATCATGCACATATTCTGATTTTTGCACCAGAATGCGTCCTCTGCTTTTGCACAAGCCCCTTTTTCCCCAATACCTAATGTTTCCTCTATCCAGGTATTGAGGTTTGAAATTATTTCAGGTGCAGGCATTATTGAGCCTGAAACTACAACACCTAGCAGCAGCAGCATTATTATAGCACCAATTACGTATTTTATTCCAGGCATTTTATGATCCACCAAATCTGAATATGTCCATTATATGTTCCCATATATTATAGCTTGCATCTCTTGATATAGCTACGATTATTATTATTACTATTATTAAGATTAGTGCGAGTATCATCCATCCAAGAACACTTATTGTCATGCCTTTTTTTTTCATTCATCATCCTCATGTTGTTTTATTGGTATATACTCACATCCCATTGTTTTTAATTCTTTCTCATCGTACTCCTGGAATGCGAATGCTGCAAACCATTCAGAGCTGAAATCGGTGTTCATCGCAGAGTCAACAACACCAGCAGCGCCAGCTATTGCAGTAACAGCTGCCACTGGTTTGACAAACTTTTTGACCGTGTTTTTCACACTGAACATTGACATGGATGCTGCCTGAGTTTTAGAAAAGGCAGTTCCAGAACTACCCATAACTGGAAACTGCATTGCGCTGGCTTTTTTATACCGCTTTGCTGAGATAATCGCAGTCGAACCCAATGAACCTCCGGCAACAGCAAGAGATACGCCTCCGCCAGGGCTTTTGATATAGTTGCCTACAAGCTGTTCAAGAACATCATTTCCTCTTGCATAAACAAATATTGTTGCGTATTGCCTATCCCCATGGATATCAAGTGCATTCTCATCTTTTGTTATGCTCTGATCCTCAACCTGAAGTATTTCATCCTCACTTAATACATCCTCTGAACGGTTTGAACCAAAGTTTCCAAGCGCCATCGCATAGGTTTCCCCTTCATATTCTGAGCCAGGCGGATGTGGAACAAGGGTGTTTTCAAGATAGTATCCTAGGTCCTCTCCTGCTATGAAAAGATCCTCATCTTCAAACTCGATCACAGAGTATACTACACAGAAAACGCCATCATCTTTGAACATTGATTCTTTTCCTCTTTTAAAGTCATCCCAACACATATACATATCTTCAGCAAGCTCCTTCATTACCCTTTCCTCATCTTTTTTCTTGATAGTATGGTAATAAGTAGGGCAGTTTATTTTAGCATCTGAATATCCAAAGTTTTTTGCAATAATATGCTCATTAATACTTTGACTACAGATCTCTCTTTCATGTATTCGATTTGAGGCATCTGCAACATCATTAACAAAAACTGTTAAAACAACAGCGATTAAAACTGCAGCAATTGAAGCTACAAGCATTTCTGAAACATTACCCATTGCTTTTTTCATGTTAATACAATTTATCGCACTTAAAGGTTGTTGCTTCTGCTGGTGCTAACCACATGGATGGAATCTTTTCTTTGCTTGATTTGTGGAAAGCTGATTTTATTGTTCCACCAACTACACCAACGGCAGCGCCTACTGCACCTCCAATAAGTGTGCCCTTCAAGGGTACAATAAAACTCCCTATTGTTGCTCCTGCGCTAGCTCCTTCAAGTGTGCTCTCCCACATACTACTTTTCAAATCATCAAAACTCTCTTTGTATGTAACAATATACATGATGTGATAACTTTTATCAGTAGACAATTCCTGGTATAAGTCTGTTGTATCTATATCATTAGTGCCAAAGAGGTATTCGGCGTAGTATTCCTGCTTTCCTTTTGCTTTTTCGCTTTTAAGAAAATCAATAAAACCATGCAGTGTATCAACTTCTTCCTGGAATTCATAGCTAAATGTTATTTCTGAACACATAACACATTTCTTATCACTAGTACCCCAATCGCTAAATGGGTCGATTTTTCCTTCACCAAGAGAATACCAACAGCCCTGCATCTCCTTTGCTATGGTCTCTTTAGCAGATAGTTCTGGATCTTCATCTCTGTATGGCACCCATTCTCCTTTTGGTGTATCTGACGTTACTATCTCTGCGCCTTCTTCTTGTATATTAACAAACCGTGTTTTGCAATCCAGGTCAGTTAATATAGTTCCAGTACCCGGTACTCTTACAACGTCTCTTTGCAATGCAGAAAACCTGCAGAAATTATCTGATGCTGCGTGTGCAACACCGCTTGTTGCATGAAGGTAAAATCCAACTAGGAATACAGCGACAATAGCTACAATTACCATGTTCGGCGTTGTTGATAATTCTGATTTCTTGTTTTTTAACATAGCCAACTCCATGCACCCATTTTACACAGCACATTTTTTACTACAAGAAGCATAATAACCGCAAAGATTGCAAGGAGCATTAACTGCACAAGCCTCATGAATTCTCCTCTTTTTTGCATAGTCTAAACTGTGGAATATATGTATATAAGGTTTTCGAAAAATAACTGATTTTCCCAAAACTTTAAATATGGAGGTCAGCTCTCCAAGATTCATTGTGGGGGTATCAGAAACAAGTTTCTGGAACCACCCTGTGCGGGGGTATCGAAGCCTGGCCAAACGAGCTAGACTCAAGTAATTGAGTGATGAGCTGAAAAGCAATGATTTTTCCGCTAAGAGGAATCTAGTCCCTTAGTGGGTTCAAGGGTTCGAATCCCTTCCCCCGCACGTTTTTCTTTTAGAATCGTCTATTATATGCTCGTAAGAAGTAGAGCGGTGTTTTCATGTATCTGCGTGCGAGGTCTCTTGGTCTTCCATGTACAAAGGTTTCTTTGCGCTTTATGCTATCCAGAAATTCCTTTAGTGTTTTCTTTTTTGAACCTGTTACCACGCTGCCAACACAGTTTATGTGATGAGCATCACTGCCTCCTGTAAAACCTTTGTCCAGCTGCGATGCTATCTTATAGGAGCCCTTTGCATAATATCCAAACTGGTGTCCATTGATGATTTCAATAAAGTCTAGTTTCTTTAGTTTTGAGTATCCTTCCATCTTTATTTTTGATGTTCCAAAGCCTCCTGGTGCATAGCCTGTTGGATGAGCTATTCCAAACAAACAATTGTATTTTGCAGCGAACTCTGAAATTTCAAAAACACCAAGCTTGAATGCCTTTCCCTCTGCATATCTTTCATAGAAGTCCTTTAGATCCTCTGTTTTGTAGAAGTAAACCAATACATGCGTGTCCTTTTTTGCTGAGAACTCTATCCCTGGAATAGAAAGTATGTCTGTATGCCTACCTGCCATTAACGACCCCTCTATTGAATCATGATCTGTGATTGAAATACCTATACCAAGGTTTTTTGCCCTTTGTATAACATCCTGAGGACTAGCTTTGCCATCACTTATACTTGTGTGTATGTGCATATCAATTAATGTGTATTCTTTTTTTAAGCCCTCTATGTCTGGCTTTGCATAGCGGAATTTTTCCATGGTATCTGGTTTTGAAGGAAACTATAAAAAACTAACGATAAGTTTATATAATTAACAAAGCAAAGATGAACCTAATGATAGAGATATGCGCTGTTGGCGGTTATAATGAAGTCGGCAGGAACATGACTGCTGTTAAGATAGGTGAAGAAGTTGTTGTTCTTGATATGGGACTTCACCTTGAAAACTACATAAGGTATACTGAGGAAGAAGAGGACACTATAAAGGTTAGTGCTACTGAGCTTTCCAAGGTTGATGCTATTCCTAATATTTCTGTAATAGAAAAGTGGAGGAAACAGGTAAAGATAATCATACCTTCACACGCACACCTGGACCACGTAGGAGCAATACCATTCATCTCAAACAAATACAATGCCCAGATTATGGGAACACCATTTACAATAGCAGTTATAAAATCAATACTGCAGAGCGAAAAGATAAAGCTCAAGAACAGTTTAAAGGTGCTGAATGTTAATTCTATGTTTAAGCTCTCGCCAGACATAACAATAGAGTTCATCAACACAACACACTCGACTCCACAAACAGTTATGATTGCAGTGCACACAAAAGAGGGCATCATATTGTATGCAAATGACTTCAAGTTTGACAGATACCCCACAATTGGGAAGAAACCTGATTTCAAAAGACTTGAAGAATTAGGCAAACTTGGTGTTAAGACGCTTATTGTTGATTCAACATATGCAGAGCTCTCCCAAAAAACACCATCAGAGGCAGTTGCCAAGCAGATGCTCACAGATGTTGTATTAGGAACTGACAGCAGAGGGCATGCAGTCATTGTAACAACCTTTTCTTCTCATCTCGCAAGGCTAAAGAACATAATAGAGCTTGGAAAAAGGCTCAACAGAAAGGTTGTTTTCCTTGGAAGAAGCCTTTCAAGGTATGCCCAGGCTGGAGAAGAGGTAGGAATAGTTGATTTCTCAAAAGAGGTTGAGATAGTGAAGTATGGAAAGCAGATCAAGAGAAGGCTTAAGAAGATAATGAAAGAGGGCAAGGACAAATACCTTCTTGTGGTTACCGGACACCAGGGAGAGCCGCGAGCAACACTCTCAAAGATGGTTGATGGCGTATTTGACTTTAAGTTTGACCCTGATGATGAGGTAATATTCTCCTGCAAAGTCATTCCAACTGCAACAAACAGAGCAAGCAGAGAACAGCTGGACAAGAAGCTGAGAAGCTTTGGTGTAAGAATTTTTAGCGATATACACACAAGCGGACATGCAGCAAGAGAGGATTTGCGTGATCTGATAAACCTTGTTAAGCCAAAGCATATTATCCCTGCGCACGGAGAGCTGAAGATGACATCTGCCCTTGCAGATCTTGCAGTTGAGATGGGATATGAGCCTGGAGAACAGGTACATTTGCTTAGAAATGGGCAATTTATAAAGCTAAACTAGTTCTAGCACGAAAAATATATATATAGGAGGCCAGTAACAGTTCAAGGGGGAAAAAGATGAAACTTACACTTGCAGAGCCAAAATATCTAAAAGAGAGCATATCAGTGATATCTGAGCTTGTCAATGAGGCAAGACTTAAGGTAACAAAGGATGCCATTGAACTTGTGGCAATGGATCCTGCGAACGTTGCAATGGTTATTTTCAAGCTTCTATCGAGTTCTTTCACAGAATACAGCGTTGAAAAAGAAACAGAACTAGCAATCAATCTTAATAATCTTAAACAGATACTGAGAAGAGCAAAGCCAAATGACATGGTTACTCTTGAGCTGGCAGACAGCAAGCTAAAGATACAGCTAAGATCAGAATCAACAAGAACCTTCAGCCTTCCTATCATAGATGTTGAAGAAAAAGAGCAAAAGGTTCCTGAACTAACATTCCCAGTCACAATTGAGACCAGTTCTGATGTGCTTAATGAAGCAATAGAAGATGCAGACATAGTATCAGAATCAGTAAGCATGGTTGCAGACACAAAGAGATTTGCACTTAATGCAGAAGGAGACTTAAGTAACGCAAGCATAGAGATAAAAGAGGGAGAAGAGACTAAGATAAATATGACTTCTAAGGAAACAGTAAAAGCAAAATACTCTGTTGAGTACCTCAAGAAGATGATACAAGGAAGCAAGCTTGCAGACAAAGTTACAATCCAATTCAACAAGGATTACCCATTGAAACTTGATTACAACACTGTAGACAAGGTATTACTTTCATTCATACTAGCACCAAGAGTAGAAAACGAGTAGCTAGCAACTTCATTCAAAAAAAGAAGGTTATTCTTGATAGAAAATGTCATTAGAAAGAACACTGATTATACCGGGAGTAAATAATTCATTCTATCCAATAGTTCTTGCTGGAATGGGCGCTAATATCTCGAATCTTGATCTAGCTGTTGCTGTAGGAATCGCTGGGGGTGTGGCCACAAGATCATCTGTAGCGCTAGACAGAATAACTCCTATAAGACTTAAGGCAGAAGGTAGACCTGTAAATTATATCAATGAAAAATTAGGCCTAATGGACCAGGTTGAAGCTACACGAATAGAACTAAGAGATACTAAAGAAGGAATAGAAGCGATTACAGGAGAAGAAGCTGCTGTTGCGCTTAATATTATGCGTGCTGTAGATAAAGATTATAGAAAATCAATTGAGGCTGGAGCCAGAGAAAGGGCTATGTTAATTGTGGGAGCCGGCCCTGCAATGGATCTGCCTAAGATAGTCGAAGAAATATTAGGGACAAAAAATCATGATGTTCCCTTAGTTCCAAAGGTTTCTTCAGGAAGAGCCTTAGATATAACTATTCGAAGATGGGCAAGGCAAAAATGCAAACCCGCTGCGGTTGTTGTAGAAGGATCAAAAGCAGGAGGCCACTTAGGATTCAAATACGAGCAAATACGTGACTCACCTAATTTCATAGAAGAGTATGATATTTTTAAAATAATTCCAGAGGTTATGGGCGTTCTATACAAATACGAATTACAAGATGTCCCTGTTATTGCTGCAGGAGGAATCTTTTATAATTTTGATATCGATCTAGCGTTTTATCTTGGTGCCAGTGCAGTTAAAGTAGGTACACGTTTTTTAGGAGGTCCTGAAAATGGACTTGCAGAAAAATTGAAACCTCTTGTTGTAGCTTCAGAAGGCGCATTCATTGCAGAACCAGATTATGGATCTCCATGCAACTATGCGTTTGCATATGATGAAAATTCCCCGCTTGCACTACAAGAAAAAAACTCAATTGTAAAAGAACACATGGATGGAAGTAAGGGATATTTTGGAATATGCCCTTCCTTGCTTGCAGCACATGGAATAGAAAGTGCAGAAAAAGGGTGTCTAAGATATGTCAAACCTCCAAAAGACGAATGTCCTGCATTCAAAACCTGTCTTGCAGTAAAAGGAGAACCATTCAAAGCATTGGTAACTGCAGGTTATAATGTAACAAAAATCAAAGAAGACCATACAAGGGGAATAGTGACTGCACCAGAGATCATGCAGGATTTAATAGGATAAATTAATATATATGAAATGCATTGTATGTCTAAATAACAATGAGGTGATTATTTATGGCAAGTAAAGCTGATGATGGAAAAACTATTGCAATAATTTCTTATTTAACCTGGATAGGGTTATTGATTGCATTTATTATGAATAAGGACACGAAAAATGATCTTGCTAAGTTCCACATAAGGCAGTCATTACTAATAATGATTGTAGGGGCTATTGGCGGAATGGTTTTCTGGATTCCTATAATTGGATGGATACTAGGAATAGTTCTGTTCGTCTTCTGGGTGATTGGACTGATTGGAGCTATTAATGGTGAAAAGAAGGAAGTTCCAATCATTGGAAAGCTATCCCAGCAATGGTTTAAGAGTATTTAACCAAACTTTATTTTTTCTTTTTCAAATTCTTTTATTAGATCTTCGTAGAATGCAGATATAATCTTATCTTTCATAAGAATGTTCCATATCCAAAACCTAACATCAAAGGATACTTTATCTTTATTTACATCTTTTATCAGGATTACTGGATACAGCTTTTTTATGTTCCTTGGTATCTTGAAAAAGTTTGCAGGTATCTCAAACAGCATTGTCAGCCTGTTCATCTTCTTCTGAGGGACATTTGGAAGAATATTTGGGTTTGCTGCGCAGATCTTTTCTATGATTTTCTTGGCTTTTTCCCTCTTTGCCTTGGATGCAATATCAACTGGTATTGAAATGCGAATGAACTCTCCCTGACTGTAGTTGACTACTGGAGTTCCTGATAAAAAATTCATGTGAGGGACAGAAATAATCTTGCCATCACTGGCTCTTAAACGGGTCTTTGTAAGCATCATGTCTTTTACCTTACAGAACTCGCCGTTTATCTCAATGGTGTCGTCTTCTCTGAAAGGCCTTGAGATTGACAAAACAATGCCTGCAACAATGTTTTGCAGCACAGGAACAGCTGGCAAAAGCAAAGCAATACCTAAAACACCCAATGCAGCAAGGCTTGCAGGAATATTAAAGCCGATTATGTTGTTGAATCCAATGAATAGTCCTACCAAGTACAGGGTATACATCACAAATTTTGAAAGAGACTTGTATATCGCAGGCCTTACCTTATCTTTCAGAAGGCGCGTGATAATCACGTTTAGCGCTCCACCCAGAACAAAGGTAAATCCTAGTACAAAGATAAATAGCAGGAAGTTCTGAACGGATATATCTCCAAGAATTGCTATATTAGCATCTGCCATAATACTTCAAGAAGGGTTTACAGCTATAAACCTTTCGGTGTCTTGACTATCCTAACACCCTCTGTAATGTATTCTGGGCTTTTTTTGAATCGTTTGTATGCCATCTTCTTTGATGCTGCTTCCAATGAGTCTGCTGCTTCTTTTGGATGCATACCCAATGATGCAAATAAAGATGCAAGATCATGCGGAGAACACATCTCATAGGGCTTTTTTGCAAAGCTTGCTATCAATGTAGTTGTCTTGTATTTCCTGCAAAACTTTATGTTCTTTGATACCAAACCCATTGCCCGTGTTCTCTTTGATTCATTTAGAATGTCTGCAAACGAGAATGCAACTAATGTCTTGTTCTTTTTTGCAAGGTTAAGCATAACCTGGTTTATCTTCTCTGCACCAAGGATTATGTCTGCTACCTTGTTTTCAAAAGGAGCGTTTTCTTCTGGCATTGCCTTGACTATTATTAGGTCTGCATGTGCTTTCCTTGCATCCTTATTTTTTACGATTTGAGCTGTGCTCAACTTAAGCTCTGTTTTTTCCTGCAGCTTTGCAATGTTCTGCTTGCTTGTGTATGCAAAGCAGAGCTCAGAATAACCAAGTTTCTCAGCTATCTCTATGAACTGCTTCTCATTCTTGCTTGGAATTACAATGTCTATAGGCATAGTACTGTGTGGGTGGTGTGGTTATTAAAAGGTTTCGATGCTGCAAATAAAAAACTAACAACCTGAAGGCTGAACTTTTTTAACAAAAAGTATATAAAACCGCGATTATTCATTAGTCATATGCAGGAAATAAAATGCGGACTGGAGATTCATGGATATCTTCAGATGGATAGTAAGAGGAAGCTGTTCTGTGACTGTAAGATTGATACGAATGGAGCGCCTAATACTAATATCTGCCCTATTTGCACTGGACAGCCTGGCAACAAGCCAATGCCTCCTAACAAGGATGCGCTGAAAAAGATAATAGCTGTTGCTGCTATGCTGGACTGCAAAATCAACAAAAGACTTCTTTTCCAGAGAAAACACTATACCTGGCCTGACCTGCCTAATGGCTATCAAAAGACAATGTCAGGGAGTTATTCTGTTCCTGTTGGAGAAAAAGGAAAATTCCTGGGAATAGGAATAACTGATGTTCACCTTGAAGAAGACCCTGCAAAATGGGATCCTGAAACAGGAACTGTTGATTACAACAGAAGTGGCTTTCCATTAGTTGAGATTGTTACTGAGCCTGACTTCAGGTCATCAGATGAGGTAAGGGGATGGCTGAAGAAACTGATGACTATGCTGTCTTACATCGATGCAGTTGATCCTGATGCTGGTGTGAAATCAGATGTTAATGTCTCAATTGCACCAAAGTTCGATAGAGTAGAGGTAAAGAATGTTAATTCCTTCAAAAGCATTGTAAAGACAATAGAACATGAGATTGCAAGGCAGCAAAGAAGCGATAAGGTGAATATGGAAACCCGGGCATGGAATGAAGCAACTGGCCAGACTGTTTTTATGCGAAGCAAGGAACAGGCAATGGACTACATGTTCATACCAGACCCCGATTTGCCTGTTGTAAATGTTGATGAAACAGAGATAAAGGCAATTTCCAGCAAGCTTCCTGAGAAACCGCATGAAAAAGCAGGAAGGTATGTTAAGGAATGGAAGGTTGATAAAACAGATGCTGCTGTAATAAGCTCTGATTTAACGCTTGCAGAGATATTTGAGAAAGCAGCAAAAGAGATAGATCCTGTTCTTGCTTCAAGATGGCTCAGAAAGGATTTGATGCGGGTCTTGAATTACAACAAAAAAGAGCTTCATGATGTAGAGATGAATGAAAAGCATCTTATTCAGTTATTGAAACTTGTTGAATCAAAGAAAATAACAGATACTGTTGCCCAGAAGATACTTGAGAAACTAATTGAGAAGCCGTTTGATGTTAATGAATATGTTAAGAAAGAAGGTTTAGCAGCTGTTTCTGATAAATCATCCCTGGAAAAGTTCTGCAAAGAAGCAATTGCAGAGAATGAAGGGGCTGTTGAGGATTATAAAGCTGGCAATGAAAAAGCGCTGAACTTTATTGTTGGCAGTGTCATGAGAAAAACAAGAGGCGCTGCAACTCCGAAAGAAGTGAATGATATTCTGAAAAAACTGATAAAGTGATAATATTTCCTTTTTCTTCGAAAGATTTCTAGTTTGTTTAGAGGGTTTCCGGTTTTTCCCTGTGAAAACACTTTTAGGAATATTTCACACTGTAGTGCATGCGAACACAGTACAGACTAGAGGTAAAGAGAAGAAAAGTATTGTTCTCTGAAATACGTGAGAAAAAGGCTTCAAATAAGCATCTTGAGCTGATTGCTGAAACAGATGAATCAAAGAAAGAAAAGACTGAGAACTTTCTTAACAAGATTGGACAGGTCACAAGGGTTTTTGAGTTTGTTCCATACATCAGCTTCACGTGTGAAGCAAGGGATGCAGAAAGGTTTGCATCGCAATCTGTTGAACATGTTAAGTCTGTTGATTTGGCTAATAGGGTTAGCGCAAATCCAACTGATATTAAAAGAACAAATAAGAGTGATATGTGGAATCTTGAGGAAATTGGTGCATTCTATGCAAGAAAGGTGTCAACAGGAGAAGGAGCAAAGGTAGCTATAATTGATTCTGGTATTGATTATACGCATGGAGAGGTTGCATCCAGGTTTTCAAGCAATAAAGGGCATGATTTTGTTAATAATTATGATCCAATGGATGAGAATGGTCATGGCACTCATGTTGCAGGGATAGTTGCAGGAAGTCAATGCGGTGTTGCAACAAACTGCACACTCTACGCACTAAGAGTTCTTGATGCTGATGGCTCTGGTTCTGAGTCAGATACAATGGCTGCTCTTGAATGGTGTCTAAAGAATGATGTTGATATTGCAAATATGAGTCTTGGGTCGCCACTTGCTTCGCGGGCATTCGAGGATTTGTGTTATTATGCAGCAAACAAGGGGTTGATTCTTGTTGCTGCTGCTGGAAATGATCAGATGCCAAGTTATCCTGCTGCGTTTGATGATCCTGTGATCTCTGTTTCTGCTGTTGACAGAGGAAAAAATCATGCATACTTTAGCAATATCTACTACACAAATGATGTTTGTGCACCAGGGGTTGATATTGTTTCTTCATATCCTGGAGGTTATGCTTCTCTGAGCGGAACATCAATGGCTTCTCCTCATGTTGCAGGGAGCTTAGCGCTAGCTGTTCCGCTGGCTAAGAATGATTCGCTTGAGTATCTGCTTGAGGACACTGCAGAGAAGCTTGGGAATACGAATGTTTTTGGGGCAGGGCTTGTAAGGGCAGACACGCTTATTGACGCTGTGAAGAACAGTGTTGAAAAGAAATCGCTGATAGGGGTTGTTAAAGATGTACTCTGGTGATGAATATTACTTCAAACCGAATGATGTTGAATTAGATGAAATCTTAGATGCACATGAAATAGAGTATACTGCTTTTTCTACAGGAACATATCATGCGAAGATGAACATAGATTGCATTGCAGAGCTGCATAAAATGGGATATATCAAGGATATAGAACTTGTTCCAAAGATCGGATTAGAGATTAAGGAGATTAGCGAGCTCATCTGAAATCCTTTTTTCAAAAACTGAAACTGTTTCTCCCTCTTGCTTTTCTGTGTTCAGAGCAGATATCAAAGAATGTGTGAGTTGTTCTTCCTTATTCTTGTCAAAGAGCTTTGACTGGCCAAGGTGCTCTTTTACCAAGGAAGATTCGATGTCTTCAACAGATGCTGTGTCAATCTTTATCTGCTCAAAATCCTTTGTTGTCAAACTGCTTGTGTTCTTCATCACAAAATACGCGCTTTTGCCGTATATCTTGCTGAAGATATCCCTGAAGTTGATGTCAGTTATTTTGCCTGACTTCAGACAGCCAGAAAGCCTTAGAGTGACTATTGTATCATAGAACTCCTTGTCCTTGATTTTTTCCTCTATTTTTTCCTCTATCTCTACAGGTGTAAGATTATTGCAGTCCAGTTTTATTGGAAATGTTGTGTAAACAAGAATTGGCTGCCATGTTGCTTTTTGATCCTCTACAATAAAGAATCCTCCATTACCTAATTCTTCCAGTTCCTTGAAATTGTTTGGGAACAAAGGACCAGGGTATGCTAAAAGTCCATAATCCTTTTCTTCTCTTTGGAAAACAGTATGTGGATGGCCTCCAGCGTAATAATTGAAGTTTTTTGGAAGAACAGATAAAGGAGCAGAATCCATTTTATCAACAGTCTTGAATTCTGTCAGCATTGTGTGAAACATGAATATCTTGAAACCTTGTTCATTTTCTAATGATTCTCTGTCTAGATGCTCATAGTAATCCTTTTCCAGGCCGCCTTTTTTGCCAAGCATGCCTGTTATTTTTGCCCCTGTTTTTGGGTCTGTTGTGAATTGCAAGGTTATCTTTTCATCTGAATTGCCTTTTGCAACATTTGTTACAAGGCCTGCGTTTTCCAGTACATCCAGCATTGTCTTGCCTGTTGGAGAGAAATCATGGCTGCCAGGGATTACATAAACTGGAATATTCTTGTCTTTTAGCCCCTTAAGTTTTATTACTGCTTCTTTCAGACAGTCTATTGAAGGCAGTGATGTGTTAAAGAGATCTCCTGCAATAAGAACAAAGTCTACTTCTTTTCTTATACAATGGTCCACTGCCTTTGTAAATGCCTTGGTGCTTATTCCGGATAATTTCGGATCACGCCAAGAGCCCAGGTGGCAATCTGCAAGATGCGCGAATTTCATGATTATGAGGGGTCTCTGTTGATTAAAAAAGTTTTCCTATCTAAGGCCTGAGAAATCTTTCTTTACTGGTTGATTATTGTTGTCAATAAGGTCTGTGAATAAAGGAATCTTAACTGGTGTTGCAAAGCGGGTGAAATTGCTTGTGATTATTGCCTCGCCTGTATCTAAAGAAGCGATGTTTCTGCTGTCCTCTGAAAGGTCCTGTGCAGCTGATTCAATTATTGCCTGTCTTTCAGGAGCCATTTCTATGCCCAGGATTATTTTTGTGCTCATGTTTGCAAGAATGTCTCTTGGTATTAATGATGGAAGCTGAGTTATTGCTGTTAAGCCTACCTTAAATTTTCTTCCCTCTCTTGCAATTGTTGAGAAAATATTAGGTCCTCTTTCCAAAGCCTCTTTTCCAATTACTCTTGGTGCTTCTTCTAAGACTATTGAGATGACTGGTTTGTTGTCTAAAGTGCCATCTGTTTTGTAGTGCCTGTATTTGTTTAGTACCTCTGATGCTACGAGGCTTCCGATGAGCAGCTCAACAGATCCTGAAAAAGATGATGTGTCTATGATTACTGTATTGGATTTCTCAAGTTCGTCAGTCATGTCAGAGATTGTTGATGCACCTGCCTGTGTATCGAATATTCCATTGCAAAATATTTCCTGGCCAGATGTCTGAAGATCTAAGAGTGCTAATAATCTTCTCTTGATAACACCCAAGGTTCCCTCCTGGAAACCTTCGATTTCTTGCTCTAATAGAATTGCTTCTATCCATGACTTCTTGTATTTCTTGTAGAAAGCGTTTAAAGCCTCTTTCTGAGGGTCTGACCAGCTAACAACACCATTAAAGTGCGATGGCCTGATGTTTTCAATGTTGATTTTAAGTGATCTTGAACCTGGCGGAGGACTCTTTGGAGTGTAGTAGACTATTTTGTCTTTGCTCTGATGGCTACTTAATCCTGGCTTGTTTCTTCCATAGTATTCATCATGAGGATCTAGGACTAAGATGCCGCAGTATTCCTCATCAACTGCATTCCAGAGCATGCATGAAGTAAGGTTTGACTTGCCCCTTCCGGTCTGAGCTGGGATTAAAATATGGTGGCTAAATACTTTTTCGCCCTGCAAGAATATGTCAACATCTAATGTCTTTGAACCAGAGCGAAGCTTTCCAACAGGCAAAGGATTCTTTGGTTTTGTAAGAAATGTCAAATCTTCTTTTTTCACTTCTCTTACCTGTGAGAAGAAGCCTGGCAGTGTCTTGCTTGTTTTTGCCTGATTGCCTTCAATTGTTACAAGGCTCTTTAGTGATGCTAAGGTGTAATTTCTAAGCGCAGTATCCATTAGCTCAAGATCATTTTCTTCTTCTAGTTTCATGCCTGAGACTAATTCTAATGATTGCTGTGTTAATTGCGAGCCGTAGACTAAATCAAAGGCCTGCATGAGCATCTTTCCTTTATCAGTTTCTGCTATTAGAAGTTCTCCAACCTCTATTTTCTGGTCTGCTTTCTGCCTGATAAGAATGCGTCCAAAGCCTCCTGAAACAACCTGCCCTAAAACCTTCATGAATATTAGATTTTTTTACTGTTATATATTTGTTGTGTATACAAACTTATTTATATCAGTTTTGCACTGGATTTGCCATGGAAAAAGCGGTGAAGTTTCTGCTCGAATGGGCAGAAGGCCATGTCAGACATAGGGATGTCATAGCCAAGAATATACAGGCTGTAGAAACAAAAGATGACAGGCTTGTTGTAAAGCACAAAGACAAAACTGTTGAATATTTTGTTGCTATTTCTCTTGATGATATTGGATTTGATTCAATAGACAAAGAAAAAGAGGTTGCTATTGCTACTTTTAACACAAAAAAGAACTTTGATTTTCTTATCTCCAAATGGAACCAGCTTATTGAGATAAAGGGACTTACTATATTCTTTGTGAATCCGCTATCTCAGCTTGAGATAAAGTGGATTATAAAGCCTTATTTTCACAATAAGATCTGTGATAATGCTTCTTTAAAAGCCGGCTTAAGCGCTATGTTTGAGACTGTTGAAAAGCTGAGTGATGTAAAGAACGTTGATGCTTGGTAAACTAAAGCAGTCCTGTTACGAATAATATAAAGAATATTAGTGCTATTACAAAGCCTGCAAGCAGCATAATAAAGCCGCGCTTAATCATGTTCTCTTTTGCGATCTTGCCTGAGTATGCTCCTGAAACAAAAACAATTATTGCTAAGAGAATCAATGAAGCGTAATATGCATATGTCATTGAGATTATGTTTTTTGCTGCTAAAAAAAACGGAATAAGTATGATAAAGGAAACAAGCAAAGGATTCAGCCCATTAACAAATGCAACTAAAAACGCCTTCCTATGCGCCTCATTGCTGAACTCTGTTTTTGAAAGCTTTTTGAACATGTGTTTTTCTAGTTCCTTTATTTTGTTTTTTATCTCTGCTGTTTCTGCCATATAAGCTCCCCAGGTTCCAGAGATAAACATTGCTACTGCAGCTCCCACTATTGGAAGAATTAACAATCTTGGGTCAGTTAAACCTGCAAAGAAGCTTGCGAGAATAATTCCAAGAACAGTAAGAGCACCATCAAAGGAGTTCATGATTATATAACGCCTTATTATCGAGTTGTGCTTAATTTCTTTTAGAAGCTTCATTTGTTAAAACTAGCTTTTACTTCTTTTTGTGACCATTCCCTACAACAACGCGGTCTATGCTGTGGATTACAGCTCCAAAGTCCTCAATTGTTTTCTTTACCTTAGGAAAGTCTATGTTGGTTCCTTCTACAGTTACTTTAACTGACTCTGTTTTCTCATCAATTGCATAGACATTAACATCCATGTGAGTTACGCTCTTTTCTTTGCCAACCAAAAGACCAAAATCTACTATACTTGGCTTGTGTGGCTTAAGAACATCAACAATAATCACTTTTATTGGCGGATCGGTTCCAGCTATTGTAATCACCTCTTATACTAGTTGTTTTAATGTTTAGATATATAAGATTTTTGATACAAATGAAGAGAAAATGTTGTTTTAAAGTGTCATCATGTATATCCTTGCTGAACCTTCAACAGTCATTCCTGATGACTTTGCTATTTTTGAAACAGCTTCTGCGTGTGCCAGCCCTGCAAGCCCAAATGAAACATCTGCTTGCTCAGCAAGTTTTGTTACTGCATCTTTTAGTTTTCCGTAGCAGTTATCTTCAACACCAAACATATCAATCATAGAAAACACTGTGTTGTCGAGGCTTGCTTCGCTAACAGGAACAAGAAGATTTTCTTCTCCTCCATCCTGCATTGTTAATTCATCTCTAGCAGCATCATTTTGAATAGCGCCGTTTCTGTAATTTAACATACGTTTTTGCCTGTGGTCTTTTCCTTCGAATCTATCTCCATTATGCTGTCTTGTGTCAGTTGTTTCAATGCCAGTTAACACACTGTCCTCTTCTAGTTCTCCTTTGAAAATAAGCTTTCCATACCAGGTCTCATGGTCTTCAATAGCAGTTACTTTTTCATATTTATGAAAGACTCTGTATTGTCCAGAGATTCTTTGTGTGAGTACTGTCTTATCAATACTACGCTCTTCTCTTCTGTTTGATTTTAAACTCTGAGCCATACCATCTTCGATTAATTCATCTTCAAGTGCATAGTGTCCGTCTTCAGCATGATAACTTCCAGCAAGCGAATCATCAGGTAATGCTCTTAAGTCATTTTGGTAAAGTTTTGTGCATATTGTTGCTTTTGTGTTAGCAATTGGTTTTTCTCTTCCTAAACGATCAGTACTACCGTCTCTTATTTTAACATAAGTTCCATCTGCTCTTGTGAATTTTATTGGTATGTTTGAGTTTTCGCCAATAGTGATGTTTCTTATTGGAGTTAGATCTACTTCTACTTCTTTTTCAGGCATAATAAAAGATGTAGGGTTTTGCCTGTGATATCTTAGTGAACGATCAGTAGGTTGACCCTTATGGGTTTCACCCCACGCAACACGGCGAAGGTTTTTTCCCTTGTATACTTCTTTACGTACACCATTTTCCCCAGGTATCCTCTTTGGCTCTTCTGAAGAAAGTCTTTTTTTCTCACTAATCTGGGTTGAGACTACTAGTTCATCTAGTGAAAAAATTTCCTCATCTGATTCATGCTCTGCAGAAACTGGTGGATTATCTATATCATGAAAATACAGTGATGTGCATGTAATATAATTAGCGCGATTGATAGGGTAACCTTCCCGTTGGATAACTGTTTTGTTTCCACTTGCATCAACAAGAATTATTGACGGATCTGGTTCTTTATAAACTGGTTCAGAGGCCTCTAATTGAGCATTTATTTCATGCTCCATTCTCAGTTGATTGTACAGTTCGTGGCTTCCATGCATTTATGATCACTTAAAGAAAACTGGGTAAATAGCTTAAATATAAATGTTTTGTTTTTAACTACTCATAAGAACTAAAAATAACAAGGTTTTTATTCTGAAGTCTTTTTCCTTTATATATGAGTGTTGGCGTCAATCCTATTGGAATGGGTCTGATGGTTAGACGCGAGAATACAAACTATTTTCTTGCACCATCCCAGTTTGCTCTTGCAGAGATTGGTCTGATGAAACCTGGCGATGTTAAACGAGGTTTAGAGGCCATTGTGGAATCAGGTGAGAGCGAAGCAATAAACAAATGGGCTGCCAATGGCGGCAGATGGAAAGATATAGAAGGGCAGGTTCAGGAACTGCATGAAGGTTCAAAGAACTTCTTAAGAGAGAGTGTGATTGAATCAGGAACCTCTGTTCTTGGCCTAGAGGCCCTGACTGTAAGAAGAAGGGGTAGCGGCAGAAAGGAGAGACACAGGAAACTCTTCATAAGAAATCCCAGAACACTAGATGATAAATTTGAGGAGGGCTTTGATTATTCATGCCAATGTCCAACCTTTATTTTACAATACCCTGCAAAGAACACGCTAAAGATAGGAGAGGTAATAGTAGGAAAAGAAAGCACAACAAATGTTGCGTGCTATCATATCGCAACCGGTTTAATCAACAGAGCAAGGGACAGGCCTGGCTTTGAGCTTCCATTCAAATTCACTCAAAAACAGGTTTATGAAACGCTATTGAGAAGATATACATCAGGAAAGTCGGGAAGAAAGTACGCAAGAAGCGACAGGCATCTCTTGAAAGAAGGCGTAACTACAGAATTTGCAAACAGAATGATAAAAGCAGGGAATGCAACAATTGAAACAGTTAGACACTCTTTCAAAATAGAGTACGGATTTTCAGTGTTGTTCAAGGAGACTATAAATTATCTCGAAAAAAACGGGTTTGAATATAAAGGGCATGCGACAGAGTTCCCAAACAGGAAAAAGGAAACAACAAGCCTTGTGTTCACAAAAGGAGATATGGACATGAGAATAGTCTATGACAAAAACCTAGGCAGCGTTCCACTGCTTCTACAAAAAAGGCATAATGTGAAAACAGAAGAAAAAACGAAAAAGAAAAAGATAAGACATATTGAGCTTGCGAAGACCTACAAAGAAACCGACATGAGAACCCAAAGTGAGTGCTCTGCCGTGCTTATGAAGCTGCCTCAAACGATTTTAGACCAGTGCGGAGAAAGAATAAAAAATTCATACCATAATAGGTATGAAACATTTGCAGCCTCTTTTAAACCTATCCGGCTTTAGTTCACTTCGTCGTCTTCTGGGCTGTAGCTAGGTACTGCTGCTTTTGAGATAATCATTACATCTCCAACAGACTTAACTAGCTGATGCGGCACAATAACCCCTTTGGCACTACCTAGAATCTTAGTTAAGAATGAATTCTTTGTAGCTCTTACTCGCCATCCAAAGACTTTTGTTTGTGTGAGTATTGCTTCTTCAATATCTCCGAAGTATTCCCCGGAATCTGTAAAAACCCTCATTTCATATGCTTCTGAAATTTTCTTCATCTTGAGCATAATATCGCCTCCTTGATAATTGGGTTAGAGCCATGCATCTATATAAATTTTTTGGTGATGATGCATAAAAAAAGCTTTATAAACCCGCTTTAATTACTAAGATAGATGACAGTCAGAGATCTTACAATAATAGGAACATCTCACATTGCAAAGCAGAGCCTTAGAAAGGTCAAGATGACCATAGAAAAGGAAAAGCCAGACATTGTTGCTGTTGAGCTAGACAAAAAAAGGGCATTTTCGCTGCTTTACAGTAAAAGAAGCCATCTTAGTATTTCTCATATCCCTAAAATAGGTCTTAAAGGCTTTGTTTTCTCGCTTCTTGCAAGTTGGGTGCAAAAAAAACTGGGAAAAATGGTTGGTGTGATGCCTGGCTCTGAAATGAAGACAGCTATGAAGACTGCAATGAAGAACAAGATGAAGATTGCGCTGATAGACCGAGATATAGAGATTACTATGAAGCGTTTTTCAAAGAAAATAACCTGGCGTGAAAAATTCAGGTTTGCAGGTGATATGATTAAAGGCCTTGTTTTTAGGAAGAACGCTGCAAAAGAGCTTGGGTTTGACTTTAACCTAAACAAGGTTCCTGAGAAAAAAGTAATCAAGAAACTCATTGAATACGTTGAGAAGAGGTATCCTAATGTGTATGAGGTTCTCATCAAGGAACGAAATGAGATAATGGCTAAAAACCTGGCAAAGATAATGAAGAATGAGCCTGGCAAGAAGATTATTGCTGTTGTTGGAGCAGGCCATGAAGAAGAGATGATGAGACTTGTCAAAAAAGAGCTCAAACAAGGCATAAGTTATACTGTTTCTGTTGGGTAACTTCGACATAAAAAGCAAGATTTAAAAACCCTATAGCATATATTCTGCAATATGTATAACCTTTACCAGTGGTATGTAAGGTTTAAGCAGTACGCTGCCTTTAGCAAGAGTGAGAAGCAATGGTTAGTCATATCTGTATTTGTAATGACCCTCATTGTTGCGTTCAATGATGGCAGCGATACCTTTGAATGGAACAGCTGGCTAATGAATTTTCTGATAGTTTTCATCTGCATTGCTATTGCCGTCTTTGTAAGAGAATTTGTCCACAGGCTGTGGGGCATTGAACAAGGCTACAGAGTAGAATTCAAACCATTATTCTATGGACTTGTCGGCGGTCTTGTTATTGCATTTATGACAAACGGCTTTGTTAGGATTCCTATTTATGGCGGTGTTATGCTGCACATAATGGAAAAGCACAGGTTAGGATATTTCAGGTATAGACTGGGTTATCAACACCTTGGAAGCACGTCTGTTATGGCTTCTCTTTCAAATCTCTTGCTTGCGTTTATTGTCAAGCTTTTGCCATTTATTCCCGCGGAATTTGCAGAGAAATTCATCTGGATAAATGTGCTTATGGCAGTGGTTAATATGCTGCCAATACCAACACTTGACGGAGCAAATGTGTTGTATGCAAGCAGAAAGCTCTGGTTCTTTTCATTCGGAGGAATACTTGGAGCAGGCGCCCTGCTCGTTTTTAGTGCAAATATCAACGTATTATGGGCACTGGCTGTTGGAATCTTAACTGCAATCATGTTTTTGTTCACACTAGTGTTTGGTTTCAAAAGTTCATAAAGCTGAAAAAAACCTTTTGCATTAGATATATAGCAACAATGTATGTAACAATTCCCCATTGTATGCCAAGAATGAGCAGGACTATATAGATTCCGACAATAAAATCGACAATGCTTGCAAGGTCGCCCCTAAAAACAATACCTTTGATGAAAAGGTATGAAGCGAATACCATTCCGGTTTTGGCGCCTATCAAAATATCATAGTGCAGCAACACGACTGTTACTGCCACCAAAAAATCCATAAACCCCAATGCTTTGAGAATCATAGTATAGGGGAATTTTGTGAGGTTATTAAATTTTACTGAAGATGAAGGCAAAAAAAGGATTCGAGTTTTTGATGAATTGGGTAGAACTGTCCTTTGTTTTGTTTATTATAATAGGGTTTATCATAGCTACAATAATAAGAAATGCCTTTCTTAGCTATGTCGTTATTTTTCTCTGCGGAGCAATATTCGGAAAGATGCTCTTTCACGGAAAAAAGGATTTCCTGTTTCCCTATGTGCTTCTGACAATTGGATTTGGACTTGGATACATAATAGGGGATAGAGTAGCAGAAACAACATTCATACTTATCGTGTTTGTACTTGGAAATTGTGTAAGTTATTTAATTCATGAAAAAGGCTTGTTCTGATGATTAAGAAAATTAGCGATGGAATATGGAAGGTACCTGCAGATAGTAATTTGTACTTCTTGGACTTTGATGAAAAAATAATAATTGATACAGGTAGACGAGCAAATATTTCAATGATCAAGCAGTTCTTGGGAAAGGTTGTTGATTTTGACAAGATACAAAAGGTTGTTTTTACTCATCTGCACGCAGATCATACAGGAAACTTTGATTTGTTCAAGAACGCAGAGTTCTTTGCATCAGAAAAAGAAATTGAATGCTTTAAGAGAGATCCTAATGGGACAGTGCTTGATGAAGAGGTTGCTTTGAAGTTGAAAGAGATTGAATTGAAGCCGCTTGAGAAAATAGACGGATTAGAGATAATAGAGACACCAGGCCATACAGCAGGATCGATTTGTTTATGGAAAGCTGATGAGAAGCTTCTTTTCTCCGGCGATACAATATTCAAAGCAGGGGTTGGAAGAACTGACCTGCCAACATCAGTTCCTGAAGAGATGCAAAAGTCTATCAATAAACTGGTCGGATATAACTTCAGGATACTGTGTCCTGGACATGATTATTAGCACTGGACACTGGACATACACGCGTGAAGTTTATAAATGCGTGATGCTTCTTGCACTATATGATTAAGGACTTTACACCGCGGCTGTACCAGGAAACAATACTCGCAACCTGTGTAAATCACAACTGCCTTGTTGTACTGCCAACAGGAATGGGAAAGACCAATGTATTCTTGTTATTAGCAGTGCAAAGGCTAAATCAATATCCAGACTCCAAAGTGCTGTTTATAGGGCCTACAAGGCCTCTGATTGATCAGTACCTTGAGGTTTTCAAGAAGTTCTCAAAGATAGATGAAAAAGACATGGTTGTTTTCACAGGCCAGGTTGCACCTGCAAAGCGAGCAGAGCTATGGAAAAAAGCAAGAGTTATTTTCTCAACACCGCAAGGACTTGAAAATGATATTATTTCTAATAAAATAAGCCTTGAGAATGTTAGTTTACTTGGTGTTGATGAAGCTCACAGAGCTGTTGGTGATTATTCTTATGTATGGATTGCAAAGCAGTACCACAGAAAAGCATCTTTTCCAAGGATTATTGCATTAACAGCTTCTCCTGGAAGCGACATGGAAAAGATAACAGAGGTTTGCAAGAATCTTTATATTGAGGAAATAGAAGTCAGGACTGCTGCAGATCCTGATGTCAAGCCGTACATCCAGGATGTAAAGATTGATTGGATAAAGGTTAATCTGCCTGAAGAATTTATTGAAGTGAAGAAGTTTCTTGAGGGATGCCTAAGAGAAAAACTCCAGGAGCTGAAAAAATATGGTTTTTTGAAATCAGCACAAACATCATATGTTAATAAAAAAGATCTTCTTGGTCTGCAAGCAGCATTGCATATGCAGATTTCCAGAGGAGAAAAGGATTTCCAGATTCTAAAGTCTGTTTCTTTGTTAGCAGAGGTAATGAAAGTACAACACGCATTAGAGTTGCTTGAAACACAGGGGATTTCTGCTTTGCAAAAATACTTTGATAAATTATGGAGTGAATCAAGAACAACAAAGGTCAAGGCTGTAAAGAATCTTGTTGCTGACTTGAACTTCAGGTCTGCAAATATTAAAACAAAGAAGTTATTTGATGAACATGTTGAGCATCCAAAGCTAAAGGAGCTAATGGTTGTTGTTTCTAAAGAGACCAATGATGATTCAAAGATTATTGTGTTCAACCAATACAGGGATTCTGCGCAAAAGATAGAGGAAGAACTGAACAAGGTTGAAGGTGTTAAAGCAAAACTGTTCGTAGGACAGATGAAAAAAGGGGAAACAGGGCTATCGCAGAAAGAGCAGAAAAAGGTGCTTGAACAATTCAGAGACTGTGAATATAATGTTCTTGTTGCAACATCAATTGGAGAAGAAGGACTTGATATTCCTAAGGTTGACCTGGTTGTTTTCTATGAACCAATACCATCTGCAATAAGGCAGATACAGAGAAGAGGAAGAACTGGAAGACTTGAGAAAGGAAAGGTTATTGTGCTGATGGCAAAAGGCACACGAGACGAAGCATACTCATGGGTTGCAAGAAGAAAAGAAAAAAAGATGCATGATATTCTCAGAAATCTGAAGGATAGAATGAAGTTCACAAAAAAAAGTGATCATTCTCTTAAGCAGTTCATCCAGGAAGAGGATGTTACTGTTTTTGCAGACATAAGAGAGAAAGGATCAGGAGTGATAAAAGAGCTTGCAGATTGTGGAGTGACTATTGATCTTAAGACCTTGAATGTTGGAGATTATATCTGCAGCAGAAGATGCGGGATTGAGTTCAAAACAGTTGGCGATTTTGTTGATTCAATAATTGATGGAAGATTGTTGCATCAATTGAAGGACTTAAAGAGCAACTTTGAAAGGCCTGTTGTGATAATCGAGGGAGAAGAGGATATTTTTTCTGTTCGAAAGGTTCATCCGAATGCTATACGGGGAATGCTTGCAACTATTGCAGTTAGTTACGGCATCCCAATATTATATACAAAGAATTTCAAAGAAACTGCTGCATTGATACTTACTATTGCGAAAAGAGAGCAAAAAGAGGTTGCAAATGATTTTTCGCAGCACACAAGAAAGCCATTGACCCTAAAAGAACAGCAGGAATACATTGTTTCTTCGCTGCCAGGTGTTGGACCTGCTATTGCAGGACCTTTGCTGAAAAGATTTGGCTCTGTAAAAAAGGTTGTGAATGCTTCTCAGGAAAAACTGAAGGATGTTGATTTGATTGGCGATAAGAAGTCAAAAGAAATCAAGAGAATCATTGATAGTGATTATGAATCTTAAACCTGCATGCTTCTAAGACGTTCTACTCTTGTCTTCATGTCAGGATGTGTTGACATTAGATTTAGCAATCCTCTTGCGTGGAATGGGTTTACTATGAATAGACTAGAAGTTGCATTGCTGCCCATTCTCATTGGGTGATGCTTTGCATTGTTGTTTAGCTTTTCTAATGCTGAAGCCAGAGCATGAGGATTGTGAATTGTTTTTGCCCCTGTTGCATCTGCAAGGAATTCTCTTGAACGAGAGATTGCAAGTTGAAGTAGGACTGCGATGATTGGTGTTATTATAGATAGAGCAATTATTTGGAATAAATCTCCTGAATCTCTGTCTCTTCCGCCACCAAAGATTGCTGCAAAGCGTGCGAAGAATGCTAAGTAAGAAATGACGCCTGCAATTGTTGCAGCGATTGTCTGTATTAATGTGTCCCTGTTCTTAATGTGTGCAACCTCATGAGCTATTACTCCTTTTAGTTCGTCATCGCTAAGCAGATCCATGATTCCTTTTGTGCATGCAACTGCAGCGTGACTCGGAGAACGACCAGTTGCAAACGCATTTGCGTTTTCTGATGGAAGAATGTATACCTTAGGCTTTGGAATACCAGCTAATTGGGAAACCTCAGAAACCATCTTGTGAAGTTTTGGCTCATCATGTTCTGTTACCGGCTTTGCCCTGTATATCTTAAGGACAATTTTGTCAGAGAACCAATAAGAACCAAAGTTCATTAGTAGTGCAACAACCAGTGCTATTATAAGTCCTGTCTGTCCTCCAAGAATTTGGCCTGCTCCAAGCATTAAAGCTGTTAAGAAGGAAAGGAGTATCAGTGTTTTAAGATGATTGAGTGCCATATGAGCTAGGAAGAAAACCTTCTATTTAAATGTTGCTGGCTATTTCTGAAAGAACTTTGCAGGAAAGGAAAATGCGTCCAGCTTTTGTAATCCTGCTTCCAAAAAAGGAGTGTCTACAGGACGGGAAAGGTCGCCATGAGCGATATAAACACCACCGGGTTTCATCATCCGATACAGTTCTGGTGCAAGTTTTTCTTCTCTAATGCTTTGTTCATCAAATATCATCAGTGAATAAAAAAGAGAAATTGATTCATCTGCAAAAGGGAAACTATAGTCGCCATTTTCCATGACAAAGTTACTTTTTGGAATTGCTGCACAAAGCGTATCCTGATGTTTTTCTCTTATTCCCTCGATAAAACCGCTTTGACCAATACCAATATCAATTACCGGGCCCTGTTGCATTAAATGCTCAAGACCCATTAGTTCAACACGAAATGCTACCATAGATGCAAAAACACTACCATATGCAGTGCTGTATTGAGCCTTGTTTTCATTTAGAAAGGCTATCATCTCCTTATTCTTTATAATACCCCTTTCAATATCAGAAAGATTCGGATCAGAAATTGCTTCTCCTATTTTCTGCATGTGAAAATCCAAAGAGTCTTTCAATTGTGCTTCATAAATGTCCATCTGCTTTTTTGAATCCATCTAGTTAAGGGGTTCTTTTATTTTATAAAAAAGTTGTCTCAAACAAAAAGCATTAAATAAGGATATTTCTTGTCTAATTGCATGATACATCTGAGCACGCTGCTTAAGCACTATAAAAGAGCTGATATACAGGAAGAGATAGTGCTGAATGCCCAGGATAGAGAGGTTGCAGCGAGGTTTAATGATAAATTCGGGGCAAGGCCTGATACTATAAAGTATCCCAAGGATGTTCTTGAGTTTGCAAAGCAGGGAGTTACTTCATTCCATGCATCAGAAGAACGCTGGAGGAACTCTGCAATGCTTGTCCCATCAATGAAACCCTCAGAGCTCGATGAGCTAAGAACTGGTTGGGATCTTGTTCTTGATATTGACTGTAAATTTCTAGACTATTCAAAGATTGCATCTGATCTTGTTGTTCAGGCTTTGCAGCACCATGGAATAACAAGCATAAGTGCAAAGTTTTCTGGTAACAAAGGATTTCACATCGGAGTTCCTTTTGAAGCGTTTCCTGAAGAAGTGCACGGCAAAGAAGCCAGGCTTTTGTTCCCAGAGGGAGTCAGAAGGGTTGCACTATATATTAAGGAGATGATCAAGAAGCCATTGGGAAAAGAAATAATGAGATATGAAGGTGATGATTTTAAAAAAGTCATTGAGAAAACTGGTTTGAAAGAGAAGGAAATAGTTTATTATGAAAGAAATGAACTTGGTTTGAAGATTCCATATCTTAATGTTGAGCCATTTCTAGGAATAGATACTGTGCTGATATCCTCGAGACACCTGTACAGGATGCCGTATACGTTCAATGAGAAGTCAAGTCTTGTGTCCGTGCCTGTTGACCCATATAAAATAAGGGAATTTGACATTGAAACTGCAAATCCAGATAATGTCAAGGTTTCAAAATTCAGGTTTCTAGATAAAGAGACTGCAAAAAAAGATGATGCAAGGCAGTTGCTTATGCAGGCCTTTGATTTCAGCATAAAAAAAGAGGAAAAGGTTAAACGCACGTATGAGGTTCCAGCTGATGCGATCAATGAAGATTATTTTCCACCGTGCATAAAAAAGATACTTTGCGGATTAGAGGATGGGAAAAAAAGATCTCTGTTTATTCTTGCTAATTTTCTTTCAAGCTGCGGCTGGGGATATGAAGAAATGAAACAAAGGATTGAGGAATGGAATAAAAAGAATCCAGAGCCGCTCAGAGAGGTTTATCTCAAAGGACACATGAGGTATCTAAAGAACAAGAAGCCTCTGCTGCCGCCAAATTGTGAAAATAAGGGTTATTATCCTGATTTAAGAGTTTGCGAGCCTGATAATCTATGCGGCAAAATCAAGAATCCGGTGAATTATGCCAGGAGAAAGGCCGGAGCAGGAAAACAATAAGCTTTATAAAGGACCTCTAATTCTCATTCTATACGGATATATAAGCAATATCCGAGCAAAGCCTGAAAAGGATCTTTTTCAGTACTGAGTGAATAGCTCTGGTTCTAAAAAAAGGGTCCACTAAAAGGTTTTTTGAGATACACAAAAAAAAGCAGACACAGTAGACTGTAAAATGCCAACAAAAAGAAAACCAAGGTGCGGAAGCCTACAATTTTGGCCTAGAAAAAGGGCAATAAGAGCTTATAGTAGAGTTAGGCATCACCCTAAACTCAGCGAAGTAAAGCTTACGGGATTTGCAGGATACAAAGCAGGGATGACTCATATTACAATAACAGACAACAGAGCGACATCACTGACAAAGGGAACAGAGATTGCGTTGCCGGTGACTATCATCGAGTGCCCACCATTAAAAGCTGCTTCTATTCGTTTCTACAAAAAAACTGATTCTGGCTTACAGGTTTCAACTGAAATTTTCTCAAAAGGCGATAAGGATTTGGGAAGAAAAATCAAACTTTCAAAAAAAGATTCATCTGCAAAACTTGCTGAAGCTGAAAAAAAGATAGACGAGTTCGCTGACGTAAGAATTGCTGCTTATACTCAACCAAAGCTTACATGCATTGGAAAAAAGAAGCCAGAGATTTTCGAGCTTGCAATTGGCGGAGACATAAAGCAGAAACTTGAATATGCAAAAAACATTCTTGGAAAAGAAATCAAGATTGATGATGTTTTCAAAGAAGGAGAACAGGTTGATATCTGCGCTGTAACAAAAGGACGTGGTTTACAGGGTCCTGTAAGAAGGTTTGGCATATCACTAAAAAGCCACAAATCAGAGAAGAAAAGAAGAGCTCCAGGAAACATCGGTGCATGGACTGGTAACAGATCATGGACTGTTGCGTTTGCAGGACAAACAGGTTATCATAATCGTAAGGAATACAATAAATGGATACTAAAGATATCAGACAAAGCTGCAGATGTTAACCCTAAGGGAGGCATACTGCACTATGGAGATATAAAGAATAGTTATATACTGCTTAAAGGTTCTGTACAGGGTGCAGCAAAGAGGCTTGTAAGGCTTATGCCTGCTGAAAGTCCTCGAAAGAACATACCTACAGAAGCACCAACAATTGAACATATAAGCACAGAATCAAAGCAGGGCAACTAAAATGAAACTAAGTGTTATCAGTGTTACAAAAACAAAAGTGAAGGATAAAGAACTTCCTAGTCAGTTTGATGAAGAAGTAAATCCTAACCTGATAAAGAGAGCTGTGTTGGTTGTTCAGAAAAACAAGAGACAGCCGTACGGAGCAAATCCTAGAGCAGGAAAGAGAGCTTCTGCAAATGTTTCAAAGAGAAGACACAATTACAGAGGATGTTATGGTATAGGAATCTCAAGAGTTCCAAGAAAGGTTATGAGCAGAAGAGGAACAAGATTCAACTGGACAGGAGCACTTGTTCCAGGAACAGTTGGCGGAAGAAGAGCACACCCACCAAAAGCAAAGGACTGGAGTGTAAAGATAAACAAGAAAGAGCGAAGAAAGGCAATAAGATCTGCTATCGCTGCAACAACTGTAAAAGATCTTGTGAAAGTAAATCATAGAATACCTACTGATTATCCATTCATAATTGAAGACAAGTTCGAGAAAATGGACAAGACAAAGAGCGTTAAAGACGTTCTTGAAAAGATCGGATTTGTTCAAGAGCTGGAAAGAGCTGCTAAGAAAACAATAAGAGCAGGCAAGGGAAAAACACGAGGAAGAAAGTACAAGAAACGAGTTGGACCGTTGCTTGTAATATCTGAGATCTGCCCGCTGCTTAAATCAGCAAAAAACATTGCAGGAATAGATATTGTTGTTGTTAACAAGCTCAATGCTGAATTACTTGCACCTGGTGCACAGCTAGGAAGGCCAACAATATTCACAGAAGCAGCAATCAATCGTATTGAAAAGGAGAAATTATTTTGCTAAAATGGATACATACAGAATAATCAAACATCCACTTTCGACAGAAAAGTCGATTAGGATTATGGAGTCAGACAACAAGCTACTGTTTGTTGTAGACGAGAAAGCACATAAAAAGGACATCAAGGAAGCAGTTGAAAAGATGTTCAAGGCTAAGGTGCTAAAGGTAAACACATTCACAACGCCTGAAGGAGAGAAAAGGGCATACATAAAGTTTGGTGCAGAAACACCTGCAATAGATATTGCAACACAACTTGGACTGATGTAATATGGGAAAAAACTTAATTCAACAGAAGAGAGGAAAAGGATCAACCGCATATAGGGCTCCTAGCTTTAGATACGTTGGAGAAGTTAAACACAAGGAATACACTGAAGAAGAACAGAAGAATGTTATTGTTGGAAAAATAGTAGACTTTGTACATTCTTCAGGACACTCAGCACCTGTTGCAAAAGTATTATTTGAAGACGGAAAAGAGTCACTAATGCCTGCACCACAGGGAGTAAGGGTTGGCGACAATATTGAAACAGGAAATGCAGCAAAGATAAAGGAAGGAAATACTACTCCACTAACAAAAATACCAGAAGGCACACTTATATATAATATAGAGAACACCCCAGGAGACGGCGGAAAGTTCGTAAGAACATCCGGCGGATTTGCAAGGGTTCTTTCAAAAACAAAAGATAAGATCACAGTTATGCTTCCATCAAAAAAGCAGCACACATTCCATCCAAACTGCAGAGCAAGCATAGGCATAATCGCAGGAAGCGGAAGAACAGAGAAGCCTTTCATGAAGGCAGGTACCCGCTATCACAAGATGAAAGCAAGAAACAAGCTTTATCCAAAGGTTTGCGCTGTTTCGATGAACGCTGTAGACCACCCATACGGTGGATCAAGCTCCGCTCATAAAGGTAAGCCAACAATAGCAAGAAAGAACGCTCCAGCTGGAGCAAAGGTTGGTATGATTAGACCAAGAAGAAGCGGAAGGAAGAGGAAGAGTTAAAATGGCAAAAAAAGAATTTAGCTATCGCGGAAAATCACTTGATGAACTTAAGGCACTAAGCATAAAGGAGTTTGCTGAGCTACTTCCTGCAAGACAGAGAAGGAGTCTCAAAAGAGGCCTATCTGATTCAAAGAAGAAGATTCTTGCTGATATCAAAAAGGGAAAGCCAGTGAAAACACACTGCAGAGACATGGTAATCTTCCCTGAGATGATTGATAAGAAAATAAAGATTTACGATGGAAAAATGTTTGTCGAGGTTGTTTTACTGCCAGAAATGGTAGGGCACTGCCTTGGCGAATTTGCACCAACACGAAGAAGAGTTGCACACCACGCACCAGGAATCGGTGCTACAAGGTCCAGTGCAAGCTTATCGGTGAAGTAAATGGC
>JAAGZO010000458.1 GCA_024206195.1 bacterium | reverse complement strand
TTTGAATAAAAGAGAGAAAGAACTATTAGACCATGGAGTGAAACTTAACCAAGATCTCAGCCAATCACATATCCTACAACAAGCGATAGAAGTCGATAGAGAAAGATTCGAGAAAGAGAAAATCCAACACAAATACATTTTGACAGCATTATCTGAGATCCAAAACCGATCTATAACTAATGTAGGGAAAACTATCACAGAAAAAGTTATAGAGCTAGCAATCGAGAGAGCTATCCCAACTATGCCTGTCGTAGAACCAACAATAGAAGCTCCAGTGGACCCAAAGGAGGACGAAGCTACTGAAGAGCCAGTAGAAGAAAAAATAGAACACCCAGAACCGGAAACTTTAGATAAAGAAGTAGAGACAAAAGAGGAAGAAAACACAGAAGCACCAGTCGAGAATTGACCAAACCCAGAAAAGATAGAAACAGCAGTAAAATCATTAGAAGATATGAGTAAAGACGAATTATTGGCTGAAGCGAAAGCGGTAGGAGTAAAAGCGAACAAAACACGAGGAGAGGAAACTATTATCAAAAAAATCAGAGAAATTACTAAATAATTTTTAATCTTCAACAACAACCATGTGAAACATAAACGATCTAGAGTATGATAAATTTGCACTCAACTCATGAGGAGAAGTTGTTGTTGATTTCGTGGAAGAAACAATAGACCCATTACATCCTCCGATAGAGGAACATATAGAAGATTTAGAGTCTGCTAAATTTGACGCTACAGGGAAAGTAAGACTCGTATTTACAACCTAATCCTTATATATAATGATCACGCCGGAAGAATTCGCAAAACTACAAATACAGGATCTTGAGCTCAGGAAATTTTTATTGACCTCACTATGAGAAGTCGCTATCAGGGTTGATAGTGCCGGTGGTTGAGTATACACATGAGCCAGTCCGACAACAGAGACTGTAGGTGGATTACCTGCGTGAACAGATATAACTTGATGGACCCGTGATGAGATCCTTGAAGCGATGTTGGTCGAATCTTCTGACCCATCGATCCAGATCAGAGGTGTACCATCTTTTGGGCTATACGAGATCTGAGACGCGTTAGTGAACCCGACAATCGAAGGGAACGGTGCTCTAGGTCAATGACCTGTAGGGACACTCACACAAATAGAGCTATTTAGGGGAGCGATATGAGCTACCTCGATTTTCACACAACCGAACCCAGTAGCATGAACTTGGTATTGAGGGGTTGACACACATACAGTAAACATAATAGCATGAGTATCGCAAGTATATTCATGACAAGTAGACGACGATCAAGCTAGAGACTGAGTAACCTCAAACAACTACGAAGGGACGTACCCTTTCTATGGTACAACAGCATTAATATGAACGCTAACCGCACAAACACTAAGAGCCTTAACGAGTTCTTATTTTTCTATTAATTCGGTAGCTGAGACAGGAGGAGGGAAATATAAAGCTGATTTCGAGACAGCGTATATAACTATCACAGGGATACAGTTCTATAATACTGTAGCCAGTGCATGGGAATGGATGTGAGGAAGTAAAGCGAATAGCCTATTATTACGAGATACGACATCAGTGAACCACACAATACAAGGTAACGTGACCGCATATACTAGATTCGAACATAATTGACCTGATGGTTGAGCGTTGCAACTTAGATTCTTTACAACTTAATTTTTAAATCAATGGCTAGAATAAAATGATTAGCGACTTTTGCCGCCAACTTCGAGACAGAGAAAAGAGCTCCACTCGACGCGAGGACAATAGTTGAATATAAGGCAGACCTGATCCTGTTCGCTACCTGGGAAGCTTACGATGGGAACGAATGGACCTATATAGGGATGACGGTTACTGTTATGGACGATTGAGTCAATAACGGGATCTATGTGTTGATGGGGACAGATTATACCGACATCAATAACCGAAAGTTTGTCTGACAAGCTTCTTGAATAATACTCACAGATACCGTAACCGCTATTGATTACTATCTAGTGATCCAGAACGGGAACCTAGGGATAGAGCCTGTATAAAATTTTATATAGTTATTTTTTAAAAACATGAAATTACTTAAAAGAATATTGTTGTGATTATTGCCAATAGCGATCCTATGATCCGCATACGCTATAATTTTACAACCTTATGTAACAAACTATCCAGCAGTATCGACTCCTGAAACATGAGACCTTATGTTACTTGAAACTTCTAACACAGGAGCGAAAGCTAAGATCACAGCAGAGGATTTGAGGAATTTTATGACTGCCACTGTTAGTTCAGATAACATCTATAATACTGACTGAATATTAACTGGGAGCAGGACTATTGATGGTAGTGGAAACAATATGACGTTCCAAACAATACCAGACTTTACTGTTATGGCAGACAACGCTCTTAATATGCTAGGAACGACAATAGTGCAATTATACAACTGATTTGCTTGACCAAAAATTGTGTTGGATTGACTAAACACAGTTATCGACTGAACTCATTGAGAACTTAGATTCAATTGAAGTGGTGTAGAGATAGCACCAAACATCTGACAAAATTTTAAATACTCTCACGACAATAGTGCAAACTACTGATTAAGAGATATACCTGATGTTGAGTACGTTAATAACGCTATAACAACTGCGACATTAAAATCTTGAAGTCTAGTGACCATTGACTGAAGTAATGAAATAGATTTAGGTTGAAATGCGAACCAACACACAACACTAAATTGAGTTGGTAGAACTTATGCTATGAACTTTATGGAGTTTGCTGATTTTATGGTAGACTATGTAGGAAATTTTGTAGTAAATGCAGTCACTTCAGCGGAAATGAAAATGTGAAATAATAAAGTTAGAGTAGACACTAATTGAGTGACTACAACAACAGAATGAACGAAAAACTTAATTTTTAATTGAGACGCTTGATTTTATGATACAGAATTTCAAGATGTTGCTGAGTTCTATGTTTGATTACAAGAGCTAGACATAACAGATTGAAGCGATCTAAGTATAACTTCTGCTTGAGGCGACTTAGTAATGGAAAATTCTTCAGTAGAGATTGGAAGTACAGACGATAGTCTTATAAATATTTCAGATGTAATTGAGTTCGAAACAGAATGAAATTCAATAATGTATGTGCATAATGCTTGAGCATATTATTATGATGATTTTTCTGCTGGAGCTACTAATAGACGAGTGACTGATAAAGAATACGTTGATTGAGCAGTAGCAAGTGGTGCGTTTTTACCGTTAGCTTGAAACACAGAATCAACTAGAATCACTTGACCAGTACGAATGGAAACTGAACAGCCTTTAGTTTGGTCTAACTATTGAACTCCTTGATTGCCGACTATGCAATTATATGGTTATAATTGAGGGAACGAATTATATATGCAAGTATTTAGTGGGGAGATTCAAGGTAGATATTGAATAGAGAATTATCAACCTCATATGTATTATGATGATTGAACTGCGAATTGACCTCGAATAATTAGAATGGAATGACACTGAGTACAAGAAGATGAAGATTATAGTGCTGACTATACAGGACTATCTTTAGTAAATAAAGATTATGTTGACTGACTTGTGGCTACTGCTAGTGGAGATTATGTGCATTTAACAGGAGACGAAACAATATACGGATTAAAGACTTTCGTTAACAACACAAAAGTTGAATGAGATATGCAAATTGATTGAAGTTTGTTTGTTTACGGAACAGCAACAGTATTACATACAGATACACTACAAGTTAAAGATAAGAATATCTTGCTTGCGGATGTTACCTCTCCAACTGATGTCACAGCAGATTGAGCTGGGATTAAAATCACAGGAGAGA
>JAAGZO010000034.1 GCA_024206195.1 bacterium | reverse complement strand
CAAAAGTACCTAGGCTGTGTACGTATGACAGTCTTAAGGTATTTTTAACTTTCGTCACATCTGATCGGAAAGTGTCAAGTACTTGCAAAACTTTGATAATGGTAAATTTAGACAGTAATATTTTAAGTTTTTATTCCTACTCTAGGCTAAATTTAGACAGACAGCGTCAAATAGGCACTTTAGCTTAATAATTGTTTAGAAACAATTTAGAAGCAAATTTGACGAAAATAGGGCCATCTATTATGGCAAACGGGAATTTCAAATTTTTACAGGTTAAAAGCTTTGGTTGGTACCTGATATATTAGCCTTTTAACCTTGTTATTCAGTCATGTCACCAGATTTTATAATGTTGCTTTATTTGCTTCTACGGTGTATCGTGGTAATAAATTAGCTAAACCTGGAGCTGACTTGGCAGGATGTTGACTTCATTTCAGCGGCCATTTCTCTAGGAAATATTCTGGCTGTTGTTCAGATGAATCGATCTCAATCCCCCCTCGCCTATCCTAAATCTGGATTCAGCAAAAGGGTTTCACGGTCTTATCAATCCCATCTTAACTTCCATCGAAGTTTTCAGCAGCTTGTTAATATTCACTTTCGGCGATGTTTTCCAGCTAGACTGCAGGGATGAGACCAAAGTTCACGGAAACTTCAAAAATCAATCGGCTGAATTTTCTTGGCTAACTTACAATTAACAAGATGAGGGTTTGATTTGAAAGTGTGCTATTGTTTGACTACTAGTCAGGTTCTTCCATAGGAAATTGTAAGAGGACTACTTCCTGATTTATGTGGACTTGTGAATTTTTTGGTACTACGTGTGTTACTAGGTAGTCACAACGCAGAGAACAGAGAAACAGCTTGGATGAAACATCAAACCTTGTTTATCACTAACATAACGATCACCTATGTCACCTAAGTCAGCGGTAATTTGAACTCTATTCATTGGAAGAATCCCTCAGCAGTTATTAAAGAGTCATGAAATCACCTAGGAGCAAGGGACTACTGTATGAATCGAAGCGGAGAAAAGCGGCGACATCATCAGATCGTATCAGCGCGTTCACGGCTGGAATCGGATTCACCTCAGCGTCTAGCATGTGTTAGCATACCGTATTAT
>JAAGZO010000457.1 GCA_024206195.1 bacterium | reverse complement strand
TCCAATTGTACCAGCATAAGGAGGAGTTATGTACACGATAACGAAGGAGCTAAAAGAAATCCCGATGGGTCATAGACTTGCACATCATCATGGTATGTGTAGGTTTCTTCATGGTCACAACTATAAAGTTATGATCACCGTCCAAGCAAAAGAACTCGACGAGCAAGGGATGGTGATGGACTTTGGCTTGTTTGGAGCTTTTCAGGCAATTCTTAATGGGACATATGATCATTCCTTTATGATGTGGAGTGGAGATAAGCTACTTCATGTAATTCAAGCCTCACTTGATGAAGAGTTCCGTGAACGAATTGTAGTTGTACCCTTCCATCCCACAGCAGAGAACATTGCAAGATTATGGTGTGGAGAGTTTGCAAAGTTTCTCTTGGATAAAGTAGGGAAGCGAGTTCGAATATATGAGTTTCTAGTGTACGAAACAGAAAATAGTTGTGCAAGTGTGGAGTATCCTTAATGAAGAATAGAGCTATAGTTTTACTCTCAGGCGGACAAGACTCCACAACAGTTCTCTTTAAAGCAATTGAGGAAGATAATGTAGACTGTGCAGCTCTCTGTATTAATTATGGGCAACGTCATAAGAGGGAAATTATTTCTGCCCAACAAGCAGCAGAGATTGCGAAGGTAAGTCTTGAAATACTTGAATTGCCTGAGGGAATCTTGCGCAGTACCTCTCCACTTATTAATCATGAAGTTGAAGTAGGGGAGTATGAAAGTGTTGAAACGCTACCTGGGGGAGTTGAGGATACCTTCGTTCCGTTAAGGAATTTGTTATTCTTGACTCTCGCTGCAAATAGAGCTGTTGCTCAGGATTGTAACCATATTTACTCTGGAGTTTCAGCAGTAGATTTTGGAGGCTACCCTGATTGCCGAATTAATTTTATCAGAATGGCTTTAGGGGCTATTCAAGAGGCAATAGGTAGACAAGATCTATATCTTCGTGTTCCACTAATCACTTTTGATAAGAGGGAGACTGTCTTAC
>JAAGZO010000456.1 GCA_024206195.1 bacterium | reverse complement strand
TTTATTTTGTTGTTGTTTGTTTTTTATTTTGTTGTTGTTGTTGTTTGTTTTTTTTATTTGTTGTTTGTGTTACCTTGCTCAGCACCGAGGATGTTAAGCTAGGCTAAGTTAATTATTAGGATAGCTACATCACTAGGATGCAGCTGCTGTTTGACTACGATGTCTAATAGTAGTCAGCTTAAACTATTTATTCTTCACTAAGTTCTAAATTCTATCATTCAACCAATTGTAAAATGTTAAGACCATCGAGCGATCCTCCTTATCTGCTTATGCTAAGTTGTTATGTCGGAGGAATTGGTTGTACATAGTTATCTCACCCCAGCCATGCAAAAGGGTGCAATCATTAAGGTGTCTTTAGTCCACCAATTGCTAATGAACATTACAGAAATGCTTCTTCTTATACTAGATTGTAGTACGGTTCCTTGACACAGCATAGATGAGGTTAAGTACAGGTTTAGCAATCTTTAACTATTAAGCAGGCTTCCTTTCTGTAATGACTTTTAGAGGAATTGTATTAGACTCATTCGCCGCTTCGACTCTTTTAGAAAGATCCTCAATAATATCTGATGCAGATATCGTATATCGACCATTCCGCAGGTAAACTCATCTTTGATTCCTCATCTGGCACAATGTTATGCTCACCTGTCGTCTCTCGATTGTGCTATCTCTTGGTGGATGAAGATCTGATAGTCTTGCGCTTCAAGGTACTTGAAGTTCCTATTTGTTCT
>JAAGZO010000455.1 GCA_024206195.1 bacterium | reverse complement strand
TCTTGCATGTGCTTGGTATCAGTCGATTCGTGTTAGCGAGCTGATTTCGAAATTCAAATCAGAGTTTGTGATATTCCACGTTTTGGAAGTCGCTAATTTAAAATTTGCTTTGTTACACAGTGTCAAAGAAAATACTAGTGGGCCAAATTTTATTAGCTACGCAACTGAAGCAGCATGAGTCGATCTGCCTTGAGGAGCTGAGAAAAATATTCAAATAATAATTTGGGCATTAGGTATTTTGCAGAGTTGGGAAGCAGTACCGTACGCACTTTCATGCTCTGAATTTGAGAACTTGTCTATTCTTGTTGCACTTATTCATGCATACAATATGGCAAGAAATCTGAATGAGGCAACAACAATGAAATCATTGTCAACATTCCCAAAGAACGGTCAGTGTTCAGGGCAAAAACACGTCCTCCTTGGAAAAGTCCTTCGACAGCGATTAGAGAGCAACCACGGTCCTTTCCCAATCCTCATCTGACTGTTCTTCAGCTTCGCTCTGATCTTCATCATTGGATAACTGTTACAAAGTTAGTACCTGTACGAGAACGGTGGCAGAAGAATTAGGGTAGGGATGCAGCGGTGGTAGACGGCAAATGGAGACGAGGTGGTGGTTTACTGGAGCCCTCCAACGGAGCGGCTCGAAGACGAAGTACTGGAAGAGACAATGCCAAACTATACGAAATCACAGCATTTATAGTTGGCCAGAATAACAGTTACAAAAGAGCAATTGTTCACACCTACAAATCTGCATGTGCGTTTTCCCACACTATAAATCTACATAACTTACATATTACACTATGGGTATTTTCAAATACATATTGCACAAGTTCTACAAAACCAATCCTTACAGAACTTTCACTAATAAATAGCTAACACTGTAAGCTACAAAATACATACAAAATGACCACTAATTAGGCGCGCTTTTATGGCGCTAACTTGAATACAAAAGCCCTGTGCTCTTTTATGGCACTTATCTGGGCAATTTAACCTGTACAAGTGTAGCCTTATAATAGTCTCCCCCTTCTTAGAAAGGGCGAAGCCCTATATAGCATACACTTTGAGTTGTACAAACTTTGGACAAATACCATAATACCACAAACATGATACTGTACAGTAATCATTCTCATAAGTACAATTTCAAAAAAACATTATCACAATAACTCCTCTTCTTCAGACCCATCGCTGTCACCAGCAGCCGCCGCATGCATTTGCTGCTTCGACATCTTTTCTTTATACCCTGCCTTCGATTTTGGCGCCAGTTTGAATCTGCCACTGAGTTGTGCCCTTCGGGCCATCTGCTCTGCCTTATACTGAAGTCTGAAACCAATAACTTTTTGAGCCTAAGTAAAGGTACTTATAAACCGTAGTCAATGCACGTTTATGGATATTTTAGTGAATGTCTTAGGCTCATGGTAAGGCTTAGGAATATCCAGTAAGTGGATATGTCTCCAATATCCACCCAACGTGTTGACCCATTTAACCTATCCTGAGGAAGGGTAGATACAACACTAATTCCTGCCGACTAAAAAATAGTTCTCATTTCAACACTAAGATTATTAGCTGTTAGCTTGGTAGCTTAAGTTACACTTTGTGATGTTACCAGAGTGGTCGGAACATCTGTGCACTCAAGGTTTGCTTAAATGCATGCATGACTCTCGGTATCAGTATCGAAATCAGTACTCTCTCAATCATGTCACTTACGTGGAAGAATTTATGCTGAAATTTCAATAAATTTCAATAAATTTCACACAACGTGTGTACTGAATGCCTGGCGAATGCAGAAACTAATGAACGCACCTTTGTAACAGTATAATTTTTGGACAAAATGTTACCAGAAGCTAGTCTGGGAATTATTTGATTCTTCTGATTCTGAGTCCAGGGCCAGTTACTACAGTAAATAAATGGGTTCAGTATGTTCTGTGACGTAAAAATTGAGTTTACTATGTTAGATAATCGGTCCGACTTGTGTGTATTATAGGCAATTCTAGCCTTATTTTGTTATGCGTTCATTTTGCGTACGCGTCTTGCTCTGTTTCCATATGGAACGTTAGTGTAGTTTTGGAGCTGCTCAGCCTGTGTAT
>JAAGZO010000454.1 GCA_024206195.1 bacterium | reverse complement strand
TTAGAATAAAATTTAAACATTTCAGTGAAATCAAGAACATAATCATTAACTGGTGAAATGTAAGTTTCTTCGTTGAATCCTCTTACCTCGATAAAAGGAATCTAGAACAAATCTAGATATCATGAATCGTCTTGACTCGATGAAATCTTTGAAAAGTTCAAACTTGTGGTTGATGCTTCAGGCCTTCTAGAAAGTTGAATCAAGAACAAATCTCTGAAAAGTTCAAAGCTAGATATCATTTAACCGAGATGGCAACCAGGTTAGCAGTCTCACCACACGAATTACACACTTCTCTGTCCTCCGACGAGCTTTCACTTGATATGCTGCTCCTCGCATTATTGAACAAGCACTCACCTTGTGTCCAAGCAAGCCAGACAGCAGACATCTCTGCGAGAATTGTCCCATCACCTAGGGTTCCCGATCATCCATACCCTCAAAAATAAAAGAGTATTGTATGCTGCCCAGGATAGAAGTTTTCGGCTACGTTTTCGGCCTGGAATATCCTTCAAAGAAAATTCTACAATCTTCAATAGGTGTTCCAGGATAACTGAGTGTTACTTCGCCACCTTTGACTTTAGATCTTCGAGAATTACTAAGTAAGCTTAACGAACTATTTCGAAGACTGATCTAGTTGGAATTACTAGCTCTTTTCAGATCACCCAAGAACCTTCAACACAGGTTTAGGTTTAAGGCAGCTCTCAACCTTGGCAACGACTGCTGGAGTAAGTTATTTCTTCTCTATCAGAGTATCAAGATGCTAGGGAAACTACCTCCAATCATAGAAGATCAATCTAATTTAGCTTCAAATTAGAGAGCGTTAGACTTTTTTCTGTTTGTCAAACACCTCGTGCCTCGACTTCATCTTGATTTTGAGTTTTTTGCAGCCTCTAAATTAAGCATCTTGTTGCCCTATCAGAGAGAATCTCTAGCCACATTCAGGGCTAATGTGCCCTGACTAGACGTAGTAGATAAATTTAAAACTTGAAAACTCAAATTTTGTTAAATTTTGTTGAATGTTAACGTAGGGGTTGGGGTTGGGCAGGCAATGACATATCTTTTATTTTAATTTATTTTGTATTTTATTTTCTGCCTCAAATTGAAATTTGTTAAAATTCAAAGGAATTAAATTTCTAAATTGTTTGGCGAGACTCCTCAAATCTCCCGAAAATAAAGAATCGCTTCTTCCTTCACGCTGAGAGCGTTTTAAAACACGACAATTTTCATATTTTCAGAATGAATCCTTTATCCTTAGCTGGGATTTCTGAATTACCTGTTAATTATTATAAGCAGAGTTCACGATAGAGGATTTTATCGCTTTCGAAACTTTGGATGGTTGACCAACTTGTTTGATAAATGAAGTGAGAATAATTTTTATTTTCTTCAACTTGTTATCTTTGCTTTCTCGGTTGATCGCCTGTTTCGTTGTTCGGCTGCTTTGAGCTTTTTTCTGATTGCTCGAAGCTTGTATGAGAAGTGTAATTTCCAATGCTCGTGGTCGATCTACCAGTTTCTTGAATTGGCAGTCGTGAGGTTGATGTCCTTGAACGTCCCTTGTTCTCTATCAAAACAAGGATTTCTTTCAAAGACACAAGATGAGAAGTGTAA
>JAAGZO010000453.1 GCA_024206195.1 bacterium | reverse complement strand
AGAGTTTCTTAGCCATTGAAAATAAAAATCTTGAACAACAAATTGTAACAAGGACATAAATGCTTCAGTAGTCAATGACGTCACACTTGCAAGTTCTTGCCGACCTTCTTCGGTTTCTTGTAACTGATCCAGCCTTTCCCATACGATATCCAACATCTGTGCTACCGGAACCCTGGTGAACAGGGAATCGACATCCAGAGATGCCAAACGATCCTGTGAAGACACATCAAGAGAATCCAGTTGATTTACGAGGTCGTACGAATTTAGGACCATATAGTCTTCTCTGAAGAGAAGATTCAAGACAGGTTTCAGGTGAACAAGCAACTTATCGCAATATATATCCATGTTTGACACAATAGGGCGGATAGTGAGCCTTCCAATTTTGTGAATCTTTGGAGATCCATAGAACAATGGAACTATGCCAGAAAAAGGTTGAGGCAGGATAGTTTGTTTCCAATGTTCCAGAGAAATTTGACCGTTGTTCTGAAATTTAGTTAACATGTTTAATTATTATTTAACTATTATTCAAAATTTAATTATGTCCTTGTTACAATTTGTTGTTCAAGATTTTTATTTTCAATGGCTAAGAAACTCTACAGACAAAAAGGCAGTCTTCCCATGGGAAGCCGTCTATCCCCGGTTCTTGCAAATATATTTATGGAAGAAATCAAATCAAATGTGCTTTTAAGTTTCCCTATTCAACCGAAGTTATATATTCGTTTTGTTGACGACATCTTTTTGATCTATGATCCGGCAAATCTGGATTTAGAGGAATTTCTGGAGCTGTACAATTCACAACATCCTGAAATACATCTGACATCTGAGCTTGAAAATGATAAGCAACTACCGTACTTGGACATACTTATACAGAGAACTGAACAGGCTAATGAACCACTTTCGCTATCCGTCTACCGAAAAGGGACACACAGCAACAAGTACCTTCACTACGATTCGTGCAATCCATTGTCCCTTAAGCGAAATGTCTTCAGGGGGCTCTGTTTGAGGGCCATAAGATTACTGAAGAACCACCCGACCAATTTACAATGAGAGCTTAGCCATTTGGTGGAGACATTTTCCAACAGGAGAAATGGGTACCCTTGGTACTTGTTGAGAAGATGGCTCAACAACTTTGATCGGCAAATCCGAAGAAATCCGGACTTATTGACGTTCCATCCCAAGGATCATCAAAGAGAACGGAATTTGAGACTGAATCTGGAAACTGATCAGGAAGTGGAAGTTGCAGAAGTACGAAAACGAAAACCTGTGCTCTTGATCCCATACATTCCAGGAATAAGCGATAAGCTTAGAACTGTGGCTAAACGATACGATGTACCAGTGTGGTACTCATATTCAAATAAATTAGGAGACGGTTTTCGTAGCACATATAAGGACATGACCCATGAGTCTAAGCTGAGACACTCGGTGTATGAGGCTATCTGTTGTTGTGGTCAAAGATATGTCGGTGAAAGTTTTCGTAATTTGAAAGTGCACTTAGTTGAGCATAAGGGAGTTCACTCTGCCAGTGCACTTAGCAAACACTTGCGTATCAGTTCTATGCATAACTTGTTACAAAATTTGACTCAAACTCTAATATGCAAAAAGCAACTATACCATAGAAAATTACTGGAAACTCTTTATATCTAGTTCGGGATGGCACCAGTGTCCACACTTTT
>JAAGZO010000452.1 GCA_024206195.1 bacterium | reverse complement strand
GGACGAGCGAGGATAGGAGGAGGAGACGCGATAGCGAGAATCCCAGTAGTAGTAGTAGTAGTAGTAGTAGAAGTAATCGAAACGTCTCTATTGTAAAGGCTACTATTGGACAGGTTAAAATGCCCCAAATAAGTGCCATAAAGGAGCACAGGGCTATTGTACTTGAATTAGCGCCATAAAAGCGCGCATTATTAGAGTGGTTACTGTACACATATTATAGCCTGATATGTTAGCTAAATGTTAGTGAAAGTTGTATCCAAATCGGTACAGTAGTATTTGTACAGTGTGCCTATGAAACTGTACATAGTAAGTGGTATTGTAGGACATGCAGATTTATAGTACACATGTAAATTTATGGTGTCACTAATTGCTGTCGTGCTACTGTTCACTGTCAAGCCACTATAAATACGGTGTTTTCGTATAGTTGATGTCTTTGTCTCTCTCAAGTTCGCCATCTGCTACAGGTCGCTCTGTCTAGAGGACCTAGTAAATTACCTGTCACGTTTCCTGCTCTACATCGCCTACTATCACCTACCTATCACCTACCGCCTACAGTACTTCCTCACATTAACCAATCAACCACTGTCTTTGCACAGGTAACAACTTTACAATAGTCCTCCATCCACGAATCGTCCTCCATCCTCATCCTCATCAATTGACCGCGATCCCCTTGTCCTCATCTTGTCGACTGGTCGCGATCTTCGGCATTCGATCCAGCGTCTTCTTCTCTGGCCGATTGTTGTCTATCAACAGCTCGACACTGGGTCTTAGCAGTTCGTTCAAATTTAGGCTCTGGACACTTTTCAGATCCAGAAAGGAATTGACTTTCTTGATTAATATCTTGTTCATAGCACCCAGATAAAGTAGATCTTCTAAACTCCATAGTTGGTCATGGAGTAGATAGATTATTTCCTTCTTTAAATTGTCGTCGATCTTCTTCAGTAATCAGAGGGATTTTCCAATAGAGCTTTTGCTCAGTCGGATCAACAATACGATGTTTAATGCCATCTGCTGATAACCCCTGAACTTCTTCATGTTTTTGCCGTTCCTGCCATTCTTGAAAGAATTTGGCTAAGAAAGCAGCATGTTTGGCTTCTTTTCTCTTTTCTCTGCTTGTTGAAAAATAAG
>JAAGZO010000451.1 GCA_024206195.1 bacterium | reverse complement strand
TGGCTCATCTTTCTTGGTTGGAGACAGATGTACCTTTCTTGAAACCATGCCAGCAAATTATTAGCCTGTCATGAATAATAAGCTCCACAAACAAAACGTTTGTTTTGGGCAAATATGTACAAGGCAATGCTCTATTCCTGAATTTTCACCAAAAGTTTACATATCCAATATTGTAGCAGACTGCTACTATTGGGGAGACTGCTACTATTTTTTCAAACCCTCTCTCAGGGGCTGCTACTATTGGAGAGACGCTACTATTGGAGAGACTGCTATTATTGGAGAAAATACGGTAGCTGAGTTTTCTGAAAACTCAGTTGAGGATGCTACTGGACAGCACTTTTGTTCTGTCGGTAGATACAAATAAGCTAAATAAGTAGCCAAAGTAAGGCACATCGGGGGCTTTCTGACAATATCGGGTGCAAATAAATACATACATACATACATACATTGCTGGTACCTCTTCGCGAACTAATTCGTGGCCCAGAAGGTTAGAAGAAAGAGGTGCAAACCAATCCTTTGTAGGACCCCATTGGACCACATTGGGTGCGGATAACAGCTGAAGTCGCTCATACCATTGGATGTATCTGGATAATCGTCATCCTTTGCATCACTCTTGGAGCCTTTCTCTTGCTTCGGTAAGATACGAAACCATCTTCATGGCATATTATCTACTTTCATGTCTAACTATGAATTATTGTAGAATCTTC
>JAAGZO010000450.1 GCA_024206195.1 bacterium | reverse complement strand
CTCACTTGAATCAATTGTTATAGCAGTAGCATCAGCATTGTCATCAATACCTACCGAAGTAAGATTACCACTAACAGTTAAATTGCCCGAGGAGTCTATACTCGCTTTCTCTACTCCGTTGGCTTGAAACTTTATGTCCTTAGAAGAACCATCAGCGTTTAGTGTTAGATGCTCTGCCGAGCTTTGGATTGTTGACATTTATTGCTCCTAAGTTTCCAAAGATTGACTTAGAGAGTTTACAAAAGCGTTCTTACCAAACATTAACTGGTCGAGGTTAAATTGGCTCTGACCAATCTTCCTATCCAAATCGTTAATGTGGTTTAACATTGCTTGTTGCTCATCTGTCATATCTTCAATATTAAATTCTTTATCGTTTATTGTTACCATAGGCTTTTCTTTTTGTTTTTTAGCCATTACTATCTCCTAAGTTAAGATGCTATTGCTGCATCAATTGCTGTGAAATCTTCACTTCCCCAAATAGATGTTTCACCATCTATCTTTTTCTTTGCTTTCATTAATACTAGGTGCTCTACATTCCTAGCTTTCCTTGCTGCAAATTCATCATCAGTTTCACCATCACCTTTGCTGCTGTTGACTTCATCTACTGAATGCCCCATAGCTACATAAGCTGCTGCTACTTCGTCTGCTGTCATATCGACATCCATACCTTACTCCTGTGTTATCCTTCGAGGGCTTCAATTCTAGTCAACAAAGCCTCGTTCTTTGCTGATAGTTCTTGTATTGCTTTGACTAATACTGGCACTAATGCCTCACCTTGATACTTCAGATTATCTACATCTTCATTATCAATAATGATTGGGTTGTCACCTTCTAGTGCAAGTATGTCTTGTGCCTTAAATCCATACCTAGCGTTACCGTGAGGTGTTGCATCATCCCTTGATTTTTTAAAGTTAAATTTGATAGGCT
>JAAGZO010000449.1 GCA_024206195.1 bacterium | reverse complement strand
GTAGTTGGTTAATTACGATAGCTGAGCAGCGAACCCGAGGTAATCTTCAGTATGCGTGGATAAAAGTACTGCTACACTCAAACTATTTCGGCACTTAGCATAGATTAGTTCAACAAGATACTTAAATCCTTCGTGCCTGTATCTGTTTAGAAAACAAATACACTACCAAGGGTAACAACCACGTAATAAACCAAACTATTAACCTATGTCTTGTATTTATTTGTCATCAGGAATTATGATATCGTTCATGATTTTTCAACCGCTACATTTTTAAATACGTATTATACTGCAAGTATTTACCTGATTTTACCTTTTGTTTTTTCCTTTTGATACTCTAATTTCATAACTTTGACGGCTATTAGAGAAAGACGAGGCAGTCAACGATGTTCGTGGAGTTCTTTGTCTCGTAGATCTTCGCCTCTGTTGTTCTTGTGGTTGATGTTGGCCAAGACGACCTAATGATAAATTGAAAGCTCTAAGGAAGTTGTTCTCGACACTGTTATCATCAGCAGAATTGATCGGTTGCTCTGGGGTTGAATTAATGCTGATAATTTCATGGGACCTATCTTCATCTGGGGTGGAGTTAATGCTTACGATTTCAACGTGATCTTGCTGTATGGTATCATTGGTCTCAATGCTGCTTGGTATTCCTTGGTCTTCATTATCTTGTTGGTGGTCTAATGTAGCT
>JAAGZO010000448.1 GCA_024206195.1 bacterium | reverse complement strand
CTTCAATGCTCCTTCTGTATCTCCTGACTTTGCCGCCTCAATTACTGGTGTGAACTCATTTGCTCCAAATGTAACTCCTGAAACCTCCCAAAGCTTAACTTCAGTTATTTCAAAATGACCATCAGGAGAAAAGCTTGTATCTTCCACAAGTTTAATTTTATCAGCAATGTAATTGAATCCAATTGAATGCTCTCTCAATATTCCATCTTGATAATCAAGCAAAGCATCTTGTCCTTTTGTTGATCTTCCAAGTTGAGCTACAAATTTAAGTCCAAACTCATCCTCTTCCATCTCTAAGAACTTCCCGATTTGATGTTCCCAGTCATGATTTCTCAAATGAGCAATCTTTCTATTTCCTGAAGCATCAACACCTCTTTCTTGAATAGATTTAGCAAATGCCCCCTTTCGGATCACGTCTTTATCTGAATCAATCACGTCAAAAGCTGATCCATATCCTTTTACGATACGGTTTTTTTCATCAATATCCTCCATTTTAAGAGCCATCGATTTTGTTCCGTAGTGTTTATTTAGTTTATCTTCTAAATTCATGCTCTTAAAATTAAGAATTATTATTCACTTTCAACCTCATCAATAATGCTTTTGCAATATCCCTTCATTGATTTCCCTCCCCATAACAAATAAGATATTGTTCCACAGGCTTTATCATCAGATGGATTGTAATATTCTTCAGCTCTTGACAGGTACGAATAAGTTCTTTTGATTGTTTTATATGATAAAGCTCTTCTATTTGCAATGTCTTGCCCTCTTTGCTTTCCGACAGCAGTTGCACAACTGTTCCCAATAGCCTCATTTAATTCAATTCCTTTTTTAGCGTTTTCAACTGCTTGTTTAGGGTAATCAGAATAACTTTCTTTTGTTTCAATGTTTAAATCTTTAACATCAAAACCGACAATTAAATTCGGAGCAACTTCAGCTGTTTCAGTTTCTAAAGGCTCAAGACCGTTCAATTTTCTGTATTCATTCATCGAAATGTTTCCAGTATCAAAGTGGATCTTTGAAACTTCTGCTCTTGTCTTTGCATCTGCTTGTAAAGCATCAACACCAGTTAAATCATAATCAAGCATGAACTCCTCTCCGAATGATGGAGCAAGCCATGAATTGTATCTTTGTTTAAACTTCTCAAGTAAAGGAATTACAGCATCATTCCACATTGCCTTTTCAGCTTGTTGAACATTGTTAAAAGTTGAGTTTGCTGGATCATTGAAAAGCCTTGATGATACTTTGTAAATATTACAAATTGCCCTTAAAGACAGAACTCCTTGCTCAATCATTTGAAGATCTGTTGAACTCATTCCCATTTGTAAGAAGTCAACATTTGCACCCGTAAACATAGGAGACCCAAAGTTTTTCCCTCCTCCAAAAGTATCTCTGTACTGCTTTTGCATATCTTCAGCATCATCTTTCCTCATGCCTCTGTCAGTCCTTGAAGTAACAATCCCCATCGCTCCTTTGTTTTTCAACATTGAAGCCATTGCTTCCCATTGCTCATTGTTTGCTGAATAAACAAACATTGCAGCTTCCAAAGGAGACAAACCAATAAGAGTTTCAAAGCCTATGATTCGAGGATCAAACGCTTTAATATGAGCAACCTCTTCAGTTGTGAATTTCTGTATCTCTGTTGATTGCATTTCATAACCAGCAACAGGAATGATTTCATTTCCCACGACTGGAGCTGTTACTTGTGAAGGTAAGACAGAAAGCTCTCTGAATCCTTTAAAGCCAACAGCCTCTGTTCCGTTGAT
>JAAGZO010000447.1 GCA_024206195.1 bacterium | reverse complement strand
GCCTATCACGCTAACATGCGCTTTTATCACAGGGGTCCTTCATTCTCTTCGTGGCTTTATCAGGCTTAAAAAGAAAGTGAATAAAATGGGGGAAATATGAGTTGTAATGGATGCGTTTATAAGTGTGTAAATTCTAATCGGGAGCCGTGTAACTATTGCTTTCATAACCTCACCCTTGGCCACACACAGAAGTTAAAGGACTGTTTTGAACAAAATGGGGGAAATATGAGTTGCACTAAATGTTATTACGGAGACATGTCTGACGGGCATCCCAAATGTCGGGATTGTGTCTGGTTGCCTTCTAACCAATTACGCATGAAGAGGATGAAAGACAACTTTGTAGAACTTAGCGAACTGGAGAAGCCGAAAGACTGTAAATGTGGGACATGTCTTTATTATAGTCCTCATTCCCCTGACTATGTATTTATTCCTAACGAATTGGGAGTATGTCGTTTTTCACGTCTTACTCCAGAACATAGGAAGTCAGACAGTATTTGTTACCATTGGGAATCAGCATAGACCAAACGGAG
>JAAGZO010000033.1 GCA_024206195.1 bacterium | reverse complement strand
CTTTCTAATTTTCTCTTGATCCTCCTGCATGAGTGTCTGGTCCTTTTCGCTTGATTCCAAATCCATAGTGTAGATATGCACCTAATAGCCTATTTTTCTTGAAAAAGATTTATTCGAAGTCAGGACCACCATGTGTAGAGAATCCGTGTCTCACCCTGCTTCAACACGCTCTCTGGGTGGCCTAAGGAACCAATGACCCGATGACCAAGACACCACAAAATCGCTAACCTTCTACATATGCCTCTTCGATCATGTCTGTCCACGATTACTGACTCCAGTTTACAGAACTAACTTGACGGTGATAAATGTCTGAAACATCTAATCACTACATGTGCTCCCATATATGGCAAATAAAGACGGAGAGTTATCAACAACTTTATACTGCCTAGTTACGCATCATGTATGTTAGTCTGTTGACGTGACGTTCCAGCAAAGAAGCAATCAAAGATTCCAATACAACACCAGAACACAATAGTAACAACAATGAACTTCTCCAATAAACTAGATGTCCTTGCTTTACCTAAACCATTACAAACAGTT
>JAAGZO010000446.1 GCA_024206195.1 bacterium | reverse complement strand
TGTGGCTGCCGCAGTGCAGAAAGGGAAATCACCGTACATTTCCACTTATAATACCTGGGGTTTAATAAATGGGATTTTTGACTTTTGAGTGACCTTAACTTCTAAGTCCCATTTACTATACCCCGGGTACTATAAATGGAACTGTATGGTAGCGCCTTTAACTGGCACTTAAAGATAAAAGTGTCACTTTATCTTTAAAGATGTTTCAAGAAACCGGCCCTTAGTCTGATCCTATGCTTGGCTCTGTTGCCATCTACAGTGCTGTCTCATAAAGTCTTCTCTTGCTCAAGTGTGTCTACTATTATTTTTAGACAATTCATGACAGTAACTAAGTATGTGGAACTTAGCATGTTGGATGAAAAACTTATCTTAAATCATGCTCTCAAGCATGCTAAACAGGATGTTGCAAAACGATATGCTCATTATCAAAGTGTCAACGATGGAGATGAGTGATGAAACTTGCATCCATAAACTGTAGTAAACTGTTACCTCATTAGAAATAGGCCTGTCTGATTCTTTGTCTCTCCCTTTTTAAGTCACCAAGAACATGAAAATAGCACAGCAGGCAGCAACACCACATAAACATTGACTTTAGACCCCAATGGAAAGTAGATCTCAAAGTAGGTTCACATCACAATGTGTTTCAAGTTGAGGTATAAGTGACATCAAGAGGATAACCCAGCAGGGTGATCCTTAAGAGCCATGCCCAGAGGTCGGCACTTTTACCTGAGGCTCCTGAACCTGTGAAAATAGAAGTAACCAGTGGAAAAATGCTCCCTGCGGGAGCATGAAAAAGGGAGATATGTTTCATAGAGTGTAACAAAGTCAGGGACAAGGCATGAAAAAGGCAAATATGTATCCTTCCTGTAAGTGTAACAAAGTAAGGAACAAGGCATGAAAAAGGCAAATATGTTTCCTTCCTCCAAAT
>JAAGZO010000445.1 GCA_024206195.1 bacterium | reverse complement strand
TGCGTCGCTTTTCGGTAGATGTTGATCGAGCACTTCTTGTTCTTATCCTCGGCTTTCGGTCGCTTTATTTCAATGTCCAAAAACGGTAGCTTGTTATCCTGTTCAAGTTCTTCAGTCAGCACGATTGCAGGGTGCTGAGAGTTCAGCGCAGTCAAAAACTGACGAAAGTCGCCTTCTTTTGAGTCCCATAACAGAACTATATCATCGACGTAACGGAAGAAAAGCTTTGGAAGTGGACCAGGAGAACATAGAACTTTGTACTCTAACTCTTCCATAAATAAGTTAGCCAAGATAGGTGAAAGCCGACCTCCCATTGGAAGGCCAGCAACTTGTTTATATAATTTTCCTTGCCAGGTAAAATAACAATTAGAGAGAGATAATTGCAAAAGTTGTAAGATGGCATGATCTGACATAGATGTAATTTCACTAATTGGATCATTTGGTAACATTCTTAGAACTTGTAATCTTTTCTGAACAATTTCCAACGATTCCTGAATAGGTACTCTAGTGTAAAGACTGGTTACGTCAAAAGATATGAGACGATCTCCAGGTTCGAAATGGGCATAATTCTCCAAGATGTTGATGAGTTCGTAAGAATTGCTGACTGTGCTTTGTCCCCATAGCAACAAGTTCAGTACTTCTTTGAAGACCTTCATCAGTGAGCTTAAACTGTTTTTGCTCTGCTCTTTTCTTTTGTATAAAGGCGCCAATTCGAAATGTACAACCTACGGTAGCGGCTGTTGTTATCTATCGATCATCCTGCTAATTACCTGCATTCCGCCGCCCAATATCGACTACTGGTCACCCAAACGCGTACCCTTACCGCCCAAGCCCGAATAT
>JAAGZO010000444.1 GCA_024206195.1 bacterium | reverse complement strand
TCGTTTGTGGATTACGGGAACGTAGTTACCGTTCGCCAAGCTGACGTGTTTGAACTGGAAGATGAAGCTCTGATCAAATATCCAAGGCTTGCGATCAAATGTCGGTTGGATGGAGTACAACCAAATCCTGATAGCGAATGGTCACAGCTGGCGCGACAATACTGCGAGAAACTTACAAAGGTGAAAAATTATTGTCTGACTGCTACGTTTCTGTTGGAGGAAAACAATGTCTATTTGGTCGATCTGCATCGTCAAGGGGGATCAAGCATCGCCTATGAGATGATTGTGTTGCAGTATGCAAAAGCACTAAAGGTTAGTACTACACAGGAGGAAAAGTACAGAATAAGATATGCACTATGAATGTATCTCAGGCTGACAGCACCTCAGTTCCGAATATGGATGACTCTGAGAATGTCAAACGGTGGAATTTCCCTCGAAATCAATACGGAAGAGAACTGAAATGTGAACCTGAAGTCAAAAAGTAAGAATGAATGAAAATTTTAAAAACTGAAAATGAAAATGGATCATTTCTGGTGATCGAGTGAGAAGATCAGGTGAAATAGTAAATAATGCATCATATTGACACAGTGGTCATTTTTTCACTTTATTTATTTGGTTATAGACATACCTGTGTGATAGCATAGTTGCAGTTTTACAGAAAAACTATTAAACTCATGATATGGATACTATTTTTAATGCCGCTTTAAAGTTGGTCATAGTAACTAAATGTGACTGCTACACACAGGGCGCATCTATCACCAAATGCATTGTTGGCAATCTTTCTGATTCAAACTGTTGTCAGGAGATGTAGAGGTTAACATATTGTCATTTAATTCCAATTTGTATCACTATTCGAATCTTATTTGCTGCAATGCAACTGTACTCAGTTTGATTAGAATTTTGAAGGAAGTCATACATATTTTGTCCTGAACTTATAACTAGTATACACATTAAAATATTTTCACTTACTCTTGTACGTACTACAAACAATATACCTAACTAAATTAAGGTTATTTCATGTAGAAGTCCTTTTACCATCCATTTTATGAAATAACATAGGGAGCAAAATATCATATAGACAAGTGCACAAGCTACAATAACCTTATATTTACTTAGAAACTGACTTCTATAAAAATCATCCTGACACTTGTTAGGATGAAAAATCACTGATGTGTTAACAAAACACATTTATCAGGTATATAAATATGAATAAAGTTGTAATATTTCAGGGACTCTCGAGAGTTACTGTGGCCTAAGCTTTCCGACAAATGGTTTTCATCCGATGATTACTACCGAAAGCCGCGAATTATTCGACCTTGCTTCCATGTCGATGTGCAAACATGCAACTGCCAAAAGGAACATGTGGCAGCGTGCTGTGGATTGCTGAACAGGGAAGAAGAATCCACATGGAAAAAAGAACATGAGATGGTAAAGACAGCATTGACGGAATTCGACGCTTTTGAGCCGACTTTTTCCAAATCGCAAATGGAGGAAGTATGAGTTTTACATGAATTAGTCTCTGTCATGATGTCACTTTGTTTAAACGATATCTTTTAGCACAGAAGAAGAGAACGAGCACACGTTTTACGTGATGTAACTAGAATAGATGTTGCCTGCCAAAATCCAGATGGATCCATTGTACATTCGAATCCTTTGAAGCCGGACAATGTAACGTATCTTTTACGAAAAGATTAATGTCAACAATGAGCACTAAATCATTACAAGATATCGTTTTTAGGTGCAG
>JAAGZO010000443.1 GCA_024206195.1 bacterium | reverse complement strand
TCATTATTTACTCTATTGCCCAAAGTCAGAATTAACAAACTGCAATGGTATATATCGTATTGGCTTTGTGGCACTCCAATTTGACAGCATTATACGCTTGTGGTCGGAGGGAGGCAAGTGAGGAGAACGGTCGGTAGTGTATCATTTTGAAATATGAAGATTATTGATTATGCTTGAGCGCTGTGGTATGTTTGATTTATGGTTAGAAAAAAAAAGACCATGACTTTGCTGTGAATGCTTTCCGTGTGGTTCAAGAGGCTACAGAAGAAAAGGAGCCTGAAATAGAAGAACCTAAGACATCAGAAGAAAAGAACCCCCATGCTGTAGCACTTGGGCGTTTAGGTGGTAAAAAAGGTGGTAAAGCTCGCGCTGCCAAGTTAACACCCGAACATCGTAGCGAGATAGCTAGGAAAGCTGCTCAGAAACGTTGGTCAACTAAGACTTAAAGTGACCTTTTTCATTTAGATAAGCTCCATTCCCTATAGTTGAATATGATACTTCGGCTAGCCTGCCTAATACCTGATATAAATCATCTTTGCTCTTGGTAGATATATTTTCATAGTAAGTAGCAATATCACTTGTAATTTGGGTTAATTTATCAAGGATATCTTGCCAATCAATTGGAGGCACAGTTGATGCAGGGGTCTGTACTGTTTGGTTTATTTGCTGATGTGCTTGTTGGGTAACCACATGCACGAGAGCAAGATCACGATCCCATTCCCAATTAAGTGTACGTTGAGCCTCACCATATAATACAGAAAAATAATATAATTTCTTTAATGGGTCTGTAGATTCCTGCATTTTATTAGCAGCATATCTGTATTCCTTAGCAAGCCGCTGAAGCAAAATTTTGCGCATTGTCGTGCTCCTTTCTAGGGGTATCATAATTAGGTTCCGATACATTAGCGTCTATAACGATAGATTCATTTGGTGTTAATTGAACATATGGGGATATATCATCATTGTAACTAGGTGGAGCAAATTTGTTTTCGTCTAACTTTACAACCCAATCAATAAACTCACTAAAAGGAGAAAAGCGAATAGAGAGAGCAACATCAAAAGCCTCGGCTAATCTCTTAAGTGTTGATAAAGACATGTTCCCGTATCTCGGGTCTTCAAGTCTGTTAATAGCAGACTGCTTCATCCCCCCAGCTTTCTCCCCTACTTCAGTTTGAGACCATCCCCTTTCTGCTCTCATCGACCTCAATTGCATAGAAAGTACATTACGGATGCTGCTATCGAGATATAAGTGCCTAACTTCTACGTCAGATAAATAATTATAGAGCTCTGTAGCTTCATTTGATTCGTACATGTTTTGTTACTCTCTTTCTATCTTGTATTTCGCTTTTCCTGTTTAAAGCGGTCTTGCAAATCTTTGGGGGAATTAATCTATTGTTCTTTTTTCTTGCCCCAGCCAGAATCGTTATATCCTTCTTTTCTGGCCCATAGCAGAATAGTGGTCGGTATTGAACATTATCATATTTGAAGATGAGCTCAAATAGGCCTTTGCATTCGCCATGAAGGATTCCTGTTTGAGGCCTATCAGGCATCTTTGTTGGCCGAATTACATCGAGTAGAGATTCAAATTCTACACGAGCGCCTTTAGGAATCGCCTGTAGCCATTCGCTTATCCTATTAGCCCCCCTACTATCAACATAATCCAAGAATATCCAACTCTGCGACTTCATTGTAATTGTATCACAATATTGTTATTATATCAATAAACGAATTATAACATTTTTATTATACCCTATTGACATATGCTTAAGCGTTACAGTATAATATAGTCAGTTTGAAGTAGAGATTTAATAATGAATAGGCTAAGTTTAGATCGACAGTCCCAAATAGTCAAGGTGTTATGTGAGGGTAATTCAATTAGAAGTACCGCACGTATAACCGACACATCTATCAACACGGTAGTTAAACTACTCCGTGATGTTGGCATTGCTTGTTTAGAATATCAGGACAAGGTTATGCGTGATCTACCATGTGAACGGATTCAGTGTGATGAAATATGGTCATTTTGCTATGCCAAAGCAAAGAGTGTGCCTAAAGAACATCAAGGTGAATTTGGGTATGGCGATGTATGGACATGGACAGCTATCTGTGCTGATACAAAAATCGTTCCCTCTTTCCTGGTAGGCGGTCGCACATACGAATATGCAAGGGCGTTCATGGCTGATCTGGCAAGTAGGCTATCAAAACGAGTACAACTCACCATAGATGGACACAAAGCATACATAGAAGCTGTTGACAGGGCTTTTCGTGGTGATATTGATTATGCAATCCTTATAAAACTATATGGTGCGGATATTGAAAAAGATAGAAAATACAGTGCAGATGCTTGTATCGGGACTAGGAAAGAGAAAATGAATGGTAAACCTGATCCCAAACATGTTTCAACCAGTTACGTGGAACGCCAGAATCTTACAATGCGAATGAGTATGAGGCGCTTTACTAGATTAACTAATGGATTTTCCAAAAAAGTCGAGAACCACGAGTATGCAATCGCTCTTTATTTTATGCATTATAACTTCGCCCGAACTCATAAGAGTCTTCGTAATCCTTATGATCGGACTCCTGCAATGGCAGCAGGAATATCAGACCATATATGGACCATTGAAGAAATCGTTAGCTTGGTTTCAAAATGATACACTACCTGTTACTCGAACTTCAATGGGTCTTTTTGAGACAACTCGATGTATGATATTATCTGGATATCCATAAGGGGGTTCCACTTATGAAGATATTGCTAACAGGCGCCTTTGGCAATCTGGGATCAAGTACATTGGAAAACCTGCTTCTGCGCAAGAAACACGAGATACTGTGCTTTGACATGCGGAATCCC
>JAAGZO010000442.1 GCA_024206195.1 bacterium | reverse complement strand
TCGACTACAACTTTAATATCTGTCAGGCTTGCAGCAGAACCTTGTTCTGATCCGTTTACTACTACGCTGTTATTAGCAAACTTCATACGCACTACATAGGCAACTTCTGTAAATGCAAGCTGCACTAAGCAGGGTTGTATGTAGTCGTTTAAAAGAGTTGCATATGCTTCATTGCCTGAATCTCCTACTGTATCAGCGTCGATCAATTCGCTGATTTTGTTTTCTAATTCTGTGCCTAAAGCTGGCAATATCCACCGATCCTGCGCAATCTTTATGTAAGGCTGCAACAGGTTGTCATCAACTGTGCTTCCTAAAGCCGTGTCGCGCTTTAACTTGCTTGAACTAATATATAGTGTAGTAGCCATGTCGTTTAGTTATATGCGCCCCTATTAGGCATATCAATAGGTGCTGTGTATTCTTCTCCCTTCTGTACTACGTCGGGATTGTTTCCAACTCTACGCATTACCTCATCCCAATTCCCCTCTATTTCTATCATCTCCATTTCTTTTGGCTCACCGTCAGGAGCGTAAATAAATATTTCCCTTTGCCATCCGTGCCTACAGTAAATCCCTCCTTTTAGTGTAAACTTATCAAATCCCGATGTACCCGGATGGTTAAATTCAGGATTTTCATAATACATATCTTCTATGTCTTCGTAACGATAGATAACACCATCGTCTGAAAGTTCCATCATATCAACGCAGTAGTCCCTGCTTTCGTTACTTTTTGCAGGCGTAGTAGCCGTTTCTGCGTATCGATACCTAACCGCAAACAAGTAGTCATCTTTTCCAATTACATCGTACTCGGAAACATCTTCTACGTTTGAGTATTCAGCATAAAACAAATGCTTCTTAGTGTGTAACATTTCATCAAGTCCATCATCATCTACCATCTCAGATTTTACGTGATAGTAATGCTCTCCAAGCCTTGCGTCTAACGCTCGCATTCGCTTTTTCAGTTCAGAGTCTTTTTTTTTTAATTGCGTTTCTGCAATAGCTTCTTCTTGAACTTGTTCTTCTTGTACTTTGGTAATT
>JAAGZO010000032.1 GCA_024206195.1 bacterium | reverse complement strand
TACTCTTTCAGTTCTTTCTCTGTAAATTTATTAATCTCTTTCGTACTCTCGCCTTAAAACCGAAAGGATCAACAACCCCCCGCAGAAATACTCAGCCTTATCTGCCCCCTTCAAACTATTGCTAGTTTCATTTATAATACTACCACAGTTTGGCTCTCGTGTCAATACTTTTTTTTAAATTAAAATGCATCATCCCAAGTACCAGTAAGTGCGCCTTTTGCGTACTCAGTGCTACGATTCTCAAAGAAGTTGGTGTGTTCTACACCCCCTACTATCCAATCAACCCACTCTAATGGGTTATCTTTTACCCCGTAGTTAGGCTTCAAGCCTAGCTGTAAGAGTCTTCTGTCCGCAATATGTCTTATGTATTGCTTAACTTCGTCTGGTGTTAGCCCTTCTACGGGACCCATAGCAAAAGCTAGATCAATAAACTTATCCTCTAACTCTACCATTTCTCTACATATCTGGTACAGTGTTGCTTTAAAATCATCATGCCATACGTGAGGCATCTCATCTAGTACACAGTGCAATAGCTTAATCATATTTTCTACGTGGTGCGACTCATCACGAATAGACCATGCGACAATTTGTCCCATGCCTTTCATCTTACCAAACCTTTGAAAGTTTAACAGCATAACAAAGCTAGCAAACAACTGAAGCCCTTCACCGAATGCTGAGAACACTGCCATGTCTCTAACAATCTTCTCTTCTTCTGTGCCCCCTTTGTTTCTCCACAGGTATTCATGCTTGTCATTCATAGCTGTGATCTCTTGGAACGCACGGTAGTCTCTGTCATCCATGCCTACTGTATCATTCAGTAATGAATAACTATGAGCATGGTTAGCCTCACTTGTAGCTATAGCTGACAGCATCATTCTAATCTCTGGTTGTTTAAACATAGGCATGTATACATCCATGTATGCTTGCGCTATGTCTACGTCTCCTTGTGTAAAGAATGTTAGTATCTGTTTAACTAAGTTCTTTTCCCCATCATTCATTTTATGGTTCCAATCGTTTACATCTTCATGTAATGGTACCTCACTTGGTAACCAATGCATCTTCTGTTGCATATCATAGGCTTCAAATGCCCACTCATATTTAAATGGTTTATAATAGTCTCGCGAATTAAATAC
>JAAGZO010000001.1 GCA_024206195.1 bacterium | reverse complement strand
CTTACAAAGTGCCTTCGCGAGCTGTTTTACAATATACAATAATTACAATCTATTAAGCCGTTTTAGTATGAATTCTCAATAATAGCAGAAAAGTAGCAAAATCAACTTGTTACAGACATCGAAGCACTGTTGTGCATAAGGGCTCTAGAGGCTTAACGTAGTAAATTCAGGGCTTTGAATTTTTAAGTCCAGGAACGTTTATTGAGTCGATCGTGTTTTTCCGCGTCTTAATATGTTGAAATAATTACTTATTAGTGAATTACGAGAAGTTACGTTTTGGTCCGGGAATAGCTGAAGGAGGGAGGGTTTAAGAATAGGCAAGGAGGCAGAGGGAGGAAATTCTATCTCCCAGACAAAAAGGACAATACAAGCTATTCCTTTACTTCATGCAGAGTTACAGGAAGCACTGATTGAAAATTTTCGAAATCTTTGTCTATAGTTAAAATTGGCATTTTGTTTCGAGTTGAAATTGCACAAATAAGGAAGTCAGTGTTTGAGCCTTGAATACCATTTCTTCTTGCTTTGTTGAAGTATTCAGATGCTAGCTCGTAGTCTTCTGTTTCAAGTTCGAAATCTTCAAAGGCCCTTAAATGATCCTTGAGAGAATTGAAGTGTTTTTCATCCTTAATTCCATTAAGAAGCTCTTGACGAACCGGCCCTATAAGCTGCACTCGTGATTCTTTAACGAGTTCCTTTAGTTCGTTAATGTGCTGATTGTCTTCAGGAACATTTCTCCTTAAAGCCAACGACCATACACTTGTATCTACGATAACTTTCATTTTTCGAGTCTCTGTTTTTTATAGTCATAGTCTTCCTCGTACTCTATTGTACTAAAAATATTTAATATCTTCATTTGCCTCCTTCTCTTAATATATTCTTGTAAAGCCTCTATTACTGCTCCTTTTTTAGTGCGGTGTTTGCCAAGAATTTTTGCTTCTTCAATAAGCCAGTCGTCTATAGCGAGATTTGTAGCCATGTGTAAACCTCCATGTAAAAGTTACACATAATATAATTCTTTTTTTGTGTGAAGTAAAGGGTGAGAAATTTTACTCTGCTCGAAATTGACACTCAAAAATATTCTTTATGGTATCACGCCCAAAATCAAACCGCGTAGCCATGCGGGTTACAGGGTAGGGTTGCAGGATACGAATTCCGAAGACAGCCAAGACAGCGGTCTCCCCTGCTTACAGGCTGCAAACAGATCAGTGCTGATCTATCAGATCTACCCTTTCCGGGTAGACAACCCTTCTTCCTTGGGATAAACCTCAACAGCATCGCCAATCCTGCATTGGATCACCTCAGCTGCATTGCCCATATTAACAGCAATCTCAAGATAACCAGCACTATCAATAAGTGCGACCAGTTCTCCCGCTCCAGTCTCGGCATAGGTTTTCCTGATCCCCTTAATCAGTTTCCCGCAGATCTGGGCCTTGCATTGCCGGGCCTGACATTGTTGCTGATCATCAAAACATTCTAAATCGATCTGACGAATTGTTGTACGGATATTACCAAAATGATCAATCTGCAAGACTTGCCCTATAATCTTTTGCTCTGCAAACTGAGCAGCAGGTATTTCCAAACAAACACAGGAGACTAGCGAAATTTCCGGCCCCACCGCAGTTAATGGCTCCCCGCCTGCCAAGGCCGCAGCTATTGGCCCCATGATATCCCGTCCATGAAAGGTCGAACTGACAGATTCAGCAAGAAACCTCTTATCTTCAACCTTATGAACTCTCTTGATCAACAGGTCTCGTAACAGCAGAGAAAAAATCCCATTATCCGGAGCCACAAAATAATGCTTTTCAGCCTCAGCCGCCAAAATCCTCCGCTGGCTACCCACACCAGGATCAACAACAACCAAGTGCACTGTACCGGCAAGGAAAAAAAGTATAACTGCTATGCAGAACCAGAGCAGCTCCCAGAATATCCTGCCTCGGGATCGCGTGACTGAGATCCACCAGCTGAGCCGCAGGGTATCGTTGGAGAATAGCCCCTTTCATTTGGCCAACATAGGGGTCAACCAGACCAAAATCTGTGGTCAGGCTTATGATGCCGAAAATTTGCATGGATTCTTGCTCTCTGCTACCATCTCTGTCCCGCCCTCGCTGGAGTCGTCATCGTCGTCACCGGCATTGGTTTCGTATAATTCTTACTGTATCTATTTAATATTTAAGTTGATTTTCGCATTGAAACATGTGTATTAATGGAGGAGTGCAATACGAAATCGTGATGATTTAACATTCAATAGCAATTTGCTGTAATAACAGGTAAAATTCATTCCGATATAATTCACAATATCTGTAAAAAAGATACCTGTCAAATCATCATATCGTATTGTAATTATAGTATATTATCCTACTGTAGGGTTTATTCAAATATGAATTACGGCCATTTACAAATAGTTTGATTCTACTTTGCTTGTGACTAAAAAATCGATAATTTATTGAATTAACGATGAAAAAAGTAATTACAGCCAAGCGCACCATTTGGCAAGCAATGTAACATACTGATACCTAAAAGATAAATCAATGGCGTGAGAAATTATACTTTATATTATCAACCAGATACTTATTTCACTTTTTTGTATTACACCCCTTCAGCAACACAGTATCGATGTGATGGAAAAACCGCAGCCCGGCAACAAGGCGCATTAAATAGTATTCACTGATTTTCTCATACAATGCTGTATTTTCATACTTTCTATATGAAACTACAGCACGGTAAAGCTGACTGAAACATGGCGTATATACCCT
>JAAGZO010000441.1 GCA_024206195.1 bacterium | reverse complement strand
TTTGCTTTTTAATAAACCGTTTAATACGAAGTTATATTGTTTCATCTTGTTCCACTGTTTAAATTCACCTGGAATACCACTAGTGCCAGCATTCTTTTTGGCATAATCTACTCCACCTAATACAGCTTCATGAGAGTCAAGCTCAGAAGCTATCTGGTCTTCAGTAGATAGGTATGAAGAAAGCTCTTCTAAAAACTTTTTATTATCTTTACGAGCTTTTGATTGAAAGATATCTTTTCCTTTAGACTCTTTCTTAGCTTCAGTAGTCATCTTTAATTGAGCTTTAAGATCAGCTAGCTTGACATCCTTCTTTCTACCTTGCTCTTTGGACTGTATCCAAGCCTTAAGACGCTTGTTAACATCCTCATGTTTAGCTGTTGCTTCAGAGGCTTCAGCTTCTCTTTCGGATAACTGCATCTTAAGCTTAGTAATAGTATCTTGTTTTTGCGATTCACTAACTGGTCTTTGGTAACCACTCATCAATTTAGAGCCACCCCAGGAGTCTATTAGAGCGACAAGAGGGCTAAGATCTGTCTTAGTTTCCTTGCCTTCATATCGTCCTATAGCCTCTCTCAGAGGGCTAAGGTTTCTTTCCCTTGGGGCAGAAGCCTTTGGCCAGTAGAGATTTGGTTCCTTTTCTTGAGCGGGCTGTCCCCCTCCCATCTGAGACATTAGTCCTAACATCTGGCCCTTGAGAAAAAGGTTTTCCTCCTCTTGGGGGTTCATAGATTCTTTGGCCGGTTCAACTCTAGGAGGTGGCTGCTGAGGAACAAAAGGAGTAGGCCTTGGATTAGGGACGGCAGCTTGAGCCTTTTGACCTACGCCAAGAGATTTCATTACTTCAGCTATATTAAAGTCAGGCATGATAGTTCCTTATGTAGTCATATAAGGGTTAAATTGTGCTGGCATTTGAGTTGTAGAAGTAGTCGCTACTGGTGCTCCAGCTCCTGGTGCCGTTGGCGCTCCCAAAGATTGACCAAGCATAGCTCCTGTCATAGCTCCCTGAAGTATAGGCATTAGACTAGACTGTGGGGCTGGTACTTGACCTGCTCCCATGCCTGTCCATGGTGAATACTTAGTTTGTGCAGCAGCTGCTTTGCCCATCTGTGCTCTTTGCTTTTTCTCTTCTGCTGATTTAACCATACCTAAACCAGCACCTGCTAAAATTAATGGCCACATATTAAACTCCTTATAATAATTAGTACTTAATACCTATGGTTTCAAACACACTGCCTAAAAGTCCTCCGCCACCACCCTCACTAGCAGCTGTTTGAGCTTTAGCTGTTTCACTAGCTCCAGCCAGTCCAGCTAACTCCATCCATTTTTGAAGCTCACTAGCATTCTTACCTCTAAGCTCAGTTAGAGCTTGAGCTATATTAGCTTGGTCTACTCCAAGTTGACCCATCTTATTAGCTATTTCTCTTTTCATAGTAGCTTCATGAATAGTGTTAGACTGCTGAGTGAGTCTATCTATTTTATCCATTTCTAGTTTTTGCTTAGAAGTAGCTACATCTCTTTCATGTTGTTCGAGTCCCATAGCCATACCAGGTAGTCTTTCTTGAAGACCAAGTCTTTGACGCTCAGCTTCTGACTCTATGCCAAGGCGTTGTTGCATACCTTCTCTAGCTAGTCTTTGTCTTTCTGCCATGGTATCTCGACCGGTAGATCTTACTAGTCTTTCTCTAGCTCCACCTTCAAGTCCTCCTCTAGCAGCTAGATCTTCCATCATCCTAGTTCTTTCACTAGCCATCTGTTGAGAAAGCACATCTCCTTGAGTAGCTTGTCCTAGTTGTTGAGATTCTAAAAGCTTTTGAGTCCACGGATCTGTCTCAGTACCATAAGCTCTTTCAGCTAAAGTCCCATACCCAGCACCAGCTTCCTCAAAGTATTGGCCAGTCTCATATGGACTAATACCCTCTAGCCCACCTACCATATCTTGGTAAGTGTATTTTCTAGGAGCGTTTTGTATGCCTTGCCATTGCATCTGGTATTGAGGAAGTAGCTCACCAGTCTCTGGATCTATGGCCATTTCAGTATCTGGTCTTTGTCCCCAGACTCCTTTCATTGTAGGGTCCATCCAAGAAAGTGGATCTTCTTCAGCAGCGGCTCGACTCTGATCTATCTGATCTATCCACTTGTTAATTCCTTTTCTTTCTTGCGGTTGATCACCAAACCAATCACCAAATCCCATAATAATATCTCCTAACTCATATCAAAGTAAAACGTCATGTCTGGTACTATATAACTATCTCCATCGGGTATCATCTCACCCAATGTTTCTCTCATCTTCTTTCGTGATAATTCTAAATCTCTCATCCATTTTTGAAGAGATGGATTACCTACTTCTTTATCTCCAGTTAATTTAGCCTTTATATAATCCTTAATGAATACTTTAAATTCAGGGATATCTATCGTATCAGTTGTAGCTGTAATCTTGTTAGCGTTTCTAATGTACCACATATCTACTAGCGTAGAATCAGTAGCAATTGGAGGGGGATAAAAGATTATTCTAGGTCCATTAGCAGCCGTCTCATTAGTAATGTTATATCTATAATCCTCACCAACTTCTATAAGAGCTATATCTGATAGATCAGTTATCTTTGTTATAGGATATTGATTAACTCCACCATCATCATACTGAATGAACCTTACTTTATTAGCATATATATCAGTAGGAAGTGCATACTCACTAGTACCAGCTACTAAAGGAACATCATATTTCTTTAGAAAGTAATCCTCATAAAGCATATGGATCTCTGATTCACACTCATCAATAGCATCATTAGCGTATTTCATCATTTCATCATCATCTACAAACACCTCGTTATGTAGATCCATCTCATCTTCTATCTCAGCTTTTAACGTAGCCCATGTAACTAATTCCATTTATTCCTCCGAAAAAGCTCCTATGAAAGCTCGAACGGTGCAAGCACCTGTTGTAGTTATATCTAAATCATCACCATCAAATAAACCATAATTCCAAGTAACAGCTCCAGCCCCAGTTATAAATGTTTGAAGTACATCTTTAGGCCAAAACCCCAGGTTATGAGGGTACTTAAAATTAGTCTCGGCTTGAGTAAATGTTATCTCAAAATGCTTACCAGTAAATCTATTGAAAAGAGCTTCTTCAAACTCTTCTCTTATCTTAACGAAGTTATCTCTAAGAACTTCATCTTCGATTGACTCAGTATTTATATCAATACCGCTACGCATTTTCTCCAGACTCCCCACTTTGATAAGCTAGTGTTGACTCGCCGTGTGGTAAGTAAACTATCGTATAGCTTTGAAGCTCAATTTTCTCTCCTCGTCTATATCCTTTTATAACCCATGACTGACTACCATCAACTAAAGTGCCATCGGTATCTGAAACAGTAAGAGTATCAGCAGCGCGAATAGTAATCTCGTAGCCCTTATCATAGTTATCTGAGTCAAAGTATATTGAATAACCAATGATATTATCTGGCCAATCTTCCGTAGCAGCATTATCAAGTAATACTGTTTTAGCGGAAGCGTTAACCGTGGCATCTCCCCAATCATCAGAGTTACATAAGATAGTATTCGCATTAGTTATCTTCACCTGTTTATACATGCATCTTAAATACTTTTTAGGAAATCTTCTTTCAGCTGTGATTATCCCCTGCCAGTTCCATACTAAATCTTCATCTCCCCAAATGACTTCATCATCTCCCCATACAAAGTTACTTCTAAACCGTAGTGCTGCTAGATCTTTATAAGTCCCTGAGTCATCATTACATCCCTGAAACTGTATTGATGCATTAGTATAATTATTCTTAAATAATGCTGTAAGTTTAGTTACCCACTTCTTATTGATCTCATCATTAAAAGCATATGCACATGATGTGTAATCATATATAACTGCTTTATCTTCCCAGCTACCAGCAGCTACTGCTGTGTCTATTACTGGATCGTTATATAAATCTAGAGTGTGTTTTAATACATAACCTCTAGTGTCCGCTCTATAAAGTACTCCGTCTATAAAGGCTAATGAAGTTGGCTGCATCTCATCGCCTGAATCCCATGTAGTAAAAGT
>JAAGZO010000440.1 GCA_024206195.1 bacterium | reverse complement strand
CAAAGAGGTCCATTTATTGATGGTGGAAGATAATTCACCAAAGCAGAGCTTGTAAATAGTGAAAACGCAAAGTTCCTCTAAGTCACGTGGGTTTTGTTTCTGCCGGTCGCTAGACGCATCTCTTGGAGGAGCTAACTGATTCATACATAGGTAAATCGAAGAGTGGTTAATGGCTGGCCTGGACATTTCTTCCTGAAAAATCGATTGGTTGTTTAGTAAACACTCTGCGCGTCTACTATTACATCGGGAAAGATGAGTTACCATATTTTCTCCAATACCTCCCCTTCGGGACTATTAGAGAAAATACGGTAATTGCATTCCTAATGCTCAATGAAGGAAATACACGTTGTATGAATTTGCTTTTTTGAATCGGGTCACTAACAGATTTTATTCGGTCATAATATCACTACACTAATTCACAGCATCACCTATAGACTATTCTACTGCTAAGACTAGGTCAAGAAAGTCCACGCTCATTTCGAATCAGCAAGTTTATTCAATTTATCAAGGGTTTCAGCATATTCTTCCAAAACTGAAGCAAGTTTTCAGGCATCTTCCACGGACATACAGATTCCCTTCTGGGTTGGACGTAGACGAATAAGTCCCTCTTTATTCAATTCGTATGGGGCATCATCGTTGTTTCCTGTTGGAACTTTGAAATAATTACGAATGTTGATTCTTCCAATGTCCTGATTAAAAAAAGCTTCACGAAGACCATAGATTTATTAATTTGAACAGCGCCTTTAGGGATTTCCAAAGCCATTTTTAGGTGTAGCGATGCGAAATGAAGTGTTCAGGAATCTGATCTGTCATCT
>JAAGZO010000439.1 GCA_024206195.1 bacterium | reverse complement strand
TAGAAGGATGAATAAAGATTTAATAGATAGAAAAGCACTTAAAAAAGAATGGGACTCTCTCGATGCTGATAAGAGGCCTACATGGGAAGTCTGGAAGAGATTAAAGCCAGAGCAAAGAGAGGATATTAAGCAAGGATGAGCAATTATAGAGTAAAGGTCAGAAAAGGAATTAGTATTTTTTATGATAAGGAATTGGCTGATCAATGTGCTAAAGAGAATGGGACGAAAGTCGAAGTCATTCTGGATCCAAATAGAGATAAGCAAACTGATAGGAGCGATAAGGACGTGTGATTGTGATGAGTGCAAAAAATAAGAAGAAAGAAAAGTCGGTTCAATATTACTTGGATATCGAGAAGAAGTATAAAGCTCTGAAAAAAGCGAAGACGTATGATGATGATTATACATTAAGTTTGGAGGAGTATGTCGAGGCTTTAGAAGAGCATAGAGATGCCTTGCAAGATCTAGTAAAGAGTACAGAGAATATTGTAAAGGTTTTAGATGATAGGATCGATAAATTGTATGAATGATTTAGAAGTAAATGTAGACGGAAAGATAGAAAACATGACAAGAGATCTCGCCATGATGGAAGGTGTAATGCGTTATGTGATCGATCCAACAGCATGTGAGAATAGATATTCAAAAACTGCCAATGAAGCACTGCATCAAGTGACAAAAGGGTTGTATGATATGAGAATGGCATTATATAATATCAGAGATGAAGTCAATACTACACATGAAGCTGAGAGTGATTGAAAAGCTACAAGAGGCTATTCCGAAAGCAAGAGTTATGGAGAGCTTGCATGATATAAAAGCTATTGGCACTCCAGTTTTCTTAAAGGTAGAAGAAATGAAATATCTCATAGAGGTATTAGGAGGAGATGTCTATGGAGAAGAACTAGACAATTACGATAATGATGGAGCATGCCCAGACCAGAAGCCATGCGAAATAGATGAAGAATAGGTTTGAGGTAATAATTTTTGTGTTTATATAATAAAGGTATAGAAGAGATGAAAGCGTTAGAAAGATGGATATGGTATGTGATAGCTAGTTTAATCAATTGGAAAACAACTGATTCAGATAGAAAAAGTAACAAATTTTCACTAAAAAGAAATAGAATGCTCAAGAAACGGTTTCCGAATGTATGTTAGCGGTAAGAGAGAAAGATAATACTTAAAATACAATTTAATGCTGGGGTTTACATGGAGCACTAACCAGCACAAAGAATAGAGTAGTATTAAGTTTAAGCACTCCAGAGAAAGAAAAAAGATTCCGAAGATCCAGATCAGGACTCACACTCGGAAAAGCCCCCCCTCTAGGCGGGTTCTGGTTTTCATTAAGGTTTACTGACATAACAAGTGCTTATTATATGAACAATCCAAGAGTATATCAAGTAGTATGTTCTTTACTTTACCCCCGCCCGCTAAAAAAAGAGAGTTTTCGCCAGGCCCGTGGCCTTGATGGAGTGGTGATACTCGCAGTATGCTACAATTATAGTCTAGTTCCCAATTCTAGTCAAGGTGGGAATTCTGCCCGTAGGGCAAGCTTGACCCAAGTAGGGAACCACCATATAATTATAGCATGGAAGATATGCTAAGATTAGCTGAGATTGAATTGGAAGAGATGTTTGATAAAGATCTCTCAGAGCTGGAAGCAACCATCGAAGAAGAGGAGGGCAAATGACGTTTACTCGTGGTGCAATACGCTTTGAGACTCGATTCGATAAAGGGGATATCATACCAGCAAAATCTCTGCATGAGGGGTCTGATTTCATGGTGACAGATGTCGAAATCGATGATGATTGCAATGTGATCTATTCGATGATAGAGGTGGGTGAAGAGCGCATTACAGCTGTTGAGAATGAGATTGAATAGAATTGGGAACCAGCTTATAATTATTGTATTGCAAATGTTGCAGATGTTGAAAAATAAGATGAAAAATATAAAAGTTGTTGATGTTTATACTGGTTATGCTGAAAATAGTATTAGTTGGATAAAAGAAGATAAGTTTGGAGGGGAGATTAAAGATATTGTTGATGATGTATTTGGGGAGTATGTTGTTGAGAAGATGAGAAAAGATGAGTGGGAAGGGTTTAGTGATGATGGTGAAGAGATGTATGAGGTTTTGGGTATTATAGAGGGAGTTGGGTTTATTAGTTATGGTGAAGAAGATTTGTTATTGGTTATTGAAGAGGGTAATAAGTGGTATAGTAAAGTAGATGAGTTGAATTTAGATAGTATTGCAAAAGAGGTAGATTTTAGTAATGGTAAGTATGATGGTTCCTTATGGGAAGAATGGGTTGAATTGATTGAAGAGTCTTTTGAGAAGTTAGTTGATTGAGATTGGGAACTACAATATAATTATAGCATGGAAGATATGACAAATAAGGTTGTGATAAGAGATAAAGAAGGAAAAGAGATTAGGATTGGCAGTATAGTAAAGATGACTGGTCAAGATTGTGAAGATGGTGTAGTGTGTGGGTTTGATGGTGATAGGGTAGATGTTATTGAATTAGGAGATGGTTTTACAATTGATACTGATGATTTAGAGGTTGTTAGTGAATTGAATGGATAGAATTTAAATTATGGCAAGTCCAAAGTTAACATGTATAGTAACGGGTAAGAGTCGACCAACCACGTACGACTACTTACAGAAGAAAGCGAACAGGTTGGGTACAACTGTAGCAGATCTACAGAAGTATTATGTGAGTCGTGAAGCATTAACGCGTTGTAAGAATGCAGACGTAAATGATGTAGTAGTAGACACGAAGGCATTCGAGAAGATCACGACAGAGAAGCCTTGGCTCGATATCGTTCAATTGAACACACGAGGTAAGGCCTCTAAGCGTAATGTGACTGCTAAAGAGAAGAACATTGCGACGACTGTTGTGGAGTCTAAGCTGAGTCCAGAGACAGAAGCTTATGAGCAACAGAAGGAAGAGCTGCTAGGCAAAGAGACTGTTGCGGCGATTAAGAAGCAGGTCTGGGACGAAGAAGACGAAGAGGTAATTGCGACTGTAGGTGGGGAAAGCTAATACCATTCTCTAGATAAGCCCCCTCTCGATTTTGTTTTCCTTCGCTAGAAGGTTTTGTTTGCGAGAGGGGGTCTTTATCTCTCTGCACAAAGCTCGAGAGAGAAGCTTTGCTCAGAGCACCGGGTAACGGAGAAACATATATATAGAGACTGGTAGGGAACTAGGTGAGGGGCATGCCCCAAAAAAAATTTTTTGCGATTTTTTCGGCCTATATATACCCCGCGGTTTGATATTATAATAAGAGAATGGAAGATTTGGATAAGTTAAAATGGTGGTTATGGTACGGCATATTGAGTTGGGTCATGGTTGGTATCGCTGCGTTCTTAATAATTAATTACATGACAGAAGTTGGGATCACTATAGTAATGTTCCTGTTTTGCTGGGGGTCCGTATGTCTGGTAAACGAGAAGAAACAAAGGCAACGTAAACGACGCGACGCTAGTAAAGACTAATCACGTGAATTACGTATCATTTGAACCTATTGGGAATTACGGAAATATATTTTTCCAATATGCATTAATGAGATTATTTGCTGATCGCTGCAATATGACTCCTCGGTTACCGACATTCGAGCAGAGACATGCAGAGTTTCTCAATGATATGTTAGCTATGGAAAATGAAGGTCTGTATGGTGGGGTTAATCGAATGCCGTTATATGGAGAGATCTGCCAGCATGGATTAGACCCTAAAGATGAGCGTAACTATCTGCATTACTGGAATGGCCAGAAGATAAGCAGAGATGCTCAGTTGTCAGGTTACTTCCAGGACAGTGCATTATATGAAGATACAGAGCTAGTAAAAAGTTATTTCAATATACCGAAAGTAGATCCCATAGATGGTGTATGTGTAAGTCTGAGATTGGGTAGTGATTTTAAGAGCTTAGGTCTCGTGCCGGAGCCGAACGGTGTGTTGGATCTATTGCTAGGTAAATTAGACTCTTTACAATTTGACAATCTTACTATTATTACTGATACATATGATATAGGCTATCTCAACCACTTTGCTCATTTCTCGCCGAAAGTAGTGTGCCGTGAGAGCTGCGAGCCGGATAAGGACTTTGCGGACATAATGTCATATAAGAAATTAATAATTACTAATTCTACGTTCTCTTGGTGGGCTGCTTATCTTGGTCATGCTGAGGAGGTTTATATGCCTAGTGATAATGGTACGGGTTATGATTATGTTAAGTTAAACGATATTCCTGGTAAGAAAGTAAATCATTATAATGTTTCGTATTAAAGATATATATAATTCTGAAAGAAGTGTAGAAATACCTTTTATATGCAGCGCTATTATAAACCATTGCAAAAAAGATGGTGTTATATTAGACGTCGGGGGTGTACCTACTAGTGAAGCAATGAATAACCCGATTAAGGATGTAATTGAATCTGGGGGCTATGACTATAGGGTAGCTGATTTTAGAGGTGGAGACTATCAAGGTGAGTTTATTAACTATGATTTTAAGGACGAGAAGTTCGATACTATAATGTTTCTTTCCTCCTTAGAACATTTTCCAATGTGCACAGAAGATACTAGACCTGGTTGTCAGTATAAAGAAGGTGAAGATAGAAGAGGATATGAAAAAGCTCTTTCAATATTAAAGGATAAAGGTAAGATTATATTAACAGTTCCATTTGGTAAGCCAGTATGGCAAGACTATCATCAAAATTATAATTGGGATAAGTTATTAGAGTTAACTAAAGGAAGTAAAATAATACATAAACAAACCTTTACTTTAAATGATTCTTACTGGGATCAAACACAACCAGAAGATATGGAAGATATAATTTATGATGATCGAGCTCATGGAGTAGGTTGCTTTATTATGCAAAATATATAATATTAATGGAAAGTGAATATTGGTATATTAAAAGAAGAGAAGCTCGAGCTGCGGCACTCCAAAAAGAACACGAAGAAAGAATTGCGCGCTTAGAAGGGTCCCTTTATAATTATATGAGACAAGAATTCAAAAAAACGTGGGAAGCTTATGCTATTATAGCAGGAGGAGCCTTCTTGGGTATATTTCTGCTTCTGTTTTGGATCATGTATCTTAACTGGGACTTTAGATCAACGTATAGACGTTTTTTAGATTGATTATCTTTGGGTACTATAATATAATATGAGTATGGACCTTGTAGAAGCAAACCCAAATGATAATGAGTTAATGGCAAAGCTATTTGAATGCCAATGCGGTTCGCATTTCATGAAGGTGTTTAAATGGATAGATGATGATATGTTGCATATAGAACTTTTTAATAGTGCTGTAGAAGAAAATAAAGAAGTTGAATATGATCTTTACTTTACCAAAGACCAAGCAATAGAGTTATCAGACTCTTTAAGAGAATTTTTTGAAGTCAAAACCATTAACAGTGTTCATGATCCTGAAGAACAAAAATACTGGCCAACAGAATGCGGATAAAATACGACATATTACCCGTTGATTGGGATGAAGATGATTATACAGTATGGTTCTGGCGTTGGCGCGGCGACCGAGCAAGTGAACGGCGTGGTCTGCAAAACCATCGAGGCAGGGGGCGGTACCCTGG
>JAAGZO010000438.1 GCA_024206195.1 bacterium | reverse complement strand
TAAATACGCACAATTACACCAAGAGATTGATTACCAAAGTATAATAATACAGTAAGATCCTAAATAAGATGAACATTATACACAAGACTTTTTATAATACATTAAGCACTCTATAGTCACACCACCCTCGCTAGTCTTAAGCTCCGGGGGTTACAGAAAACTTGTCAACCAGATACAAAAGCAGTTGTTGAGTGAAACCGTATATTTAGCAATGTACAACAGTTTTCTATCGATTGTTCTTGTAATCTTCGGCTCTGGTTCCGCTGGTACCAATTTTCGCTGGTCAGTGTCCGATGTACCCTTGTGGTTTCCGCTGAATATCCACAGTCCGTATCCATAATTGTTTGGATAGGGAATTGTCCATGCAGTGACCCATGTCCTCTGCAGGAATCCCGCAAGAGAGAGAAAGTTCTTTCAGTTTCTCAGAAGAAGGGAGGATAGCACTGATTTTGTCCCTTGATCCTTCAGAAATTACAGCAATATGCGATTCAGCAGCGAATTGGGAATAGAGTTCCTTTCGTCAAGGACCACTGACAATGTTCCAGAGCTGGAGATGTCCTGATTCGTCGTTCTCTTCTTGTACTATTGCTTATATATATAATAAGAAAAGCGGTGTGACAGACTAAACTTGACAGGCTGGTATGAATAAACACAATATGGAAACAGTTGAATCACAATACACATTACGAAATGCACAGTTTCTAAGCCTATTTTCTAAGTATTCACATTATCCGACCTAGTATTGCAGCTTATACACGAATCCTAAATCAAGATTATGAGTCAAACACTGAAAGCTGCCGTACTAGCTGGGAAAATGCATTCAAAGCTTGCTTTTTAAATACCTACTCTTTTCTCTTACAGTCGTGTGTAAATCGTATCCCGTTGATGCTTTCATTTTAGGTCTATCCTGATCCTATCTCAATTTCCAAGGCACCGGCGAG
>JAAGZO010000437.1 GCA_024206195.1 bacterium | reverse complement strand
GTGGTACAAAAAAATGCCATGGATTTTGCATACCTGCTAAAAAAAACATCTTATATAAAAAAGTTTCGAGAGTAAAATCCAATAACTTTATAAAGGATTAATTAATCCTTGAATCGAGAAGATGGCAAAGACAAAGAAACATGGTTCTGTAAAGAGATTCGGACCAAGATACGGTAGAAAGCTTAAGAACAGGCTTGGCGCAATAGAGGGAGAAAGAAGAAAATCAGACAAGTGCCCTTACTGCCTGAAGAAGGGAGTTAAGAAGCTGTCTGTAGGAATCTGGCAATGTAATAAATGCGAAAGCAAGTTCACTGGAAGAGCTTATACTCCTGGAAAAATAATAGTTAAAGTGGAATCCAAGGAGAGCACTGCTTAAAAATGGTAGAATACAAATGCTTTGACTGTAACAAGAAGGTGTCTACAGATTACCTTAGAAAGAAGGTAAGATGCCCTTATTGCGGAAGCAAGATACTTTTCAAGCCTAGAAAAACACTTACAAAGATTAAGGCGCGATGATATTCACTGCTAGTTTAAAGGTTGAGGGGGATGGCAACCTTATACTAAAATGCTTTGAGCCTGAGTTAAAAGTTACTAAAAAGGACAGAGCAGGATATACAATAAAAAAAACGAAAAAAGGGGTTGAGTTTAAGATTAGTGCAGCTGACAGCACAGCGCTGCGAATATCGCTTAACTCTATATCAAAACTGCTCAATGTGCTTGAAAAGAGCGGAAAAATCTAAAATGACTGGAAAAAAAGAAACAGAGCAAAAGATACAGCAACTTCAGATGATGGAACAAAGTCTACAGAACCTTCTTATGCAAAAACAGGGATTTCATATGCAGCTATCAGAGATAGACTCTGCAATTAAAGAACTTCAGAATACTACTGACGCCTACAAGATTGTAGGCAGCATTATGGTTTCTGCAAAAAAAGAAGAACTTGTAAAGGAATTAACAACAAAGAAAGAGACCACAGAACTAAGAGTGAAAGCTATTGAGAAGCAAGAGAGCGGCATAAGAGATCAGGCATCTGCTCTGCAAAAAGAAGTAATCGGAGAGATGAAGGAGAAGTAACGAAAATGACGCAGAATGAAGATGTAGAGAATGTAATGGAAGCCTTAAAAGAGCTTGAAGAAGACAGCACAGTGCCAAGAAACATTAAGGACAAGATAAAGAACACAATAGAATCAATGGAAAACAAGGAACTGGATGTTTCCATGAGAATAGACAAAGCTCTTCAGAAACTTGACGAAATTTCAGATGATACTAATCTTCAATCATACACAAGAACACAGATATGGAACATCGTAAGCCTTCTCGAAAAAGTTTAATGTTTTTTTACAATCTTTCCCTTTAGAATAGCAGAATTCGGAACAAATATCATATCCTTCTTTTTTGTCTCCAGTCTTGTTTCAATAAGCTCAATCTGAACTATTTTTCCTTCCAAATCACCAAACTTAATCTTATCTCCTTTCTTGATTAAACCCTTCTGCTTGATGAAAAAGCCTGCAACAACATTAGGTATGAAATCTTTTACTGCCAATAAAGCAGATAGCACGATTACTACGATAACACCTGCAGCAATAATATTGAAAACCAAGGTGTCTACTCCCAATTGGTCTAAAGCTAATACAAATGACACAAAATACGTGAAATAGCTCACGAATGTGCTTATGATCTCTTCTAAGGATAGTTTTATTCCTGTTGAAAGTCTAATTGCCTTGTTAAGCTCTATCTCATGCAGCAGCTTATGAACAAACTTGCCAAGAAGCCTGCCAGCAATGAATCCAATCAAGAGAATAATAGCTGCTATAATCAGATTATTCAATATCCCAGAGAACACATCCTTTATTGTGTTGAAGAGTGTCTCGAATGCTGTGATCTCAGCCATAAGGTAATAGTTGGTTATATAGTTAATAAAGCTTGCGGAAATCAGCATAAGAAGCCGAAATAACCGAAAAAAGCAGCTAAGATCAGCAGGATAATGCCTATGGTTAAGTATGATTTCCTGTACATTGTCCAATCTTTATGATGTATGCTCCGTGTTATGTACACTGTGATAGAATAAAGACCTAACAATAGAAGAACCACAACACCATAGTATGGACCTGTACACATAACATATTATTAGAATAAACAGTTAATAAAGGTTTTGGTGTGCGAAGGTTATGCTCTACCTACTGAACAACAGCATAAACAAAAAACCGCTCCTGACAACAAGAAAAGAGATGATACTGGACAGTACAACAGCGATTACTACTGAAAGTATAATCTTAGATCTTTTTTCAAGATGGGATTTTACAAACAGCTTCATACAAACAAAATAAATGATTAAACCAGAAATAACAAAGCTGATTAAGAACGGCAAGATTACACTAAAAACTCCAAGTGATGACAAAAAATCAATGATTGCTTCCATGATCATTAAATTGAACAAAGACCTATATAAAGATTTCTAAACGTCCTGCTTACTCAGAATGAACTTCTTTTTCAAGCGTACCTTTATTAAATGCAACGCCATGACTTTTCATCATAGTGTTTACCAATGTTGCAACAGACTTATTTTCAAAAACCTTTTCTGCGAACATGTCAAAAGAAATATCATCAATCTCATATAACTTGTCAGTGTACAGTGTTTTAACCTCAGGGTTATCATCTAGTGATTCCCATTCAAAAGGTAAATCAAAGAATAAGGCTTCGTATACTCTCTTGTGATCAATATCCGGGGTATTTACTTTTGAGATTATTATTATCTTACTTGGATCTGCTGATTTTACAGGATGATTATACCAGAAGACCTCACAAGATCTTAAATCCGCACCTGTAACAGGAGTTTCAGTGTGCTGTCTCTTGAAATACTTACCCGTTCCTATTTCATTACACACGTCACACTCGTAAGCGCTTATTCTTTTTACTGCCATTTCAAGTACAGGTAAGCTAAATTAACTTAAAAAGGTTATTGTGGGAAAAGCTTAAATAAGAATAAATCATAAGTGAACATGATGGAAAAACTAGACTTCAGGTCAAAGCTGTTAACCATCATTCTATCTTTAGAATTCTTACACAAGCATCTTCTTCAACAGAGAGATCATCAGGGCAGCCGCACTCTGAAGCCTTTTCAACAAGTTCTTTATTAACACACTTCATTGGCTTGGTCTCTGAACATTCCGGCTCAAAAGTCCCATCTGAACATTTTACTACAGGAATACAATTGGAATCATATAATCTTTCACCTTCCGGGCATCCACATTCGATTGGGTTCTTTACTAAACCTTTTACTTCACAGAAATATGGTTTGTTCTCTGAACATTCTTCCAATGGCGTTCCATCTTCACAAGAAACTTCTCTTCCAAAAAGATTATCCACAAAATTCCTAATTAACGGAAATCTTGGATGATGAATGTAAGTAGTTTCATCTTCCATAGCGTAAACTGTTTTAGTAACCTCTTTTTGCACAGGAGGCTCTCTTTCTGTTAAAGTTATTGTTCTTGCCTTTAATCTTGGGGTTTGATAGTCCCTCAACAAAACTCCACTCACAGCATACAGTTCTTCAGTAACCTCATCTTTAGGAAACAAGGATTCATATTCTTTTTTTACTCCAGATAAATCAATGATCCTTCCGTAATCATCGAATATGCCTGTAGTATAAATTCCTGACTTTTCATCTCCCTTGATATATAGCGACAAGAAACCTGTTAATGTTACATCCTTTCCTTCATACTCATAGACATCATTAAAGTATCTCTTGAACGATGTTGTTTGCTGCACTTCTTTAGTTTCAGTAACAATCCTGGATTTATTGACTGTTTCAACAATTTCCTCAGTTGTTTCACTGGAATATGCATAAATAAATAATGTACATAATACAACAAGAACGAATATTACGCTAAACACGATAATTTTCCAATTCATTGAATAGAATAATCAAGTTAGGAGTATTTAAAGGTTTTGAGTGAGAAAATTTCTTATATACATAAATAACCCCCAGGACTATGAAACCTGAAGAATTTGATGACGAGATTTGCTTGGCGTTACTTGAGATGTACAAGCAAGAACTAGGAGGAATAGGCATTGACAATTTTCTAACGCATCCCAGCCTTATTGTTCCAGTCATACAAAACCCTGATTCATGGGCAACATTTCCACGCTATGAAAACAAACTTGGCTCAAAGTATTCTGGTGACACCAAACTAATTCTTAAATTAACTGAAACAGGGAACTTAGAAGCATCTATTTACCTGCAAGCGTATTCAAGCAGCGTAGATGAAGCTGCTATAGAAGACTCCTTCTTCGCAAAAGCCCAAGAGATTATGGGATGAACTAATTCTTAGCTGGCAGAGTTATCAAAGTTTTGTAGCTGGCGCGAAGATGCCCATATACTGCATAAACAATAATCCAGCTATTAACAGGATTACTGCAACAACTATGCCAATTATGTGTTTAGTTTTCATATATTAGAATATGGCTATGCTTTTATTTAAAGCTTAGCATTCTTAGCTGGCAAAAGTATTATAAACCTTTTAAGTATTTTATAAGAAAAAGAAAGGAGGTGGATGAATATGGAAATTGAAATAGCATATATAGTCGCTGGTACAATGATATTTGTAGGGTTCGTAGTCGGAGGAGGAATCATATACGCTGGGCTAGAAAAAGTTGCCAAAGCTATAAAGAAATAAGATTTTATTTTTTCTTAGGGTTTTTCCATCGCCATGCAACCCAAATAATATAGAATTAAGCATTACAAATATCCATAACATTAAATCTTTACTTTCATATGTTCTTTTCCGAATGAACTCACTTAATCTTACTGACTTTAGCTACTCCCCAGAAGAATACACCTAAACAGGCGAGTAAAAAACCTATTCCGCCAGGGGTTGCCCATGCAGCTGGACTTGCTAAGCCATCTAACATTATTATGCGCCTACGAATCTGAGCACTTCGAATACAAGGAAAGCTGGCCATACAATTGCCTTTAGGAATCCTAGTACTCCGCCCCAGAAACCTGTTGATACTGATATGTAATACACTGCTGCGCCAATAAAACCTAAGAAATAAGCGCATCCTCCGCCACCACCGCACATATTCTGTGGCTTGCATTTTTTCATTTTTTTAACTGGTATTGGTTTTTCTTTTTTAGCTGGCATATTGGACCACCTCATGGTTGAATTAGTTGAGTGAGTATTTAAAGGTTGTTGAAAAATTACTGTTCATCTTTGTGGTATAAAGCAAGGAGGTATATGGTGTTCCCATCTGTGTTATATGATAAGCGAAAAGGCGGCATATAGAGTTCTCTTGTCCCTTTTCGGCCATACATCATCGGTTTGCCTATGGTTGGGTTGTCTCTTAATTTTGAAACTTGTTTAATTATTCTTTCTTTTATTGTTTTGTCTTTTATCTTTTTGAAATCCTTTTCGAATTCCGGGTCAAAGATTACATTTACCACTTTTTCATCTCTTCAACAAAATCATCAAAGTTCATCTTAGTGCCTTTTCCTTCGCTTATTCTTTTCCATGCTTCTTCTGTTTTTTTTGCGAATGCAAGGTCGTCTTTAAAATTTTCATTTAAGTTGTTGGCTCTTTTCATTATTATCTGGTTCTTGTTTCTAATAACAACTAATTTATCACCCTCGCTAATGCCTTCTCTCATTTCAGCAGGTATAACAACCTGACCTTTTGAACTCATTCTTGTTATAGCAACATCCATTTTACATCACCAAGTAAGATTAATCTTACCTGCTATATAAATCTTCCGATTTTATGTTTACAATCATGTTTAACTATTAAACCTTACGCGCGCAGATGTCCAGTGGGGAATGGTTCTCGTCATAGAAATCTTCCGAAATGTCCAGTGAGGTTTACGAGAGAAGCATAAAAGCTAACGAACGTAAAATCTTCAAAAAACTTTTTATATCCTGTAATAACCCCTCTGATTATGATATCTGAACTAGCTGGGAAGTTTGTAGGAAATGTAGTTCCAGGCAAGCTTTTACTTAATAGACTTGGAAGATGGTATGAAGGACATGAATACCACAAGTTTGATGAAGGAGACATTCTGGTTTTAAAGGAAAGACTTCCTGGGTTTGGTAAAAGACCTGTTGCAATTGTTAATGAATATGCTATAAAAGATACTCCTGATGGAAAAAGAGGAAGATATGACATAACTGTTCATAAAGACAAAGATGGGAATTATTTCCGATGGATGGGAGCAAATGTATTTCCACAAGGAGTTGAAAGAATCGTATCAGAAAATGAGATATATCCTAAGTGGAATATTGAAAATAGATTCAAAAAGGTTTCAGTTGAAACAATCGATGAAGCAGTTGCGCTCTATGAAAGCAAGGGAGTTTAGTTCTTAGCTTGCTATTAAGTAAAACTCATATAAAGCAGAACTCCTTTCTATATTTTCTTCCTATAAACCTTGAAATAGTATGCAATGAATCCTATAGGTCCTGTAAGAAGCATTATTAAGAGCCATTTCGCAGCCCAGTTATTTTTTTTCAATTCAGGATTCTTCCTTACTCTTTTAGTAAAATCAACAACAATCAATATTAAAAAGATCATCCAAACAACTATTAGTAAGAAAATAAATAAAATAATTAAAAGGCCAGGTACGCCATAATCTTTCCAGAAAACATCGCAAGGGACCTCTTTATCATTAACATAACACGCAGCAGAAACAAGAGCAGATGAAATAACTAACATCAAGAGTAAAATTAGCAGTATTTTCTTCATAGAATACTCTTAGAATTGAAAGTATTTAAAGGTTTTGACGTTGGCTAGCGAAAGTATTATAAGTCTGTTAGCTTGTTTATAATAAAATGAAAACAACAATATTCTGCATACTTATTATCGCCACTGTAGTGCTTATAGTTGGTTGCACTTCAAATCAAATTGATGATCCAAAAGATACAGATCTAACAAAGGAAGATACATTTAATTATGCGGATATGTGTCCAAATTTTGAGTTTAATACTCCTGAAATTGATCAATGTATCCAGGAAAATTATAGGATTATAGAATTAGCTGTTCAAAAAAAAGATCAAAATTTGTGTGAGAGCCTGCATGCTATTAAATCTCCTAAGGTAGGCGTAACAAATTCTGTTATGAGAAACGAGTGTTATACTCAATTAGCTATAGCATTGAAGGATAAAAATGTGTGCAAAAAAGCTGTCTCTCCAGTAACTGGAGTTAATTCTGGTTGTTATTATGATCTGGCTATTAATATGAGCGATGTTAATTTATGTGAAGAAGTAAGTGAAAACAAAGATGACATGTTATATAAGCGGTGTATAAGTAATTTTTCTTAGCTAACTGACATTAAGAGAAAAATTGGCAGTATTAAAAGGTTTTGAAGAATTAATTTTTCTTCCTATATTCTTTGAAGTAGTATACAATGGCGCCTATGCCACCCGTAAGACCAAAAATGATAACCCACTTTATAACCCAGTTAGTATCCACTGATTTCGGATTCTTCAATACTCTTATAAAAAAATTATAAATCATTATTAATGTAAAGATAGACCAAGGAATAGCTATCATCAAACCAATTACAAGAGTGATAATAAAAGGTTTACCAAAATCATTCCATAAAACATCGCAAGGAACCTCCTCACCGTTAAAAGTACACCTAGCAGAAACAAGAGCAGATGAAATAACTAACATCAAGAGTAAAATTAGCAGTATTTTCTTCATAGAATACTCTTAGAATTGAAAGTATTTAAAGGTTTTTGTGTGAAACCTTATGGGCATTCGCTGTAAAAGGTCTCAGCGGTTAAATATTCTTTTTTATTATCTTCAGTGATTATTCCAGCGTCTACTTTGTCCCGGTATTCCTGCACTTTGGATTCATCATAACATATGCAGTTCTTAGTAACACCTAAACAGTAATGTGAAGTGGGACAGTCACTACACCCTTTAGGATAATAAGAATAGTCTATTCCAACGCAATCACATATTTTATTTTGAGGAACAGGAGCAAATCCTCCGCTATGAGCATAAGGCTTTAAGATAAGAAAGCTAGGATAACTCATAATAAGAAAAATGATAACCAAAACAACTGCAGCTGGTATGATACGTTTCTTGTTCATAGTGTCTTCTTAAGATTAAGGGTATTTAAAGGTTGTTGTGTGTAAACTTTTTAAAGAATCCAATATTAACTGGCTTCATGACAGAAGAACAATCATGGGACACCTGCAAGCATCATCTTGGGGATTTGGATATTGACTTAGATGCAATTGCAAAGGCTAAAAATGAAGTTAGTTTAATGCGGAAAATCTTTCCGGAATCTGAAAGAGATGCAATATTCAGAGAAGAATGTATTAATCAATGGCATTACTGCACTCATCCTGAATTAATAGCATCAAATGCTTATTTAGGTGATGGAATTCCAAATGAGCAAGGAGGATACACTCCAGTAGCACTACTTTTCGTTCTAGGTCTTATAGATGATCCAAGTCACGACTGGCTCGGTGAAGACAAATTTCATCTAGACAATGCAATAAAACAAGGACTCGCCATGTGCACCCACTGCAAGTATCATGAGAGCGGGTGAAGTAACCTTTCTGAAGAATCAAGGGCAAGAATAAAATTATTCAACTTTTCCATAAAGTGAAGCACTTACGCCCAATTGACCAAAACCTCTTGAAGTATGGAGCAGAACTAATGATGCATTGTTCTCTTCAGCGAACTCTTGTGCTTTTTTGATGGCCTTACCCCCATATAAATCAGCAAGTTCATCAATTGTTGGACCTGCATTATGAGGATTTTTAGATTCTAAACCCTTATTATGTTTAGGAACAGCATAATCAACATTATCTAAAAAAGCATAATCAGGATTAACTCTTATAAAATCCCAGACATGAAAAAACAAATCTTCATCTAGCCAATCAGGCACTATAACAACTCCTCTATCCTTTGCTTTATGCCCCAAGTGCAATATTTGGTTTAGTTTATCCAACATGTTAATATACAAACAAACATAACTCCTATTTAAACCTTTCGATTATGTAGCCCCCTGCAAGTAGTTACAAAATGAAAAGGTTTATAAATGGTCATGTGTTTCCATATATAAAATGACATCATATACTAGGATTTTCCAATTGTTTTTATGTGTATTAGCAGCTGTGATTATTCTAGAAATAGTTCTCCTTTCTGACGTATTAGTGAACTATTCAGGGATTATGACGTTCTACGCTCTTGTAGCCATAATCATTCTATTTGTTGTGAAAGAATGTATCAATAAACGAAAATGGGAGAAAGACGATTTAAACTCACTAAGCGATATTTTAAGAGGAAAGAAGCAGGTTGAAAGTAAGGTAGAGTATTTTAAAAAACGCAAATATAAAGATAATGTGCCTATGTATTCAATTGCTTTATTTGATATAGAGCTTCCATTGAACGTTAAAGGAAAGAGCACAAAGAGATTATCTAATCTAATATTTTATGCAAATGACCAAATTGAAGTACTTAATGAGACAATTGCTGATCTTCGAGAAATTGTACTTGAGAATTTGGACGAAGAGCCAGCTGATTTTAAAAAAGCTAAGAAAAAATACATTGAATTCGCAGAGAAATCGATAAAGGAAGCAACATCCAAACTTGATAAGTGTTTTGATGAAGTTTCTGAGAATCTGCTTCGATGGAATATTAAATAGTTCTGAGAGTTTAATTCTGAAGAAGAAAGTTTTCATCGAAAAGCTTAAATACTGTTCTAGCTCAGGATGGTTTAGACAAAATGAGGCTAAAAAATAAAAGCAGGCTGATAAAAAATCAGGCAGAGGTATTATCGCAGGAATACAAAATTAAGAAACTTTGTGCAAGAGATGCGATGATAAAACCGGTTTTTCTGTTTCCAGATGCAAGTTCAGAATCTATATTAAAAAAACTGAAAAAAGAGCACATAAACGCATGCATTGTTGTTACAAAAGAAAGAAAATTTATTGGTGAAATAAGTGATAATGATATCATAAAGCTTTTTTTGCAGCAGACTAAATTTGAGCCGCTCGTAAAAATCCTAAACAGGGGGTACCGCAGGGAATTCATATATAAAAAAGCGGTAGACATGGCGAATAAGCATAAGTTTTTTGCAAAATTAGATACTCCGATAAATGAAGTTATAGGATTGATATATAAAAAAGGATTTGAATATGTGCCGGTTTTAGATAAAAATGAAAGAGTAGTTGGAGTTATTACACCAAGCAGCATCATCAACCTGCTTCAGGACCATTAAGATGAATCCAGAGATTTTTACAGAGCTAAGCGTCATACTTTTCATAACATTAGTTGTAACAGGGTTTATTAGATTGCTCAAACAACCTGCAATTATAGGATATCTCATAAGCGGTATTTTAGCCGGACCCGTTGTTTTCAACATAATCGATTCACATGATACATTATCTGCTTTTTCCCAGATAGGGATAGCTCTTCTATTGTTTCTAGTTGGATTAAACCTTAATCCAAGGGTTATCAAAGAAGTTGGAAAAATAGCGCTTATTACCGGAGTAGGGCAGGTACTTTTTACGACATCTATTGGTTTTTTTATCGCAAAGGCTCTTGGATTTTCAAACACTGCTTCATTTTATCTTGCAATCGCTCTAGCATTTAGCAGCACAATAATCATCATGAAATTATTGTCTGATAAGAGGGATTTAGAGACAGTCTATGGGAGAATATCCATCGGCTTTCTGATAGTGCAGGATTTTATAGCTATACTAGCGCTTCTTGTTATTTCGACTTTAAATACAGGTGTTGATTTTGCTTCAGTTGCCCTTGAGACAATATTGAAAGGGTCAGGCGGAATCGTAGTCTTATTTTTACTAACAATTTATGTCTTGCCTAGATTAACAAAGATTATCGCAAAATCCCAAGAATTTTTGCTCCTTTTCTCGCTTAGCTGGTGTTTTATTGTTGCATCTGCCTTTCATTACATAAATTTCTCTATTGAAGCCGGAGCATTGCTTGCAGGCATAACCTTATCAATGTCTCCCTACCACTTTGAGATAAGCTGCAGGATGAGACCCCTTAGGGATTTTTTCCTGATACTATTTTTTATTGTGCTTGGCTCTCAAATGGTCTTCTCAAGCATACTTTCAAACCTAACAGCAATATTATTGATGTCATTCTTTGTTTTAATAGGCAACCCCATCATAGTCATGATGCTGATGGGCTCATTAGGCTATACAAAAAGAAATAGTTTTCTAGCGGGCCTTACAGTTGCTCAGATAAGTGAATTCTCACTTATTATAATCGCAATGGGGGTATCCCTGGGCCACCTGAACAACGAAACTCTCTCCTTGGTTACAGCAGTAGGACTGATAACATTTGCAGGCTCAACTTATATGATAATGTATTCGCAAAAGATATATCCTAAAATATCCAAGTTTTTATCGATATTTGAAAGGAAAGGCAAGAAGGTTGATGAGCATAAGTATCATGAACATGACGACCATGACATAATCTTATTCGGTTACAACCGCATAGGCCTGGACATACTCGAATCGCTTAAAAAAATTAAGAAGAAATTCTTCATAATTGATTATGATCCTGAAGTTATAACCAAACTGTCTAAAGAAGGGTATGATTGCAGATACGGGGATGCTAATGATTCTGAACTTTTAGATGAACTGAATCTTGCCAGGGCAAAAATGATAATATCCACTATCCCTTTAATAGACACTAACCTTCTTATTATCAATAAAGTAAAAGAAGTAAACAAGAAAGCGATTGTGGTGGTTGTTTCTCATCAGATTGAGGAAGCTGAAATGTTATACGAAGCAGGAGCTACCTATGTTATTATGCCTCATTTCTTAGGCGGCCAGCATTTCTCCACTATGCTTGAAAGAAATAAACTGAGGGTAGATAAATTCTTAGAGGAAAAGATAGCACATCTAGAGCACATAAACAACAGAAAACAGCTAGGACACGATCATCCAACTCACCATCATAGGTGATTAATTTTCTCTGTCTGTCTTAATCTTATAGAAATCAGGATTTCTAAAGAGGCGTATTGTAAAAATTGACCAGATAACGACACCTACTAATAGACCAACAAGTGACAGAATAGCTGATTCCGGACCAGAGGAAGAAACAATGTCCATAAAAGATAATGGAGATGAAATCAATCTAAACGCAAATAAGAGCAGCGCAATGATGGATATAATCTTAAAAATTGCAGGATTGATTTTCTTTAATAAGTGATTATACTGGAATACCAGTATTACAACTGGAAATATAAAAACTGCTAAAGTCGTACCAATAAGTAAAGCTGCAATTAATCCTAATATTGAGGGTGAGAAAAGTATAAATAAAGAAATAAGTATTGCAAAAATCAATGCGATTTGTGATATAAAAAAAGCTTTTTTTCTTAAGATTAAGGATAGCGGTAATAAAGCAAATATGAAATTTCCAATAACAGGATGTGTTAATTCAAAGCTTCTTACAATAATCTCTACAATACTATATCCCATTGGATAAGAGCCAGTTGCATGTAGAAGAACAAGTATTATGCTGATACTAAAACTAGATGTTAAAGCTATTATGCTTTTTGTAAATGTTTTTAATTTGGTTGATCCAAGTATAGCAAAAATTAATAAGAAAAACATTATGGTTATACCGTACATCGGCCATATGATCTCCAGTAATCCAGACTCATATAGAAAACGGGAAATTCTTAATTCATCTATTAAAATCAGCAAAATCGGGAGTATAATTGGTAACAATAAACCAACAATTCCAAGCATTATCCCCAGAATTGAAAATACTGTTCCACCATACTCTTTAGGATTTCTATGATGATTAACCAAAGAATTAATTCCAAATATTAATGCCAAACCAGTACATATAATTCCAAACAGAGGAAACCAAAAGAATAATCCTAGTACAAAGGATGCAATAGCTAAACCTTTTTTTAAAGTCATCAAATATCTATTCGCAGATGACATATATAAAACTTTCTAGCAAAACATTTAATAACCTTCATAATAGTATAGCATGTTATGAATAAAAGCATCTTGTTTCTGATCATACTTGTATTGCTAGTTTCATGTTCCCGTTATTCTGAAAATCCTCCATATCCTTACAATCTGTCCTTATGCAAAGGCTCTGCTGACTGCTTTGTCGGAGCTGTTGAGAAGATATATGACGGCGATACATTATCAGTAGATGGAATAACAATAAGATTAGCTTTAACTGACGCGCCAGAGAAAAATGAAGAAGGCTTTTTTGAAGCTATAGACTTATCTGAAAACCTTTGCCCTCTTGACTCTCATGTATTAGTTGATGAAGATGACGGACAGGCTGATGGAAGCTATGGAAGAATGGTTGCTGTTGTTTACTGCAAAGAACACAACCTCAACGAACAACTCCTCGAATCAGGCCACACCCAGATAACCTGGAAAGAGTACTGCAATGCAAGTGAGTTCGGGAACGAGAGTTGGGCTAGGAGGGGTGGGTGTTAGGAGGGGGGTGTGGAAAGAGTCAAGTTTGCATAAAGAAGTAGCCTATTCTTCAGGGAAGAAATCAGTATCTATTTGTTTAATTTGATAAGTTTTTTGTGAGCTCACACCAACATTGTGTTCCATCATTAATTTAGCAAGTTTTGGCCCATCTATTAAAATAATATTTTTTGGAGTTTTTTTAAGAATTTCATTTGTATCTTTTGGAAACCGAGAAGTTGTAATAAATATACCTTTATTTACTCCGTGTAAATCTAAGGTTCCAACAAAATCTCGAACATCCCTTGCATTTACAGAATTTGATTCATCATACCTCTTTGCTTGAAAAAATATTCTATCCAAACCTAATTTATCTTGATTTACAATTCCATCAACTCCTTTGTCGCCTGAACCTCCAGTTATTTCACAGGTACCATAACCCATTGCAAAAAGCAATTTTCCAACAACTTCTTCAAAAAAAGAGGGATCGACTTTTCTTATTTTTTCAAGCAACTCTTGAGCCAAACTTGCAGTTATTAAATTATAACCTTTTCCCATTAATTCATCAGGAGTAATATCTTCTAATTCTTCATCTTCTTTTGAATTTTCCTTTGAGGTCTCTTTTTTAATAGTTCTAAATTCGATAAAATCTGGAAATTGTTCAAGGAATTTTACATTTATTCTTTCTGGATTTTGTTTTAATATTTCTTTACCCTTTTCTGAAATCTTGATATAGCCTCTTTTTGGAGCTTCAAGCAATCCTGCTTTAAGCATATATGTTCTTGCCCATCCTACTCTGTTATCTATAATTGGTTGCTGACCAGAAGGTAATAATTCTTTTCTTTCATCTTCAGATAGGTTAAATTCATCAGATAGCTTTTCGACTGCTTCTCTTGTTTTATGTTCCTGTTCATCAGAGAGAAACTTCAATAAAGGTAACATCAATGATTGATAGTCTGGTATTGTCATAATATCCCACAATAATAAGATATCCATTAATAATGTATAAAGTTTTCGCTTTTACAAAGCAGTACTGAGATAAATTCTGAGGGTTTGGGATAATTGGGGTTTTCGAGATATCAAAACTTACCATGTTTTTTCATATGTTCTTTTTCTGTTAACAATTCTAGATTCTCAATTGAATTATTCAATTTATTTCCATCCTTATGGTGTATCTCATAACCTGGAGGTTTTTCTTTTCCTTTGTTGTTTATTTTCCAAACATGATGATGCAAATATCCCCCCATTTTGGAAGGGTCTAACCAATCTTTAGCGAATCTGACATAACCTCTTCCATCTAAAACAAAAGGATGCCCATACATTTTTTCATAGGAGCTTAAAACCTTCTTAATGTTAAGTTCAATTAGTATTGATATATCTTCCATTTCTTGGGCTTCTTGAGTTAATTCTTCATTACGCTTATTTAAGTCTCCTTTTGAAATCTCGTGTGATTTCCACTGTTTTTTTAATTTAATTTCTGCTTTTCTAAAATCCTGCTTTTTTTCTTCACGCTGCTTCTCTAGTTCATTAATTTGCTTTCTTAATTTTCTTAGCGGTCCTTCACCAGTTGCCCGCTTGATTAAGAATATTGTAAGAGCAATAATCAATGCTATTAAAGCTGTAAATAGAATAAATCTTTTAACGAGTGTCATGAAACTTTCTTTACAAACACCATCTTCTCCAACACCGCTTTTGCATTCCCATTCGCAAGAATAAGCCTGACCTACTTTTTTAACAGAGGGAAACACACACAATTCATCATTACACTTTTGTTTTCTGTTCGGACAAGCAACAAATTCTCCACACACTCCTGCAATATTGCACATCCCAGAAAAGCAATCAGAATCGCTAGAACATTCTTCTTTATCATTTAATTTGCATATTCCATCACTTCCAACACCTGATTTACATTCCCATACGCATGAAAAAGCTTCACCAAACTTTTTAGCTCCAGGAGTCTCACAACTTAAATTTTGACAATTTTGAGTCCCGCTTGAACAAGGAACTATCTTTTCATTTCCACAATAACCGTTTATATTACATACTCCAAAACCGCACTCACCATCACTTGAGCATGATTTATCACAGAGCGTCCTATTTCTCTTGATTTTCCCTTCAGTAACAAACATTACTTCTGGTTTTGATACATAGTAAAACAAAGTAGACTGATTTATCGAACAATTTCCGAATTGTTCGCCATTATAACATGTTTCCTGCACTTTTTCAAATGATAATGGATCTATCCACTTACCATATGACTTTTCTTCCTGAATAAAACCATCAACTGTGAAATTGAAAACTGCCATTAATTTAAACGAATTCGGGTTATAAACCATGAAGGAAGCATGATTCCCTTCACTAAAATCAGAAATGTTAAGTGCCTCTCCTGCAATAATATCTGTTCCTTCATAGGTTAAAACATTACCAGACTCATCGTATTCTTCTATAGTTTCATATTGACATTTTGCGTCAACCAGACTTGAAAAGTTAAGTAAAATGAGAAATAGAGCTAAAAAGAATAATGTTCTTCTCATAATTTGCCTCGTTTTATACGTATCATTTATTCTTTTTCTATGATTAGCTTTCCTTTTTCGAGTTTGGCTTTTAGCTCTTGTCCTGTTTTCCACCCAAGTTTTTCTATTGTCTTTGGAGGTATCACTATAACGTATTTTGCGTATTCTTTATCCCCAATCTTCTTAGAAAGCTGTTTTTGAAGGCGCATAGGCATACTTAGTCAAGATCCCTTCATAAATATTTCGGTACCCCAATACACATATTCCAATTATTTCTTTTCGGTACCGACGTTTTTATATAGTTCATTCGGTACCGAATATACAAATAAACAAAAATCAAGGTGATATCATGCATTTCGGAAGCTATTACACACTAGAAGAGTCAATAACAGGACTAATCAAGATAGGGGTCTTAATCATCGCGTATTTCGCGATGTGGGCAGTGCTAGTGGTGAGGGGGAAGAAGACTATAAGTAACAATGTTTAAATACAAGAAAACAAGACAGCACTGTATGGGCAGCCGGGTTGAGAATGTTTTTGACTGTATTGATAAACAGATAAGAGAAGCACTAGATAAGTCTAACATGGAATGTGATAAAGCATTATGGGAGATATACAACACTTTCTCGCTTGAGTTAAAGAAAATAAAGGGCACATCATCTGGCTTTTCTGGGTTATCTGAATACATCTTTTTTAAGGCTCTGCTTTTGCAACTAGAAGCTAAGGGTTTCAAGCTTGAGCCTTCTGACAAAGCATATATTGAAGGCAAACAAAAAGAAGATCGAACATACTGCTTTATTTCAGAAGACAAGACGGTTATAGTCACGCACGATTTAAGCATCTACCCTAAAGTGCAAAACCAAATTTTTTTGGAACGTAAGGTGCCCAAGAATCATGGCAGATCTATAAAACCAGACATTGCGGTTTTCAAAAAGAAAAACGGGAAATATGAACCTGTAGCAGTATTTGAAATTAAGATTTATTGTGTCAACGCGGATTCTCTCGAAAAAGATATTGAAAAAATGGGAAAATTTGTTGGAGAAGGGCTTAAATTTAGCATTCTATCTATTCCACCAAAAAAGAACTACACAAGTACTGTGAAAGAAGCTAACAAGAGCCAAGTGAAATTTATCATTAATCCAAGTTACGATAAAGATGGTAAATGTCCATTAGATAACAAAATATGTTTTAAGAAAGCTGTTGATAAAGTTGTTGAAGAGTTAAAGCGTTCTGAATAGTTGGTTATTACACGTTTAACAGGTATTTCTGGAATATTTACAAAGCAGGACTAATCAAGATAGGGGTCTTAATCATCGCGTATTTCGCGATATGGGTAGTATTAGTGGTGAGGGGGAAGAATGGGCATAAGGCTGAGAAAGCCAAAGAAGTGGATTTGGAGGGGGTGTTGTAGGTGTAGTGGACACTCTACTTTTTTCTTACTTTTATTTCAATTAATCTTCTGCTATTTAACCTTTCAAGTTCTTGATCGTATCTATCCCAAGGTATTTTATGTCGAATACAAATATTATGTTTCCTCACGTTTTTTCTAAATCTTCTTATCTCAGCATCAGTCCAATTCGGATGAATATAGTAATCCTCATTAGTCTGATTATCTGCTCTAGGATTATACATATCAAATGTCTGATTCAGCGGCCTATACCTACAATCAGCTATTTGTACACCCAATTCATAACATTTTTCCCTTTTTAGTTCCATATGAGAATGTGGATAGTCCCAATTATAGATCATAAATATATAAATATCTTTACGCTTATATCCTGCATTTTCTAAGAGCTCTATCCACCCTTCAACCATTTGTAAATTTTTTTCAGTGCATGGAAAATCCCAGGCGACCCTAATATTTTCAAAACGTGCCTTTTTTAGCATTTCTGCTAAATGGGGTTTCTGCATCAAGACCCTTCCATCGAAACCGCTTTGACACTCGCAGTGTAGTACTTTTCCATTATTAGTAGTATTTGCAAGCATCTTCAAAATTTCTTCAATGTATGGGTTTACTAGCATATTATTATCATAAAAGATAATTCTATTTGAAGATATTTCTTTCTTTATTTGCTCTGCATTCTTAAATCCTTTTCTTTCAATTTTCCAAATACCGCAAAAGGGACATTTATTTGTACATCCCCTCATACCATGAATAATTTGATAATCAACATTAACAAGATCATAAGCAGGAAAACACTTATCTGCTCCTTTGTGTTGAGCTATGAACACCTTATCGCAACCTGTCTGTCTTTTACAATGTTCTGGCATAAGCGTTGCATATATTCCTCCCACCTCGATTCTAGCTTTGGGATAACATTTTTTGTAATATTGAACAGTTTCTTTTACATACTTCGACCAGTAAGTAAAGAGCGAAGTTACCAAAATTCTATCTGGATAAAATCCGGCTGGGTGATTTCCCCTATTTAGTTTTATTTTATGGCCTTTTTTTCTATAATAAGCAGCAAGTTTTAATAATCCTATAGGCAGAAAATTCGAGTGGTTTTTACTTTTATTGGGAATTGGAAAATCTGGTTCTACAAGTAATATCTTCCTCTTTTCAGACATGAATATATTTAATAACCAGTCATATTTAAATCTTTTGATCATTCTTACAGAGTTTATCTATTCTGTATATATTTATCTTGTTTGATAGTTCAAAATCATCAAATGAAGAATCTGTAAATTGCCCGGAGATTTTATCTCGTATTATCTTATTTATCTCCCTTCCGATTAATCTATGAGACTTTCTTAGCTTCTTAATATCAAAGAATATTTTATCAATATTTTCTACAAGATATTCATATTCAATAATCTCACCAATTATTTTCAGATCTTCTTTCCGTTGAGGGGCGATGTTTCTAATTGAATCTTTCCATCTTCTGAAAGGGTTGCTTTTTTTATCCCCTCCTTTATTAATGTATATATCAAACAGTTTATTTTCATTTAATGATTTTTCCTCAATGAATAGATTTAGTTTTTCTTTCCATCTCTTAATATGGAATAGATCGATCTCATCTTCTAAGCCTGACCTTTTAGCCAAATAATCAATAAATGATTTCCTTTCATCCCCTTGAATTAAAGCAATTCTATCTCCTTCTTTTATTTCCCTAATATCTCTTTCTTGAACCTCTTGGTTTTCATCTATGTAAAGTAAGGTGGCAGTCTTTGGCAGTTCAATATTCTTTGTTCCTTCCCCATCCAGAGAAGAGAGTATTAACATATAATCTTTTCTCAGTACATTATACTCTTCATCGAGTACTTCTTCATCTTGAGACTCTTCAAATGCATTCTCATTGGCTTTTAGACTGGAATCGTCCAATATCCTTTCTTTTATCATATCCAAAACATCACCAGGATTACTAGCTGTAGCGCCTTCTTTTGCAGGAGTTTCAGTCTCTACTACAACTCTGAACTTTTCAAGTTCTTGTAAGAAATTATCCTTCTTCCAGTTTAATGAGCTATATAAACTCTCAAAACTATCAATAACTAAATCAGTGTATATATTTTTTGAGTCCCCCAATATCTTCATTTGTTTTTTAACTTGTGACACTTCTTCTCCCTCATAAGATAGAATGATAATCTTTTTAAACGGTTTAAAATACTCAGCTATATACCTAGATATTAAATATGATGGAAGTATGAGAATACTCTCACTATCTACATTATTATGTTGTATTATAGACCTAATTGTTCTTACACTAATTTTATCAGAAGAGCTTACTAAGCTTTTTACACTCTCTTCTAAGATTCTTCTCTCACTTGAGTCATACACTCCAACAATAATATTACCTCCATCAGAGGATTTACTAAATTTATCAACCATCTCAAGCGTTATGTATGGTTTAGATTTAATCTTAAATGGGTGACTTTCTTTATATCTATCTGTTTCATCGAAAAGATTGTATAAAGAAACAACTTTATGTTTAATTCTATTAAGTATATCATTCCCTTCTTTTTTCTCTTTTATGTACCCATCAAGTTCGTCTACTAATTGAAGTATTGAGATGTGTCTCCAACTTCCATCTCTAAATTTAAACCTCAATGCCCTTCCCCATGAAGAAGGGTGAACACTAAGTCTTGGAAGCATAAACAAAACCTTTTTTATCCTATTTAGCATTACTCCAGGTAATAAATTCTTAACTGAAGCAATATGAATATCTTTAAAAAGGTCTGATAAAGAATATTTTAAACCTTTTATTGTAACTAATTCTATCTTCTTTTCGTCTTTTTCATATATATGTTTTGATTCAATTATGTATTGATTACTCAAGTATTCATTAGGTGATTTAAGGAGGTTAGATCCTTCATAAAAGAATTTTTTAGTTTTATATAAAAAGTCAGGCGTTAAATATAATACTACAGAGTTAGATTTTTCCTGTAATTGCTTTATGAATCCTGAATCTATGAAATTTGAAAAGTGAAATATGAAGAATGTGTTTTTGTCCATTAAGGGGGTTAACCATTGAGTGAAAGAATTAATATCATCTTCACTAAATATTTTTAGTGAAAGGTTTTCAAAGATGCATAATCCTAAGTTTTCTTTAAAACTATAAGCTACATCCTCAAAGTTTAAATCTTTTATTTCTGCTAGTTTTCGTGCATTAACTAAAGAACTACAAAAAATTAATTTATTGAACTGACCCATATTGTTCTCTAATTTATCTATTAATTCATCGATCTCACTTTTTTTGGTTGTTGTCTTAACCCCTTTTCTGAAATTAAGTTTAATATTCAGACTCTTATCATCCAATATGCAAGGAAGATAGTTATGCCAAAGAAACCAACCAGCTTGCTTTTCCTGCAGCATACAGAAATTCTTAAGGTGTTCTTTCAAGTAGTGAGAAAAGAAAAGAACATCTTTTCCTTGATCTTTCATGAAGTTGTAACCTAATATAACTGAAGGACGAAATATACTTTCTGGATAAACAACTATAAGATTTTTTTTTGTTTCTATAGCTCTATTAAATGTAAAAATTAGTGTTTCTGATAATTTTGTTAAACTGAGGTCTTCAATAGGTTTGTCTTTTTCTACAGAATATGTAACTAAACTGGTTTTGAAATCTTCCATTTTTAGACTATCTTTTTAGAACTTTCAAACATTAAATCAAAGACGCCCTCAATATCTTTAACAAGGTCTCCTTTGATTAAAACTCCCATTTCAAAGTTTATATCAAAACTGTTCTTTCTAATTTCTCCACTACCAACATATGCTTCTTCCTTATCAGATATGAATAGTTTAGCATGTGTGCTCGATTTGATATATCCTTTTTTATTCTTTTGTTTATTGGCATAATGATACTCTCTAAATTCAATATTATTCTGAAACCCTAAATCCCTAACTTTTTGTAATAACTTTTTTATAGCTATGCACCTATTATCAGAACTATTTATCTCCTTACCTCTGCATAAGATAAATATTTTTCCCCCAAATTCCATAAATTTAATAAAATCTTTTTCTAATACATTCCACCCACTAAGTTCAAAGAAAGGAGAGGATATTTTAATTTTATTTTTTGATATGTTGATTAAATGCTTAAAAGAGTCTTCAATAGTAACTAAATTTACCCTCTTTGTTTTCAATATCGTTTCTAGAGCAACTTTCTCGAAGGGAGGTATACTAAAACAAATGTCCACTGATGATTGAGATTTCTTGTAATCAAACTCCTTAAGGAGGTTAACAGTATCATTTTCTATTTCGAGATTATTATCCTGCAAACCTTTTCTTATTATTACATCTATTAATTGAAGGTTGTTAAACTCTTTTAGCAACCTTTCTTTAAATTCATCTAAATCCATCGTATCATTCTTCAAAATTTGGTTAGTATATTCTAATATATTCTTCATTTTAGACCCCAATATGAATTTATTATGCCTCTTTTTCCTTTTCCAATGAAAACATCTCTGTCTAAATTAAAATTAAAATTACAACAAACAAATTCTGGAATGTACAAACAAGAGAAACAAGCCCCTCCCTTTGCTTGTTTTCCATGGTCTCTCTTCCCTTCAATGCACAAAGGATCAAAACTACAATCTCTTATATGTTTCTTAATATCGGTAAAGATGCTGTCTTCACAGAACATTTTATTTTCAAATAAATACTGGAAAGCCCCAATATTAAGGTTATTATTGGAATAAAGTAATATTGCCCCCCCATTTACAAATATTTTCTCACCTGAAGAATCTATCCCAATACCTGTATATAGGTGAATTTTCTTAAGTAAAACATGTGATAGGGTATGGAGAAGTTTATAAACTGAATTGTAAGCTTTTTCATTACTCTCCTTATTTAATTTAAGTAAGAACTCCTTTGCTTTACTTTTATCCTTATACTCTTCTGATATCAGCTTGTTTTTAAACAACCAGGAACAAATATTTTCGGGTTTTAATTCTATCAAGATCGATTCTGTCTCAAAAGGATAAGAGTAAACATAAAATGATTCATTCTCTCTATCTACCTGTTTGTAATATGGGCGGATAATCTCATCCAAGAGACCTTGCCAAAATAATTCAAAGTGGGGCGTGCTAGATTCATCCCAGAACTTGTTTACTCCTTTGATAAGTCCTATCAAAGAATTAATCAGCTTAACATTTGACAAGTAAGTTATGTCTTCAATTCCAAATTCTTCTAAAATCGCATTATAATGATCAATTTTCTCTGTAATAAGTAACTCCTCTGATTCGTGTTCTTTAATGTAATCAATAAATTTAGGGGGTTGATTTAATTGACCAGCAGTTCCTTTTAGAATACTGAGTTCATTAAACTCATTGAGTGTATCTTCAGCTACTCCTTGCCTTAGTTTTTCTAATTCTGTAAGTATTGATTTGATCTTATCAAGGTCTTGCTTAAGTTCTGGTGGCATAGAATAATTCATAGATTCGAGACTCTCATACGTTTTCAGAGATTTGTATATATCTGATATTGATTTAATTTTTTCAATATTCTTAAATGCATCAAAATAGAAACCAAGCATTACTAAATCCTTATCAATATTTACTTTTTCTAACTGCTCTGTTTTTGGGAGGTCAATATGGGTAACGACCTGGGGGGAGAATATACCCGACTCTCTTATTGTTATTGGTTGGAACCTTGTTTCCCCATCCCTTATGGGTTCTGTATTGGGGCTTAAGTTGTGTTTACATTTAAATTTGAATATATCAAGTTCAACTTTCTCGCATTTATCACACTTGAATTTCCAGGTCAGAAGATTATCCTTATCCCCTCTAACTAATTTTATATAATCCTTGCCGTGTTTTTTGCATTGATAATAAAATTTGTCTATTATACCACAGTCCTTACAGAATCTTAATAAGGATATTTGTTCATATTCACCTTTATTACATAAAAGGCATTTATTTGGATTAAAAATATTAAGAGGCTTATTTATCGCATAATGGCCACAACATTTACAGACAAATGAGTTAGGGTAAAGCTTATATTCACCTGAAGGATCATCATCGTCAAAACCCTTAAGAAATTTATATCTAACGATCCTTAATTTATCTAGATGATTTGGTGATAAGTCCCTATATTTTAACATATTGTTATGTATTCGGGCATTATATCTTCTCTGAATAGTTCTGAAGAGTTTATTCTTGAGAGCGATTTCATCATTAATCTTTAAGCCTCTACTCTCATTATCATCAGGAAAGACTTTAGTAGTGATAAAAGATAAACCCCTGTTAAAGAGCATTAATCCTATCCCCACATGAAAAGGGGCCGAGTTACCTGAATATTCTACAAATCGCTCACTCATTTCTGTACCTCTTAATAAAATTGCCTTCATAATTCGATAAACCTATTGTGTCTTGGATCCCTCTCATACCAAACTGAGTCTTCCAATACTTCTTATCATTCTTGCTTAAGGCCATAGGAAAGAATACTTTAGGATCATTAGCCTGATTACTATGATATGCATATAATGCATTTAGTCTTTCATTAACACCTTTCGCAATCTCTTGTACCATGAAATTACTGTTTGGTTGACCATCAAAAACACAATAAGCATCATTTAGAAAATCAATTAACTGCTTTTTTCTCTCATTATTAGTTAGGTTATCATCAGTAAAGAAGACCTCAATTATATGATTCACATTATATATTGCTTTGTTGAGAGTATGGGACATATAGTTTAATATTGCTCCACAGAAAAGTGAATGAAAGGTCTGCTTAAAACCTAGTTTTGTCCATCTTTCCACAGGTACAGTTTCTACAAATAAGTCTATTTGGCTATGAAACTCTTTAAATGCATCATAAAAACTTATATCCCTAACCCTATTTGGATAAAACCATAGAAAGATTAAACCAGTATCTTTTCTACCAACCCTACTCAAAGCTTGGATATATTCTGATGTAGAACCGGGTACGCCTTGAAAACACATAAAGTTCCATCTAGATATATCCACCCCATGAGATACAATACTTGTGCAAGAAAGCGCAGATATTTTTTTCTCGTACAGATTAAATCTTTTAATTTTCTCAATATGATCTCGGATCTGGTCTAAGGTATTATCCCCTGATAAAATATTATGAACTACTGAATAATCAATCCTTGTAAGTTTACTATTAACCACATCATTCATATAGAAATTCATTGAATTAACATCCGATTTTTTGTTATGATATGTCATCAAAGATTTGTATTTTATTATGATTGATTTTAAGACTTTTGGATCAACACCATATTCTTTTGAATACTTCTCGATATTGCTCTCGAAAGAATTGATAAATTCTGCTAAATATCTTAAAGTGATTAGTGTAGCATATTGATTATCTCTAAAGTTTGGTTTTAATCCAATGATTATCCTTTGATTTTTATTTTTGAACTTTTTGTAGAATATATCATTTTCTCCCTTACCCAATGGAGAATGCCATGGAAATATATTAGTTTTTTCCTTCCAATAAATAGTGTGGTTTTGTTGTTCAGCTCCTTTTACTGTTGCAGTCATTGTAATATGCTTAAATGGATTATTACCCATAACACAACTTAATGCTTCGATAAACGTTTCAAAATGACTATTTATTGTTCCAAACCCTTCCCTAATCAAGTGCATTTCATCCTGTATTATCAATGAAGGAGAAGTATGAAAATTAATTTCATAAGGTTCTCCTGGATCTTTGCAGGTTTCATGTTTACTCTCAACTTCACAAAAATCTCCTTGAGGGATAAACCCATGACCTTTCGTACAAAGATTAAGCTTTCCACCCAATAAATTTCTAAATCTTCTTTGCGAAGCAATTCCAGCAAATTTGTCTACTGTGGAAACAATAAATGTTGGTAAATATCTGTAGATTTCTTCATCAGTGAAAAAAAGTTCGTACTCCTTTTTACATTGATCATTTTTACAAATGTGAATTATTTTATTATGTTTATCATAATGTAGAATAACTTTATCACCGCATAAGGGACATTCCTGTATGATTTTGCCTTCTTTTTCTTTACCTACTTTTTCGTATTTTTGAATGTCTTCAACCACCTTCCTCGTCTTTCTGGGAAATTCATCACTTGAACCCACAAAATACGCAACGGAAAAGGGGAAGTCACCACTTTGATTTAATTTGTTCTTTCTTACTTCTTCAGCAAAAATAAATATGCCTGCGATTCTCTGAAGTTGGTCAACAGATAACATTCTAAGAGGAAATTTTGTAATCGCTGTTGTCCCAAATTTCTTACCTACTAACCTATCATAAAAAGCAGAGAATACTACCAAACCAAAATAAGACTCGGATTTTCCTCCACCTGTAGGCACATGTAATAGTCCAACTTGATCTCTTCGCTTATTTTCTACAATATCTGGAATAATTGAAACAATAAATACTATTTGGAATATTCTCCATGAATGGTACTCCTCTTTTTCTGTATATTTATCAAATGATTCTTGCATTAGCTGGAAAGCTTTTCTTGCTTTATCATTTCTTTCTAAACATTTTATTCCTTCTTCATATCGGTTCAATACATTTTCAAAATTCTGAGTTATCTTCGTATAATCCTTATCAGAGCCATACTTGTCCCCATTCTGATACTCTTTTAGTTTTTCTTTTATAACCTCCAAAAGATTTTTGAGTATTTTATTTGATTTAGAAAGATCCGAAAATTTGGTTAACATTTCTTCCCCGTTATATTCAAAACTATTTGCTGGTACAACTTTTTTCTGTTCAATTTTTTTGAAAGGCACAGTAACTAAGGTATTTCTTTCAGAATCATAGTTATATCCGCAATTAAAGGTCTTAAACTTCGATTTTATTTCTATGAGGTTATCAAAATAATTTTTTCTTTTATCAACAAAATCAATAGTCTCGATACCTCCCAATTCAATTTTAAGTCCACAATCAAAAAATGAAGTTTCATATTTAGCATCTTTTCTCTTTTGAGGTTGTGTCTTGTTAATTAGTTGGACTTTAACAACATTCTTCCCCCCTAATTCAGGATAACTATCGATCTCTAATCTTATCATCCCCCTCCAATCATATATTGGTTTCTTCTCTTCATATAAAGACTCGTGTTCTATATCTCCCTCGATACTTTTTTTATAGTCACCAAAGTTAAGTAAAGCTTCCTTCTTATCTTCATTTAATTCTACTTCTGGAAAAAAAGTCTTCAATCTTTTCCAAACAAATGGGACATTTTTATCCCTTTTATAACCATATTCTTCCAATTCTCCCTCTGCTTCTTTTATACCATAGTATAAACTTAAAACGGGTTTTACTTTGATACTGACTGGCTTATCAGTCATAAACATAACTGTAAGACTATTTGCTTTGACACTTGTAGAATCATTATCCATAAAATTGGGGTCTTCTTCAGAAAGAGACCCTAATATTAATAGTTTTTTAGGATAATTTGGAAGTATAAGACGTTTATATTTATCATGTGAACCTGTCAATTTTGAGGTTACATTACTAATCAGATCTTCATAAAATTTCTTTTCAGCAATATTAGTGTCTTCATGCATTATAATCAAAACTCACAACCCCGCTATCCTCCCAGCATCGGTAAGTTTTATTCCTAACATATTGTTTTTAATCATTTTGTATAATTTCCTTTTCAACAACTTCACCATCTTTAAAAACAATGAACTCGTTTACTTCGAATTTTTTCAACAGGGTTTCATTAGTTAACTTTGCTGTTGCTATTATGGCTGCTTTTTCAGTACCGCCTTTCATTACAGATAAATCTAATTCTAACTGGTTGTCCTTTAATTTTACAAGACCTTCATGGGGAGGATGCCGAAGTAAATAGTACAAGTTCTTATATTCACCATTTCTATAAGCATACAAGTATTCTGAATCTGACAATAAGAAATTAAAGTTAGGTCCAATTTCTTTTGCACAATTCTTAATTATTTCAACTTTCTTTTCCTGATCATCAAAGCTTTTAAGTTTTTCTTTAAGTTTGTTCGTTATATAACAAAAAGCGACTTCTGTATCTGTAGTTCCAATAGGAGAAAAAAAGCGTTCTTGAGGAAGATTCTTAATCCTGTCTTTGACAACAGAACCATTATGAGCAAGAATCCATGATCTACCAAACAGTTCTCTTTCAAAAGGATGGCAGTTTTTATATTTACAAGAACTCTGAGTCCAACGACGTATATGAGATATTATTATTTTGCTCTTAACAAAATCTGGCTCTTTGAAAAAATCAGCCAATTTACTAATTTTTGCTTGTTTGGGCTCCCTAAAAACCTGCGCAAAACGGCCTTCATAAAAACCAAAACCCCACCCATCTGGATTGCCTTCGCTATGCTCTTCTAACTCTTTAAAAGAGAAGTCCAAACCAACTTCTTTATTACATGACATGCCTAATAATTCACACATTCTTTCACAACCCCGCTATCCTACCTGCATCGGTAAGTTTTGTGCCTTCTTCGGTTGATATGATGAGATCCATGTCCTTGAGCTCATCGATTGCCCTGTAGAGCATTGCTGTCGAGAGGTCAACCTTTTCTGAGAGCTCTTTCGTTGTTTTGTAGTTCTCTGCTTCCAAATACTCAAGTATCTTCTTCTGGCTTTCTGTGAGCTTGAAGCTCAGCCTTGGAAGATAGATGACCTCCTTTTTGTTCTCTTCAGGATTATAAGCTATCTTCTTGACCTTGTCATGCCTTGCATAAGCAGCAAACAGAAGGCCAATAGCCTTTGTTTTCCTGCCGGATGTGATATTTACATATACAATGTCATCCTTTGGCTGCAAATCAATGACTTCAACGCATTTAGTTGCAGTCTTTACAATGTCATATACTGAACATTTGACTGATTTGACCTCAATAACCTTCCCAAGAGATGACTGAATGAGTTTCAGAGCCTTATCCTGCTCTTTGTCTGGTTTATCATCAATAAGAAGAATAAGCCTGTCAGGACCAAGCTTTGTAGCTGCAAGAATAACAGGATCAGGATTGTATAATGTAGCTATAAGTACCTTATTGCCCATGTCTTCACCCCCATTTTCAGATAAATGTGCAGCAGGGTATATATAGTTTTCCATGAATCAGGTAAATCAACTTGGCTTTATAAGAATTTCTATTGAGCAGTATACTATTCTACTGAATGATAGAAAAGCTTTTATATTAGTATATGATTACCTTACGGAATGACCGAAATAAAGCTGAGGATAAGCGATGAACAGATGCAGAACCTTGAATTCATAAGCAGGTTCTATTCGCAAAGCTGGAAACGCTGGCTCTGCGCGAAAATGGCAAAGGTCATCGCAGACGAGAGGAAGACAATAGAACTGGACATTGAATACATGTTTATCTCAAATGAAATATCTGAAAAGAAGTACAGGGACTTATTGGGAATAAAGCCCTCAAGCGTATTGGCACTGAAAAAATTCTCTGCTTTTGACGGTGCAAGGAACGCAATAAGGGATGCCCTTGTAAGCGTAAGCCGGGATGAAAAAGAGAAAAGGGGTTTGAAGGCAAAAAAGAAAAAATAATGACTAAAATGAAATGCCTGCACTGCTCAAAGGAAGGGAAACGTTTGATAAAAATAAACGAGGGGGAGTATCTCTGCAGGAAATGCTATAATGATGAGAAAGCAATGATGGAAGAAATGCTGGAGAATGCAAGGAATATTTTCGATGAATGATTACTTAGCTACATGTAAGGTTAAGAAAGAAGGTGAAAAAAATGAAGGGCTATAGCTCGTTAAAGCAATTTGTTCAGGACTACCAGTTCTACAGGATTGCAAAAAAGATAGATCCCGGAAGGGAAGGGGAGACATTAACCTCATTCTTCAAGAAGAGGGTTGATTTAAGGCTCGCAAGAGCTTCCAAGAGATTCAGGAACACTATAAAGAAAAGGAGTTATTCTGATTATGACCTGCAGTTGATAGCCACTCATGACTCTCTAAGCGATGTTTACAGCATTGGTTTTTTTGTGAAAGAATGTTTTGGAGCAAATTATGTCAGCAAGGCGCACTATAAAAAGATACTGTCAAGCAATGCCTTCAAATCAGGCCGATTGAAAAGACTATACGAACTGATTCCCAGTAAAATAGAGACCAAAACAGAGTTCATACGCTTTATCAAATCGCAGGGAAGCTTCGGCAAAACAGAACTGAGTGTCATTATGAGCCAAATATGCAAAAATAACTGGCGCAAATGGCTGAATGAAATGATAGACCAAAACAAGCTTCATGAAGCAAAAGGGAGATGGTTCAGATGAGCTACACATCCTATCTGCAGATTATCAATGACATAAATTACATGGAAGAGTTTGACCCTGAGGACAAAATGTCCCGTTTCGGCCATTCCTACTTTGAGCCAGAAGAGTTCATAGATCCTCGAATTGTGAAAAGAGTGAAAAAAATCTGGCTGGAGCGTGTTAAAGAAAAATATGAAGCATCAAAGAACAGCAAAAGCGCTATTGGAAAATTCCTGGCAGAATATCCTTTGAAGTTCAAGGAGTTCTGCTGCCTTCTGGACCTTGTTGAAGAGAGCAACGACAAAGGCGATCTTGAGCATGAGAACGGAATAAAAGTGACCAATGACGTCTTCAAGAAACATAAAGTAAGATTCAGGTCAAGCAGCCTCAAGAGGTACAAGCTGGTGTTTAAGATTGTTGACCCGCTCAGGCCAATGAAAACAGTGTATGAAGTCTCATACAAAGCCCAGTTAGCCCTAAAAAACAAGAAATACACTGATGAGTACCAACAGCTGGACATGGCCTTGGAAGAGGAAGCAAAAAGAAATTCACCTGATGCGCTGGAAAGCCTGTATTACATTATCGAACCAAAATCCGGTTTCAGCGATCTGGTTGCAGCTTCAGCATTAAAAGAAAAACTAAAAGCTGCTCTCTCCAGAGAACAGAAGAAAGACCTGATATTCAAAAAATGGGGTTTCAACAGAGTTATAGAATACGGCAAAGGAACCACTCTGAACTTCAGAGGGCCTCCAGGAACAGGAAAAACCCTGTCTGCACACTGCCTGGCAAAAGAACTTGGAACAAAGCTGCTTATGGTGAGGTATGATCAGCTCCAAAACTGTTTTATAGGTGTCACAGAAAAGCATATCCAGCAAATCTTCAGCATTGCAAAGGTAAAAAACGCGGTCTTGTTCTTTGATGAAGCTGATGCAATAGCCCTGAACAGGGCTTCACTTGAACAAAGCTGGGAAATGAGCCAGGTGAATACCCTGCTTAAAGAACTTGAAAGATTTGACGGCGTGTGCATATTTGCAACAAATTTTTCAGAAAAATATGATCCTGCTTTTGAAAGACGATTGACAATGCACATTGACTTTGCACTGCCTGACAACAAGCAGGGAATCGAGATTCTTAATAAAGTGCTTCCAAAAAGGTCAAGAGATGAAAGAATGGATTTGAACAGCTTTAACCTGGAGAATCTCAGCGGAGGCGATATCAAGAATGTAGCGCTGAATGCAGCAGGGATTGCAGCAAAAGAGAACTCTCCGAAGATAATGAAGAATCATCTATCAGAAGCAATCACGCTTGTAAAAGGATCCAAGAAGATATGCAGCAAAAAGGATGTGAGTTATATAATGTGATTGTGGAGTGCTGTTGGTAATGGAGAAGAAGAAAGTATAGAAACTATTAAATACTTCCCATAATAATATAAAAGTATGGAACTTGATAAAATATACTTTAAAAATATGTTTCTAAGCCTAATATTTGGAATGATGGCTATAGGCTATTCATTAGGAATGTTTGTTACCCTAATACTGCTTGATGATTTGAATAAGAATGCTATTATTACTTCAGTTATCTTTTTTATTGTCGGTCTTGTATTTTTGATTTATCCAATTAAGAATAGTTCTAAAACAAAAAAGTACTTGGAAGGTTCTTTCTCCCCTCAAAAACCATTATAAACGCTTCTTAGTTAGCTGTTGTCTTATGGACTTGAATGAAAAACAGGAAGGAATAAGAGCATACTTTGATAAGGGATATGAGTATCATTATGATCCTCTTGAGTCTTATATTGAATGCCCATCTGGCCTCTTATGTTCATGCCGTCTACTGGTTTATAACATATGCAACATCTGTGAAGAAGCAGAAGAGCGTGGCTGTGAAGGGTGGCATGATGAAAAACTGATTCATGAAGAACAAGAAGCCAGAAACCTAAGCAGGCTAATTCATTCGCTGCCACTTCCTCATACACAATATCTGCCAGAAATCACCTAAAAACCATCTTCTTTACCTTAGCGGTCCTATCCAGCATTCAACCCAATACTTATAGCTGGTGTGATCTTTTCTCCGAAGTATACAAAGGCGTATAGGAAAGAGCGAAAAGATTTAGCGTCCTAATCCCTGTTTAGCCTTCAACGTATCTTTTACAGTCTGCCATACTATCTTCATAAGTAATTTTTTCACAAATTCCAGGATCAGAATTCTTCTTTGCGAGCGCCCTGTAATATGAGTTTACACATGATATTTTGGATTTTTCACCCAAAATATCACATACCTCTATATTTGATGTTTGACGTGCAATTGAAGAGGCACAGTCTCTTTTTTCGTACTCTCCCCAAACTGAGTTACACAATTCAAGATCATCAGTTACTATTGCACAATCGCTGACACATTTATCTTTCGCGTTTTGTAGTAGTGGTTTTTTAGATACATTAATCTTCTCGCATAACGTGCAATCTTTTATTCTTGGGGCTAATTCAGAAATACAGCCATAATACCGTCCCGGTGATTTATCAAATTGTTGTAACTCACAATATTCTGGATCATTTTCATCCAAGATCTGAAGCAAGAGACGACGTTTACAGCTTTCCTTACTAACATCAGGGCTTTTCCCCCCAGATGCAATAACGCCACTATTGCTTCTCTCCATTTTTAAATGTTCACAAATTTCCGAATCATTTAAATAAAAAGCTGCAGTATACAAACATGATTCTTTTGCAAGTGAAAGTGAATAATCAAATTCAAGGTCATTACATTGAGTAAAGTCTACTACGTTTTTTCCGTACTTATGACCTTGATCAGATACACAACCTTGTCTATTCAAAGAATTAGACATGTCTTTACATAGTTTCAAATCCTCTATTATAGATTTTAGAACGTCAGATCGTTCATCTGAATCATCAACAAGAGGGTTTTCAGTTTGGCATCCAATAATTAAAAAAGTTATGAAAACCAGTGTAAAAAGATAGTTCAATTTCATAGATTACATTGAAATAACGAGATATATAAACCTTTCTCCGCCATGTTCTTCCTAACCAGCATTCAAACCAATACTAATAGCTGGTGTGATCTTTTCTCCAAAGTATACAAAGGCGTATAGGAGGAACAATACGAAGAGAATCACAGAGTGCAGGACTACCCTGACAATCTTGCTGTTGCTGAATCTAACAACCTTTGTGATTGTCCCTTTGAGGAATGGCTCAAGAACGAATATCAGCCCTGTGAATGAGGTTCCAACGAGAAGCATGACCAACAGGATATTCAGATACAAATTGATGTCAAGAGCGAGCATTTTGATTTCAATAAACTCTTCAACCACTGCAACAAACAAAACTGTCTCAAATATGAACAGGTATTTGTTATAGGTGTTGATATTTACGCCTTTCTTGACATTATCCTTGATTCTTTCCTTGGTCCTTGGCCTCATGAGAACTCCTTAGCAGCTCTTATTTATATGTTTTACTGATAATAGTAATGCACAACACGCTCCAAATCTTAAGGAGTTCTTATTCTTTTGGTGGTAAGGCTCCAGTGCATCTATAGTTGATTGTTGCTTTTTTGTATGCTTCATATACAACACATGCTGGATTGCAACCTGGCTGTTCCAGATTCAAGTCGATCCAATATGTATCTGTGTCTTCATTATACATAATCTTATCTGTAAGTGATCCTTCTTTAACACACTCGCTGTTTTTTGCAATATTTATCGCTTCTTCTTCTGTCAATCTTTCACCAGGAATACAGCAGATGTTTGGAGAGATAAAACCAACTACAGGACCTATAGTTACTTCTTCATCGTTGCATGAGTCTCCACCAACAATGTTTACTGGCCTTCCCCCTTTGGCTTCACAATCTTCTGGACTTAATTCGATTTCTTCCTTAGGTGGTTTTACTACTTCCCAATCTGCTAAATTTACCTTAACATTTTTATCATAAGAATGTAATTTTACATCAACAACAAAACATCCAGGGCATCTTGCAACAACCACTTCATTTATGGTTGCTTCTCCCATAACATCTAAAGATTCAACTGCAATCTTAGCAGCTTTTGCCTGGTTGTCATTTAACTCCCAATCCCTAACACATGCTTGAATATCTTCATCATAAGTGTACCCTGCTGCTCCCAGACAGCCATGATCGTCTGTTTCTCCACCAATTGGCTGCTCATCAGTACAGCCCCCGATAAAAACAAGAACTAAAATTGAAAGAATTGCAATTATTTTTTTCATTTGATTATCACCTCAGATCTAACTCTGCTGTCCTTTATTCATGCTGACGATGTAATATATCAGGCCGCCAATCCAGCCAAAGATAAATGGCACTAAAAACCAGTTTTTGTTCAGACCCCTATCTCCTGCATCACCATATACTGCAAAGAACAGAACAATATGCATTATGAATAAAAGTCCAAACAAGATAACAGTAAACAAGGAATCTGCAGTAATGTTTATTGAAACAACAGTAGTTAAGCCAAGCAAGGCATAGATAATTGTCGCGATGAGCACAAATGTTCTTGACATAATACTATATTTGATCTAGGGTTATATAAACCTTTCTTCACAACCACAGCAAGGTTTTTATACAAGCAGGTCATAATATCATATATGGCAACTAAAAAATTACCAAAAATAATAAAAGAGTATTGCATAGGATGCGGACATTGCGTATTAGCATGTCATCCAAAATGTTTAAAATTAGTTGATGGAAAATCAACTATGGTAGCTCCAGAAAAGTGCGATAGTGAAGGCAGATGCGTATCTGCATGTCCACAAAAGGCAATACCTCACCTGGAAGAGCAAGAGTATTAAAACGGCATTCTTACAGCACTAAACACACTGCCTATGTAGAGGAATAACATTTTTAAAAGAAATTTGATTCCCCCACAGGCATGGTGTTTATAGAAGAAAAGGGATTCTTTGGATATAAAGCGAAAGTGGATGCAGGAATAACAGTACCTAAATCCCTAGGATATAAATTGAAAGTTACTGCAGGGGCAATAGCATTTACTGCTTTATTCATTCCTGCAATGTATCATTATTTTACTGACCAATGCAGCCACAGACTTGAGCATTTTGAGACTGAAGAAAGATCAGATCTGGAAATACGAACAGATGGCATACATGATCTACAAATTCCTGAAAGTGGAACAGATATGGGCATAGCTAACACAGTGTATGATCTGCTGAAGTGATTACTTGCACACTTCTCATTTAAGACAATGTTTTTATATTTATTCTCACAACCCATCATGTTATGGGAAAGACTTTAGATGATAAATTCGAAAAAGTTCCGGACGTAGGATACAGAACTAGAAAGAACAATTCGTTTTTTGATAAGGCACGTAAATCAATGCTAATCCCGCTCTTAATAGGGCTTTCTTTTTATTTAACAGCTTGCGATTATGATAAACCAACCATAACAACAATACATACTCCTGAACCTGCAAAAGTAGAAGAAGTGCCTGAAATAGTGACATATGAGAATATTTCGAATGTTACATCGGATTTAAATAAAGTGCAAACATGGCTATATTTTTTGGGTTTTGATATAGAGCCAGCTATTGATGAAATTATTGATTCAGATTATGATATGGTTGTTATTGAACCAATTTTTACTGAAAAAGAAAATCAGGATTTTGACAAAGAAATCATTAATAAAATCAAGAATTCAGCTGGAGCCAATGTAGAAAATAAGATCGTTATCGCATATATTGATATTGGACAGGCTGAATCTTTCCGTTATTATTGGAGAGATGGATGGGAAATTGGAGATCCAAGATTTATTGTTGGAGAAGATCCTGATCTATGGGAAGAGTGCTATCCTGTTGCTTTTTGGGATAATACATGGCAGGATATCTGGTTTAGAGGGGTAGATGGATATGATGCACAATTAAAAATGATTATTGATGCAGGTTTTGATGGTGTTTATCTTGATTGGGTAGAAGCTTATTCTGATTATAATGTTATGGAACAAGCGGAAAATGAAGGAATAAACGCTGTTGAAGAAATGAAGAACTTTGTTAAAAAAATAGGGGATTATGGAACAGGTTTTGATCCAGATTTCATTGTTATATCGCAAAATGCAGCAGAATTGTGCAAAGATGATGATTATGTTTCTACAATAGATGCTATTGCCCAGGAACAGGTATGGTTTGATGGTGGTGCTGATGGAAATCCAGAAGGAGATTGTCCTTTGCCAGCAACAGATGAAGATATTGAAACAGAAGAGTATGAGGATTCTCTTTCAAAAGAGTGCCTGAATACCTATTTTGACTTGCCTGAGGGCACATTACATGTTAGTTCAGAGGAATATATTGATTATCTGAATATTGCCAAGGACAAAGGATTAATTGTATTTACCGTAGATTATGCGATTAAAGAAAGAAACATCAATTATGCATATACTGAATCTAAAAAATTAGGGTTCATACCGTTTGTTTCAAATAGAGAATTAAATCAGTTTGTTGAACCAATGGATTCTTAAGAGCCAAATTCTACTGAAGATTACTAACAGCCCTGCCTAGCTCTCCGGAGCCATAACAAGATATTTATACTAGTAACTGTGTTTTTAATTTGAGGTGAAGAAATGAGATGTTCTATATGCGGAGCAGAAGCGTGTTACATGGTTGCTCTTGATAGCAGGATAAGCAGAATAGCAAAGCATGTTGTTGACGAATATGCAGCCAGATGCAAAAATTGCAAAGATAAAAAAGAGTAAAATGAAAAAACAAATCAATTACCAAGCGATATTCTATATGGGTATTTCATTTGTAGGATTGGGAGTTGTTTTCATGTCTGCTGTGAATGCAGGGATCGGAGCGGCATTTATCGGCCTTGGAGCAATGTATATGATTATTGGAGGGAAAAATAAAGAAAAATGGCCAAAAAAATAGAGAAAGAAAAATCTTTTACAATCAAAAGAAAAACATTATTTGCAATAGCTCCTGTTGTTGTAATATCTGTCTTGTTAATATCAAAACATCAGCCCGGTCCTTTGCTTTTATTCTTAATCGGAGTATCTTCAGGGATAGTTATCCACAGGAGCCTGAAGTGAAAATAACATTAAACATCATAGGCCTTTTTTTAGCGCCAATAGGGATGATTATAAGCCAGTTTCAAAAACCCCTTGGAGCGGCTGTTCTTGGATCAGCGATTACACTTATTTTAGTGCATATATTTCAACATCATGAAATAAAGAAAAAATGAAAAATAATTACAAGGTATTTTTTGTATTGATCGGTTTAATGGTTTTAATTAAAGCCATTGACATGATTTTTGATCCAAACAAGATATTTGACGGAAGAACCGCAGTATTTTCATGGATAGAACTGGCGATTACACTTGCTCTTGGCACAGCAGGCATATTTTTTTATAATAAACTTGGCTTTCCTGTTTTTTTAAATAAACGATTCAAAACTAAAAAAACAATTTTTACTTCTATTGGGCTGGGTTTAGGGTTTGCCTTGCTTTTTGTAATCTATGACTCAATCGCAAGAATCGGGGATATCAGTGTAGGTTTGCCAATATCAATCTTATTTTACATTTGGGGAGCAATAAGCTCAGAAACTATCTTCAGGCTGTTTGCAATAGGTTTATTCACCTGGATCGGAGCGTTAATTTTTAAGAATCACAAAAACAAAGTATATTGGACAGTAGCAGGCATCCTTTCGTTTTTTGCAGCATTTAGCATGCTAAGCGCATTCTTAAATCCTGACATTCCCTTAAATATGCCAAATCCGTTTTTGTTTGGATTACTGGGGATACTGGTCATTTCAAGTGAACTGGCTGCATTTAAATTATTGAAAAAATATGGTTTCCTGTCAAGTTTAATATTCAGAATAAGCTTTTATTCTATATGGCACATTGTATGGCCATATATATTCTATTAATTGCCCTTGAACATGATAAAAACGAAAGATTTAAATATATGTTATGTTATCTATTTCTAACATAAGGTTACATATATATCACAAAATGTGTAAAATAAGTCACAGGAGGACATTAAGATGAAGGCAAAAAAGAATACAGACAAAATAAGGATAATAGCAGTTCTTATAGTAAGCCTACTTGTAATCGTAACCGGGGCGTTTTTCTCAATACAGGCTTTTTCAAGAGGAGATGTTGAAAGCGGGATAGCAGGAGGGTTTGTTGCAATTACCATACTTTTATTCGCTCTCTTTGTTTTCGTAAGGGGAAACAGGGACCTGAAACAAGGTCTTCCATTGAAGGATGAAAGGAGCAGAAGAGTAGTAGAAAAAGCAAGCTCAATGGCGTTTTATGTGTCTCTTTACCTGTTGCTTGCAGTTGGATTTTTATCTGAAGATGCAATCCCATTCAGGGATGTGAGCCAGGCAACAAGCATTACAGTAGGCATGATGGCAATACTGTTTGCTGGATTTTGGGTGTATTACAACAGGAAGGCGATGTAAATGAAAAATATACTTTGGTATCTTGGATTTTTGAGCTTATTGAGTTTGTTGTATTTTGTTGAGGGAAAAATAGGATTCCTTGGCTTCCTCGGATTTGTTCCTTACTTTGCAACGTACAAAATAACTGATGAAAGATTAGAAATAAATCTAGGCAAAGCAACAAAGAATGCTTTTGCGTATACAATATTTTTTGGTGTTGCAACCGTGGTGTACATATATATTACACACAGCATTGAATTATTCGCTCCAGCATTTGTAGTTCTTTTTGGAGGATGTTTAATAGTATGCCTTTTTTCTTTGTTTTACTATGATAAGGTCAGTAAAAAATGAAAACAAGAATAAAAGAATTCAGAGCACGTTATGATTTCACCCAGGAAGATCTTGCAAAAAAAGTTGGAGTCCGAAGGGAAACCATTGTATTTCTCGAAAAAGGGAAATACAATCCATCCCTTCAAATGGCCCATGATGTTGCAAAAGCCCTGAAAACCACTATTGAAGAACTGTTTATTTTTGGAAAGACATAGTGCATAATATTTTTATATTTCAACTGGATTCTATCGAGTATGCCGGTTATTAGAGAGCTTAGGATTGGGAATATTGAAGGAGAAATTGGCGGGGATACATACCACAAGTTTATTGTAAGCAAGGATGGAGAAAGCCTTGTCTATCACTCATTAGAATATTACCCTGAATTGATACATAAGGGTGTTGCTACTCAATACAATATACCTCTAGAGAATGTTATCGCAGGGGGAAGCGCGAGGAATGCTGACCCTAAGATACTCACTCTCGAAGGACTTTCTGCAGAGCTTGGGAAAATGCACCAGGATATAATGGAACTGTTTGCTCCGAAACTTTTAGATGCATACAGGGAAATACAGCCGCAAATAGAAACAGTCCAGAATAAAATATATGATAACGTCCCAGTAGAGCAATGGCTTTACGAAAAAAGGCTGCAACTAGACTGTCCTGAACGCCAGATTTTCTTCTAAGGAACTGTCATCAGCTTGGATCGCTGACTCTTCCCATGAACAGGATGTTTCCAGTGTCCTTCTGCTGTATTATGAAGATGAATGGATGATCTGCTCTGAAGGTTTTAGTCCCTCCTGCAGCAGCACTTTCTCTCGTCATAATTACAGCTGTTGCTGCAGCAGCTTCAGTGCCTTCTTCATTGACCTCAACAAAGGCCTGATGGATTACCTGATCAATCCATATGCCGCCGCCTCCATTCATGCCTGAGAAATCTGCAGCCTGATCAAATGCAGTTGGCATTCCCATTTCAGCAAGAGTATCCTTCATGAAATACTTGGTTTCAAACTTGAATTTTGGAAGGTAAATGTTTACTTCACTTGTATGAAGCGCATCTCTATATTCAGAAAGCTTTTCTGCAGTGAGTTCTATTGAATCTAAATCTTCTTCTGGCAATAGAATCAGCATTGAAAGATCCTCTCCTTTGTAAGGAAGTTCAAGAATCTGAAGATCTTCAGTTTCAGCATAGTTAAACAGTTCATCTGTATTAACCAGCCTCATCATAGGAACCTCCACAGCATCTTCAGAACTGATTGTAAATTCCTCTTCTTGCGTATCATCCTCTTCAAACTGGGTTATCCATGTGCCTTTGAAGTAGATTGCATTTGTTAAAACCATAACAGTAAGTCCATTTAAAATATCTGGAGGAATCAACTCCTTGATTTTGTCTTCTGTTTCATCTTCCACCCACCCATTAATTGTTTGTCTTGATTCTTCTGTAGCGCCTGCAAAATCCAAACGAGTGGCTTTGCCTCCATAATACGTTTCAATTGTGCCCTGATAGTCTTCTAGTAATTGAAAATTTATGCTTGGCCACAGAGCATTTGCAGTGTGAAGCTCGTATTCCTGGTCTTTTTTGTTTATTTCAGCATATAAACTGGCATATTCAGTTCTTCTTACATCATTATCTTCTGGGAAATAAAAAACAGATCTCATTTCTTCAGCTGTTTTTCCTTTTGCTCCCTCATATGTCATTGCCAATGCTGTTGAAATGCTGTAAGGAGAGAAAAAGACATTTCCTTCTTCTGACTTGTATTCTGAGTAAAGGTCAAATGCAAACTTGTTGTTTGCTTCCACCACTGTAGCAGTATCTTCAGGTTTTACCTCAACTGGAGGTGTAACCTCTGGTGGTGTTTCTGGTGGAACTTCAGGAGGTACTTCTGGTGGGACTTCTGGAGGTGTTTCTGGCGGACTCGAATGATTAACAGAAGGGACCTCTGGAGGATCATAAGGAAGCTCTGGCTCGACTGTTGGGTCTTCAGTAGTGCATCCAAACAAAAGTATTGTTAATAATAGTCCGATTATAATTATTCGTGTCATATTTGAAACTATAGAGAAGATGATATATAAACATATCGATGGGTTCTAATTGAGTTGAAATCTTAGGGTATGTACAGAACTTATTTCTCAAAATATTTATATAGAGGAGATTGTTTAGAACCAATATGGCAAGACTGGTCTTTGTAGACAATTTAAAACTATATCTTATTATTCTTGTTATATTGCACCATGTTGCAGTTGCGTATGGCGGCGGCGGTGAATGGCCTATACTTGAGACAGCTACAGATCCGATTTCGCCAATAATCTTCACTTTGTTCAATGCTCTTAATCAGAGTTTTTTCATGGGATTATTTTTCTTATTATCCGGATTTTTCACAGTGGGTTCATTAGCAAGAAAAGGCAAGGTAAAATTTGTGAAAGACCGTTTAGTCAGATTAGGGATTCCCTTAGTAGGCTATACCATACTAATTGCACCTATAGTTGACTATCTGGTTTTGAATTACTCTATGGGCAAAGATGTATCTTTTTTCGAAGCTTTCTCTTTTGGTTGGGCTGTTGGTCCTCTTTGGTTTGTTGAAGCATTATTGATACTTTCCTTGATCTACGTATTATTTAATTCTAAAAAGACTCTTGTTTTGTTTAAAGATAGGTTTCCAAGCACATCTTCAATTGTTCTTGTAATGGTTATACTTGCAATATTAACATTCTTAGTAAGGATAATGTTCCCAATTGGTGTTCTTGTCCATGTTTTCCAGGTTGCACATTATGTTTCCTACATATTTGCGTTCTTTATTGGAATCATTGCATACAATAATGGCTGGTTTGAGCATTTGGGAAATGTAAGGCTTTGGAAGATTGTTGCAATTGTTTCCATAATCACTCTTCCTATAATTTTTACTATTGGCATGATGCTAAGCGGCGGGGATATTAATGTATTTATGGGTGGTTTTGGATGGCAATCATTACTGCTGTCTTTCTGGGAGACTATAGCAGGCATCAGCATCATCATAAGTTTGCTTTCTATATTCAAGAAAAGGTTTGATACACAAGGAAGGTTGGCTAGATGGGCAAGCCCTAACTACTACGGAGCATATATATTCCATGCAATAGTAATAGTTTCGCTTATGGTTCCTCTATTGGGTGTAGCAATACCCAGTTCTCTAAAAGCTTTGATAGTGGCAATACTTGCTGTGCCTCTTTGCTTCATAGTTACAGCTTTAGTAAGAAAACTTCCTTTTGTGAACAAAGTTATTGGCTAGTTATCTTAGAAAACTATATAAACAGATGTGGAGTAAGAGGGTTTATGGGAAAAGAATTCAATCCGCTTGGTTTCCTAGGATTCCTAGGTTTCTTGGGATTTTTAGGGTTTGTAGAACCTAAGTTGCATTACCTGCACTTCCTGGCTTTGTTGTTTTTACTGGGTCTACTGCCTGTGAAACCAAAAAAATGAAAATACTCGCAATCTGCGGCAGTCCGCATAAAGGTAACACTTATTCTGTACTTAAGACAATAAAAGAAAAGAATCCTTCTATTGACTTCAAGATATTGATGCTTAATGAACTGAATTTGAAGCAATGCAAGGGCTGTTATACCTGCGTACTGAATGGTGAAGAGAACTGCCCATTAAAGGACGATAGAGACATGATCATCAAAGAGATGCTATCTGCTGATGGAGTAATACTCGCATCTCCGACATATGTTAACCATATCAGTTCACTGATGAAGAACTTCATCGATAGAATAGGCTATTTCGGGCATAGGCCGGTTTTCTTTGATAAATTTGCAATGGTAATGGGAATATGCGGCGGATTTGGAGCAAAAGAAGTGACTAAATATTTGGATGGAATATTCACCTCATTTGGTTTTAATGTTGTTTCTTCCCTTGAACTGCAAATTTCAACAAAATCAGAAAGGGAAAAGAGATACAATCAGGAAAAGATCAATGAAGCATTCGAAAAATTCAGTTCTGGAATAAAAAAAGGAAAAAGGAACAAACCAACAATGATGCAGGTGATAATGTTTAACATGTTCAAATATGTGTCGAAAGAGAATAAAGACACGTTTAAAGCAGATTATCAGTATTACAAAGATAAAAATAACTTTTATTACAACACAAAAATTAATTTCTTAAAAAAAAGTATGGCCAAATTCGTAATTTGGCAATTCAAGAAAGATCTTGAAAAAAATAGGTAATTTAGGTGCTACTGTAACATTTCAATGCATGCAGGCCAGTCAGATATTGCATTATTCTCCATGAGGAATCCTTGTTCTTCGTAGTAAGCAACATCCTTGCCTCCTTCCTCGCAACTGCCTGGAACGCATTGATCAAAGCAGCACTCAAGCTTAACATCACATATCTGTCTGCAGTCCTTTGTGCATGCTACAATATAATTATCCTCAACACACTTATTATCCTTGCATTTTACATTGGTTTGTTCACAGGCAATCCTTTCTAAATCACCCACTTTGCAAGATTCGTCCTTATTTATTGGACCGCATCCACAGCCGAACTTGCAATCCGCATCTGCACTGCAGGAAGTATCACAATTAGAGACATCATAACCCGGACCAGCTGTGGGTCTACCGCAAAAGACTTCTTTTCCTTCACAGGTTCTTTGACATTCTGCTAAAGAAGTAAAAGGGATTTCAAAAGTGCATCCGCCAGCTGTTTGTTCAACACATTTATCCAATGAAGAATCATACTCATAGCCAATGCCTAATGCCTCACAGGCGCCTTCTCCAGTTACCTTCTGCTTACAAAGTTCATCTTTTCCGCACCCAGAAATCATTAATATTGAAACTACAAATATTAAAAGAGTTATTTTTTTCATACAACCTCCTTTGGCAAGATACTATAAAAAACTTTCTTCACCATGTCTAAGGCAGTGGTTCAGTGCAGGCAGACCAGCCAATCATATCCTGAGTCGCTTGAAGGAGTCCTTGTTCTTCATAGTAAGCAACATCCTTGCCTCCTTCACTACAAACACTTGAAACGCATCCCTCATAGCAGCACTCAAGTTCAAGATCACATACCTTATTACAGTCCATTGTGCATGTTGCAGGAACATCAGGTTCTGTTACAGGAATATCCGCTTCAGCACACTCACCATTCTTACAGTCTACAGATTCTAATACCTGCCAGTCAACGATAGTTACCTGAACTTCTTTATCTCCAGCATTAAGACCTAGTTTTACTTTTACAAGGAAACATCCAGGACATCTTGCAGAAACAACACTATTTATTGTTGCGCCTTTCATAGGCTCCAGATACTCAACAGCAATCTTAGCAGCTTTTGCCTGGTTTTCATCTAACTCCCAATTCCTGGTGCACGCTTTAATATCTTCATCATAAGAATATCCTGCTGCAACCAGACAGCCCTGCTCATCTGTGTCTCCACCGATTGGCTGCTCGTTAGTGCAGCCCCAGGTAAAAACAAGAAGTAAAATTGATAAAAATGCAATTATTTTTTTCATGATATCATCACCTCAGCACCAGTATAAGAATGATCTTTAATAAAGTTTTTGGAAAAGAGTTCTGAAAAGGTTTAAATACCTGTTCTGCTAATAATAGCTCATGAAAGATTTAAAATGGCTGCTTATCTTTGTGGGAATACTTGTTTTTTGCATAGTCATATCCTTCATTTTTCGCGGAGGGAAGCTTCGTTACTTTGAGATACCTGTAACAATTTCATTGTGCTTTTCAGTGGTAGCAATCCTGTTCATTCTACTAAAAGAATTTATCAATCCAAAAGAATGAGCAAACTTATTAAAGAACAGAATTCTAGTTTATTCTTATGGAGTACAAGAACTTTACACTGGACAAGTTCCAGGAAGATTCAATAACAGCAATACAAAAGAACCATTCTGTTGTTGTTTCTGCACCTACAGGCTCAGGGAAGACGCTGATAGCTGACTACATAATAAACCAGGATATCCAGAAAGGGATAAGAGTAATATACACTGCGCCAATCAAAGCCTTATCCAACCAAAAATACAAGGAATTCTCCGAAGATTACGGAGAAAAGAATGTTGGTTTATTAACAGGAGATATTGTGAAGAATCCAGGAGCACCTATTCTAATCATGACAACAGAGATATACAGGAACATGGCTCTAGTTAACGACCCTATTGCTGAATCTGTCTCGTATGTCATCTTTGATGAGATCCATTTCATAAATGACATTGAAAGGGGCTATGTATGGGAAGAATCAATCATATTCTCAAAGCCGCATGTGAGGTTTCTCTGCTTATCAGCAACAATACCCAATGCAAATGAGTTTGCAGAATGGATAAGCTCAATAAAAAAGCACAAGGTTGATGTAATTAAGCATGATGTAAGAAATGTTCCGCTGCACAGAGCGTTTTTTGATTCTGAACTAGGCATAACAACACTAAGAGAGATGAATGACATAGCAGATGTGCCTGAATACAGATATGCCAGAAGAGGAAAGCAAAGAAGGCCAAAAATAAAGCCGCCATCGCATGTAGAGCTGATAAAGGAAATAAAAAACAAGCTGCCTTGCTTCTTTTTCACATTCTCAAGGCAGAGATGCCAGGATAATGCTTTAGAGCTTTCTAAAACAAACATGTTCAAGCATAATGTTGAAATAACCTCTTATATAAGAAAAAAACTATCAGATGCTGCTCCTGAGATACGCAGCTTAAAGTCAACAAAGCTATTGAGGCAAACCTTGCCCTATGGAATAGGATTCCACCACGCAGGGCTGATACCAATCATTAAAGAGATTGTTGAAGAGCTCTTTTCAAAAGGACTGATACAAGTACTGTACACAACAGAGACCTTTGCAGTAGGAATAAACATGCCTGCAAAAACAGTCTGCTTTTACTCACTGAGAAAGTATGATGGAGTAAATTTCAGATTCCTAAACTCAAAAGAGTACTTCCAGATTGCAGGAAGAGCAGGAAGAAGAGGTATTGACAAAGAAGGATTTGCTTATGCAATGGTAAACCGGAGAGATTTTGACTATGCTATGCTGAAAAAGATGACAACAGCAGACACAGAACCAATCAAATCCCAGTTCAGGCTTTCTGTAAACACTGTACTAAACTTGATTAAACAACACAAAAAAGAGGAGATTGACAGCATACTGTGCAAGAGCTTCTTCACATACCAGAAATACGGAAAGGCTTTTGACAAGCAGAAAAAGCTGGGCATATTCAATACCTTTGACAGGATAAAGCACAGACTTGAAAAGATGAAATATGTAGAAAATGACAAGCTCACTGACAAAGGCGAGTTTTCATCCAGAATATATTCTGATGAGATACTGACAGGAGAAATCTTTGCAACAGACTTCTACACAAGGCTTGATGAGTACCAGATGCTCATGATAATTGCATGCCTCTGCTACGAGCCAAGGGAAAGGACAGAGTTCTACAAAACATACCCTAGAAAGATCACTGGGCAGCTCAAAGGCAGGATAAAGAAAGACAGAAACCTCTACAGAGACAAGAGATTCCACCAGATGGACAATCTCACTGCACTGATATATCCATGCTACGATGGAAAATCAATATTTGACCTGCTGGAAAACACAAATCTTCTTGAAGGGGACCTAATCCGGTTCTTCAGGCAGATGCTGGACAGGATTGGCCAGATAAGAAAAGCCACCCCAGACAGCAGACTTAGGGATAGGTTAACAAGCTGCCAGGACCTGATAAGTAACTGCATGAAAGACATTGATGCGGTCTGAATGAAAAATTTATTAAATAAAACCTTCTATAATCAGATTTATGGTACTGAACAGCCTATTTAGCTCAACAGAAACCAAAGCAAAGAAGGCAGAACAAGATGAATTGATTATTCTTAAATGCTGGGAAGGCTACCTAAAAACAGTTATTGAAAAAGAAGAGCTGATAAAAGTGCTGCCAGATGCGTTTGGCCATGCAACAGCTACCCTGAAAAAGCTCAAGCGACTATTGTACATAGACCTGATTGATATACGCCTAGCAAAAAAAGAGGAAAAGGATATTCTTCCAAATCTTGAATCAATTGAGAAGTCTGATAAGGTAAAAAGAATAGAGCGATTAGAAGCATGCCTAGCACAGTATGATACGCGGCATGAATATCTTTATGGGCTTTTACTCAATCTTTATTCATCTCTTAAAACAGAAGCAAAATTGCTGGACAAAATATCAGATGCAAAAGGCATAAGAACGTACATAAAACTGGTAGACCAGTTTTCAGCTGAATATGCTATTGAAAGAAAGGTGCTGGCCCAGATAGGAGGGCTTGAAACATTCCAGGACATGTTCCCTGCACTTGTTAAGGGAGAACACATAATCCACAGCATGGATGCAAAAGAAAAAAGACTTCTAAAGAAAATGAAGAAGGACCTTCCAACAGCTTTCCAAAGCATGAATGGAAGAATAGTGCAGCGCGACCATCAGATTGCTCCTGATGAAAACGACAAAAAGATTACTGAACAATGGATCATAGCTGTTTTCAACGCTATTGAAGCCGAGGTCCGCGAATTAGAGACACGAGGCCTTGTGGAAATGCATCCTACTATTAATTTTGAATTTGTGAACAGACCGGAATTTGTTGATCTTGTAAGAAGAACCATTCAAGAGCTGAAAGGACCTGTTTCTGAAGAATTGATCAATGTCTTCGTCCACACCTTCAGAGAATGGTATACCTATGACGTTGAAGGCGTTGTTGTTTGTTAGAATAAACTTTTTAAAAGAAACTCAGATACCCTTTCTGAAAATGAGAATACAAGATCTTGATATGTGGTCCAGGTTTTATGTTCCTGTTCCTTATGAAGACGAGGAAACAGAAGAACAGTTTCTTGAGAAAACCAAAGCGTGTTTAGAAGAATTCTTTACGACGTATACAGGACTAACTGATGAACAAAGGAAATACAGAGACCCGTTTGCAGGATGCACACTGGAATCCTTAAAAGGGGTTATAGGTTCATGGAATTTTCTTGATTTTGATCTGAAAGAGATAAATAAATGCAATGTTGATTTCTATGTTGGGACACCGCAGGATAATTACGGACAGATAGGGATTGATATTCTAACAGTAGCTGACCCAGAAAAAAGACCAATGGTTGACTTCTTAAGGGAGAAATGGACAGAATTTGAGTATGAGTTTTAGAAGATTAATGCTTTTTTTGTTAGAAAGGTTTAAATATTCTTAAAATTGAAGTGATAATATGAAGAAAGAGGATGACAAACAGAAAAATCGCGAGGGATTAACAGGCGTTATAGTGCCTTGGGGAGTTCTTATGTTTGTCAAGAGCTTTGTTATTTGGATTAACCTGGCTATGGGTTCAAATGTATGGACCTTTTTAGACCTCGTACTCTTCCAATTGCTTCCATTTGTGATACTGGCAGCAATAGTCTATCAAATTCTTAAAACAAGCAGAATATTCACAATATACTACATAATATCCTTCATTATTATACTAACTGGAGAGATAGGTTTGTATATTGTAATGGTATCTAAAGGTTAATTTATAGAAAAAAAAGAAAATAAAAAATTAAATGCAGTTATTGCATCCGAAGAACTAAAAACCCTTCTTCTTTTTATAACATTCCTTGCAGTAAACAGGCTTGTCACCAGATGGCTTAAAAGGAACTTCACATTCCTGGCCACATTCAGCGCAAGTTGCTTTATGCATTTCACGTGGACCGAAATTTCTTCCGCCACCGCCAAATTCTCCCATTGTTTTCTCCTCCAAATTAACAAAAATCCCTCTTGATAGATGGATTTTTGGAACAAGAAATTACGTTAGTACGCAATTTCTGTGTATTATAAAAGAACACTTCTTTCGAAGGCCCTTTTATATTCTAATACTCTAGAAGTAGTTAACTGTTTATAAAGATTAGCTTTTTTAGAGGTAATAACAGAGGTTTAATGTTTTCTCTGAGAATATAGTTATATCATAAAAAAAAAAGAAAATAAAAAATTAAATGCAGTTATTGCATCCGAAGAACTAAAAACCCTTCTTCTTCTTGTAACAATCTTTGCAGTAAACAGGCCTGTCGCCGCTCGGCTTAAAAGGAACTTCACATTCCTGGCCGCATTCAGCGCAAGTTGCTTTATGCATTTCACGTGGACCGAAATCTCTTCCGCCACCGCCAAATTCTCCCATTGTTTTCTCCTCCAAATTATCATAAAAGAACACTTCTTTCGAAGCCCCTTTTATATTCTAATACGCTAGAGATGAGGAACTGTTTATAAAGCTTCGCATTTTGAGGCGATTTATAGGAAGAAACAGGGCACTAAAGCAAGTTTCTATGTAACCCCTCTCGAGTGGTTATCGAGGAAAGATTTATAAAGGGAAAAATGTTCCTAGTCATTATGGAAGCAGGCACTGTAAGGGAAATAGAAGGAACTTTTTATCTAAATCGAACAGAAGATCCATTCGGAAATAAGAAGGTGAAATACACTGGAAAAGTTGAAAATCTAGTTTTCGGCATTACTTTCGGTATTCTTGATGGTGTACCAAAACCATTCTTAAGCGGAAAAGCAACATTAATCCAACGCATAAAAGGCGAGCCAGACAAGCTATCTGAAGTATCCACCTCAGAGATTCATAAAGTGCTTAAGATTGTTGCTATAGATGGAGATAAGTTTCCAGATCCTTATCTTGTATTGGATGGAGAACTTCCTTTTGGAGATTATGGAACATTCCTGCTTGATTACAGGACAAGACTTGAGACAATAGCTTCAGAATCCGGATTTGATGAATCAATGGGACCTGGACAATTACCTCGAATCATAAATCATGTTTTTTCTAAACTTGATGTTGAGTTAAAGGGAGAATATCAACGACAATTACAGGAGATGTAAATGACAATCGACGATGTTATGCTAGGAGCTGTAAGACATTATCTAAGAGGTAATGTGGCTGTTGCAAAAGTATTTCATGATACAATAAAATTTCGCAATCATTCATTGGACACGCCTACTGGAGAAGATTCCACTTATAGAATTGACCTGGATGTAGTAAAGCGCATATTTATGTTTAACTGCAAAAGAATGCTAGGAGATCCTTTTCCAAAACAATATTCTCATCAGGAAGGGTATGAGCTTACATCTAAAGACAAAGAGTTCTTAGTTGAATTGCAAAAAAGAGCTGAAGAAGCAGACTGGCATAATCCTGCAGAGGTTAAAGGAATATCAGAATACATAGATGAATATGCACCTCATGAAGGACTTGATGGTTTAGGTTAAGAGAAAACTATATAAGAGATAATGCGACTTCTTAGGTAATATGGTTGATAATAAGGCAAAGATCAAGGAGCTTGAAGATGAGCTGAAGAAAACGCCCTATAATAAGAGGACACAGCATCACATAGGGCTGACAAAGGCAAAGATAGCTAATCTCAGGCAAAAGGAAGTTAGCAGAGCCCGCGGGAAAGGAAAAACCAGCGGATATACTGTAAGAAAGACAGGAGATGCAACAGTAGTTCTCATTGGATTCCCTTCTGTAGGAAAATCAACACTTCTTAATGCTCTTACAAATGCAGATTCAAAAGTAGCAAAATACGCATTTACAACATTGACTTGTATTCCTGGACTACTAAAGTATAAATCAGCAAAAATACAGATACTTGATGTTCCTGGAATTGTGAGCGGAGCAGCAGCAGGAACAGGAAGAGGAAAAGAAGTGTTGGCTGTTGTAAGGAACGCAGATTTGATACTGATGATTGTAGATGTATTTGATCTAAAGCAGCTGAAAGTGCTTGAGAAAGAACTCTATGACAGCAACATAAGGATGAATCAGGAAAAGCCTATTGTCAAGATAAAGCCTACTGTTAGAGGCGGAGTGCAGATAGGAACAACTGTGAAGCTGACAAAGCTGAACAATGAGACAATAACAGGTGTTATGAAAGAATTCAAACAGAATAATGCTCATGTATTGATCAGAGATGATATCTCTGTTGACCAATTGATTGATGTCATTGAAAAGAACAAGGAATACATTCCAGCAATAACCTTGCTGAACAAGATGGATCTTGTTACCAAAGAAGAGCTTGATGAAGCGCTCTACACTGTAAGAGGAGGAATGCCTATTTCTGGCGAGAAAAACATCAATCTCGATTGTTTAAGGGATGAAATCTTCAACAAGCTGCAGTTTGTAAGGATATATCTGAAAGAGGTTGGCAAAAAAGCAGACCTTGAAGAACCATTGATCATGAGAAAAGGATGCACTGTGAAGGATGTCTGCGAAAAGCTGCACAGAGAGTTCATATCTAAATTCAGGTTTGCAAAGGTCTGGGGCAAATCAGCAAAGTTTCCTGGCCAGGTCTTTAGATTAGACCATGAATTGAAAGATAAAGATATTGTTCAGATTAATCTGAAGTAGAATTCTTAAAAATAATACTCCTTGCTGGTTTTTAAGTAGCAAGTCCTTGGTGAGCAACGCATTCTGCAGTGAGTTCACCGAGGCTGTTGCATAAGAAGCTCTCTTTTATTCTGCAGTATTCATTGCTGGTTGCATCTTTATTGCATTCAGAAACATGTGTTATGCATTCCTGATTGCCTGCACACTGCAAGTCATCCCTGAGAATAGCAGCAACATTTTTTATGCATTCAGTTGATTCAACAATATTAGTACAATAGCTGCTGTCTCTTTCCTCTAATGCTCTTTTAAAGTAGCAGAATTTCTTGAAAGTAGGGTTTTGCTCGCAAATGTCTGTTGTTTCTTTGACAACAGGTTCTGGAATCGGTTCTGGTTGCGGTTCAGGAGTTACTTCAATTTTTTCTGTCTTTGGTGCTTTTGCGTAGCTTATTGCTGCAAAAGCAATCAATGCAATAACAACTATTGCAAGAAGTACTAAACTCATGGCTCTCCAATTAATCTCTAAACCAGAAAAAGGGCTTCTCGCTGCTCTCTTTATACCGCTGCTCTTAACTGAAGACACTGCAGCATGGACATACTTAGGTTCATAGCCTGCTTTATGTAAAGCATGCTTTACATCTTCAACAGCATGCCCTTTTAACAGCTGTTCTCTTATATAGCTCTTTACACCAGTATTATCTATCCCAAACACCTCTTTTTATGAATAGACAGATAGGGGGGTATAAAAAACTTTGGCTATTATTGAGAAATCTCGCCCTTCAGTGCTTTGAGGATTTTCTCTTCATCTATCCTAGAAGAATACTTTAAAGTGACATTAGCTTCAGGAACATGTAAGACACACTTATATCTGGGATGTTCCGGATCTTGTACACTGACACCTTCAACAAATTCTATTCCTCCGTCAGTAGGGAATACCCTCAGTACGGGTTGTTTACAGAAGTAATTCCTGTCGCCAACCGTGTTTGTGTTTTTACCAAAATTATCCAGTGAAATGTTGATGCCCTTGTTATCATAATTAAAATCACCTATCTTGCCACTTTCTATTAAGTCGTTATATGTTAGTATATTAGCTAAACGAATCAAACTTGAATTCTCTTTTCCCTGACCGTTTCTAAAAGGAAAAGCATCTTCACGAATTAGTCCCGCAGCTAGATCTATTTCAATCATTCCTCCCTCTCGATTTCTGGCCTTGCTGTGGCCATCTCTTCTTCGTAAGTTCTGATGTTGCTTAGATTAATGTCGCTGTTGTAATTTACTTCCTTGATCGTAATCTTAGGTTCCTGCTTTTTCGGCTTTTTTTCTTTCTTAACCTTTTTTGGCTTTGGTGTCTTTTTCTTTTTTTGAGGCATCAGCTCCTTCAGCTGCTTCTCAGTTACTTTATCATCACCATTAAGCACAGCAGCCCTGCAGAGATCCTCGCAGTTCTCAAGAAGCAGTCTCATGTTGTTGTCTGAAAGTGCGTAGAGCTGCTTTATGATATTGTCTGGAAGCATCCCTATGCTGCCTATTCGTTTTCTTATTAGCTCAACAGCGTCAGATCCATTAAGTATTTTCAATGAGACTGTATTTTTCTTAATGAACTTATCCATTTCTTTTGGGAAACCGCTTTTTTTGAAATCAAAACCAAAGAACACGACAGATTTTAGATAGCCCTCTCTGAAGTAACGTAAAATGTCCTCTGCATCCTTTTTCTTCATGTTATCTGATTCATCAACAAGAAGAATCATGTCGCGAGGCATCATGTCAAGCATCTTACCCCATATACCATAGCGACCATTGAGAAGGTTTTTTGTGTTTATTTTCTCATATGGACCATAGCAGTAGTACATTACCTTCTTTTTCCCGCCAAAGCGGTTAAGAATATGCTTAAGAATTGTTGTCTTGCCTGTACCCAAAGGACCCTTAATGAATTGTATTGTTCCCTCTTCAAGCTTATCAAATACCAATTCAAGATTATAACCAATCACTTCATTGTGAAAAGCAGCAGGTTTAATGCTAAATGGGTTACTATAAAATCCAAGTTGTTTATACCAAAGTCTATCCACGTTTACCACCGAGTGCCTTCTTTAAATCACTGTCAGACATCAAGTCAATGTTGTGATTAACAGCGTAACTGCACGCTTTATTGCAGTTTTCTAGGAATCGTTTTGTGCTCTTTCCTGACAGTTTATAAATCTTTTTGATTATTTCGTCTGTAATGAACTCTATATTTCCTGCGCGCTCTCTGAAAAGCCTTACAGAATCTTCTTCTGACAGAGGATTCATCCTGAATATCCTGTTCCCAATGCGATCCTGTATGTCTTTTGGCATTCCTGCAGATGCATAGCTCTTTCCACTGAAAACAACAGATCTGATGTAGTTGTTGTCAAAAAAGTATTTAACTCTCTCAAAATTCTTCTTTGAAAAAACTGATATGTCATCTAAAAGCAGGATCATGTTCTGTGGTGTAAGGTTGAAAAGCCTGCCGAAAAAACCGTATCTTTCATGCATCACTCTTTCAATATCAACATTTTTCTTTAGTTTTGTGCAATCTAGGAAAATAACTCTTTTTTTGCCGCTGAACTTCTTTACAATGCTCATAAGCAGGGATGATTTGCCAACACCATCAGGTCCCTCTATGAAAACCATGCTGCCTGACTCGACTCTGTAGTGCAGGTCATCAACTAGTTTTTCAATAGCAAACGGTTCTTCAACTGCATCCGGTGTAAGCGGATTTTCGTAGTAGTCAAGCTTTTCAAACCATTCCATTTTATTTTGTCCTCGTCCTGAAATCTTCAGCCATTGCGTAGTATCGCTTTGACTTCTCTTCTTTTCCACTGCTGTGCGCTTTTTCAGCCAGCCTGTGATATCGTCTTGCTCTTCTTACATTATTTGAAGGGCTGTCCCTGTAAAAGTAGTATAGCAACGCAATAATGATTATGATTATAACAGCAAGCACCCAGCTTCCTGTTTTAAAAAATTCAGGGTATCCGAGAAGCCACTGCCAGAAGTTTTTCAGGCGGTTTATTGCGGATCCAAAGATTCCTGGTTCAGATTCTTCCTCTTCTTCTGGTTCAGGTTCTATTATTTCCTTTGATTCTTCCTTTTCAGGCTCTTCCTCGATAATTACAGAGCTTAGATCAAGCCTGCAGTCCTCAAAATTTCCGACATAACAGCGGCATTTATCTTCATGCTCGCCTTCCATCTCTGTGTCATAGAAACACTCCTTGTAAAAATCATCTCCTCTAGGCGTGCACTCGAACTTGTATGCGCACCATTCGTCAAGGTTTATTGAGCTGTTCTCAAAATCGCATTTTGAGAATTCACCAAGAAGACATCTGCATTCACCATTATCTTCAAAGCAGTCATACCAATAGTCATCCCCTGATTGCTGGCATTCATACTGCTTCTTGCACTCTGTGTCAAGGTTGCCTTCCTCGTAAAGCGTAGGGACAGCTTCCTGTGCACAGACAAAGCTAGCTAATAGAATTAATGTAAGTACTATTGAAAAAAATCTCATTATGCCCCTCTTTGTGGTTTCGATACAATTTCTTTGAGTTAACTCATATATAAATTTTGTTTTTTTTATCACTTTAAAATAAGTTAAATTCACCACCACTTCTAAGTACACTAAAGAAGACTAGCCAGATATTCCTTTTTTGTTTTGAATCCATGCTTTTTTGACAGCTTTTTGATTGCCTTGTCAAAACTGCTGCCATACTGTGCAGCTCTCTTTTTTCTGTAGGCAATCTCTCTTGGCAATCCAAGGTCTAAAGCTACTTCACGAATGATTGCCTTGTCTGTTTCTTTGGTCAGCTTGTATTTTGAAGGTATTGACATCGAGGTTTTTATCACATTTTTGTCCAGAAATGGTGTTGCCAGCTTTATTTTGGCTTTTTTTGCTATTATAAAGTCTCTCTCAAGATCTCTGGACCACATACCTCTCAATCCTGACCAGCACTCCTTGTTAACATCCTTTGCAAGTTTGTGCCTTTGATAGCCTGCAAAGAGCTCTTCTGAGCCAAGTCCAGAAAATAAGGTCTTGATTTTGTCTTTTTTTGCTATCTCTGCTGCAGCATAGACAACAGAAGCAACGCCAACCTTGACTACGCTTGGTTCTTTGAGTATCTTTGTTACTTTCTTTATTATTGTCTCTGCTTCATCTAAGGATAATATTCTTGTTTTCAATTTGAGATGCATCAATAAAGAGGCTTTTTGCGCCCATTCAAGGTCCTCTGAGTTTTTCAGGCCGACTGAGTAGCAGGTGAAGTCATGGTTTGGTTTCTTTGCTATTAATGCTAAGAGAGAACTGTCTATACCGCCTGATAAAAGAATTCCAAAGTTGTCTTTTGCTCTTGCTTGCACTGCTTCTTCGAGATCTTTTTTTAAGAGTGATTTTGCCTGTTTCTTTTCTAAAGTTGTTTTTGATTTTAGACTATTGACTAACTTTTTCCATTCTCTCTCTTCAATCAGTTTTCCATTTTTTACTATGCTGTAGAACATACTATTAATGTGAAAGTGTCTGCAATTTATAAAGATTTATAAACCAAGCTTTCTCAGAAAGGATTAATGAGAAAAAAAGAACTGAATCATCAGCTTGTTGCATGGATTATGAAGAAGTTTGACGAGGGATATTCTTCTCAAAGATTACTGAAGTACCTTGTACAGCAGGGACATAAATTTGAAGACGTGAAAGCAGCAATACACTATGTTAACACAGGAGAGGAGCCACTTGAAAAAGAGCCGAAAACATTCATGACAATTGTCATGCTATGGGTTGTCTTTGTTGTTGTGGTTGCAACAGGTGCTTTTCTTCTTCTTTCAAGTTCAGACATTGCATGTAATGACATGAGCTGCTTTGAAGAAAAGTTTGCAAAATGCAAAAAAGCAAGCATCACAACAGAAGTAACTACCGGAGTGGTTTATTATTACGAGATAAAAGGGGAGAATAATGGGCTTTGCGAGGTTATTTCGAGGTTTGAATCCAATCCAATGCCTGAACTAGTTGGTCCAGAGATGACTTGCAGGTATGATCATTCTGATGATCTTGAGGCTGCTATGAAGGATCTAACAAAATGTGATGGTCCTCTATTTAACTTAATGAGCAGATGAAAATTGACCCTGCGCAATTTTCAATAAATTTAAATAAGGTTTTAGCTTTCTCTAAATTAAAGGTGGTATTAAATGGCTAAGGAAAACAAGGATGAACAAATTGGATTTCATAAAGGAGCACTGTCAACACTAGCAAAAGAAAGACAGGAGCTTACAAAGATACTAACAATAGTTGAGCAGCTTATGCAACTTCACGTAAAGGAGCTTCAAACCCTTGGTGTTGACCTGACAAAAGAAGCAGAAAAGGCTGCAAAGAAAAAAAAAGCACCAATTGAAGACATAATCAAATGATTAAATTCAGTGCACGTGGCCAAGACAACAAAAAAGCCACCCACAAAAATACATTTGAATTCACAAAAGACAAACACGTCACAAAAAATGGGGATTGTATAATAGGTGTGGATGCTGATTTCTCGCTTGATGAGCTGAAAAGTCTCAAAGGAAAGATAAAAATATATATCAGAACAGAATCCCTAGTAGAAGAGATAGATGCCTGGGTTAATACTGATTTCAGTGACAATCACGAACTGGTGATTAGAAAGAGCGACTATAATTCTGAAAGAACATTTGCTATACGCGCAAATAAGGCTGCTGTTGACCTTGACAGGGCATTGGTAGAGCACCTGAAAGCAGGCAAAGTGGTGCATGTTGATATCACCACTAATGAATAGTAAAAAAAGGGAAAGATTTATAAAGGGATAATGATTTTATAGAGGGGAGAATGAATAAATCAAAGCTAGAAGAAATACTTGAACTAGGATTTCCTAGAGGGCTTATGTCAGATGAGAGACTACAGCTACAAAATGGAGAGCAACTAGGCAAGCCCTGGGTTGAGGGGCGCCTTGGACAGGGAATGTATCACGCATATCTCTACATACACCCATTCTCAGAAGGAAAACGAAGGTACTGTGATGTCTCAGAAGAAACCCATTGGTTTGAAACCTCAGAAAGAGCAAATCTTCTTGATGAGAGCGCTCGTAAGCTTAACCTTCCTTTCAGGTTCGGAACCTATTACACTACTACTTCACTTTTCCATGATATTGTTAATGACACCTGCAAAACCCTTGAACAAGCACATAACCGCTTAGATGAAATAAAACAGTTCGGCAGTGAGATTGCATATAATGTTGAGATGGTTTCAAATTTCTATTCAACAATAATTGATTCTATTGAAAGCAAAACAAAGAGTGTTGAAGCAACAAGATATTCAAAGGACATTCTTCGCAAGGCGATGGAAGAGATAGAGGCTGAAACAGACGAAGAAGTTAAAGAGAGATTCAAAAAGGAGATTGAAGGTGTAAAGGGCATCATAGAACACACAGATATCCGAAAGATTAACGCCAAGATAAAGAAAGATGAAGATGTTTCAATATTTGATGAAATGAAGCTAGAAGGGAATGAGTATCATATTGCAGACCTGTTCAAAGATGCATACCAGAGATTCAACAAAGGCGATGACTTATATGATGTAGGCATTGTTGTAGAAGGCCTTAATATCATAGATAACCTAAGAACAACAACACAGACAAACCAGCGTAAGTTAATGGAAAAGAGACTTGGCAAGATAGATGTATTCCTGGACAGAGCAGAGAGCTTTATTGAAATGCCTGGACTTATTGGCAAAAACCAAGGATTTGAAATAGTGTACACAGCGCTGAAAGGGCAGGTTGTTGACCAACTAGTCAGAGGAAGAATAGGCCTTGTTGTACGTGACGATACAAATTTCTACGGAGCAGAGCAGTTCTTTGATGAAAAAATTGATTATTATTCAAGTAAGTTCGGCATAGACCCAGAACCAGTAAAAAATAAGATTGCAAAAGAGACGGTGACAGAGATTGTTAACTTAACAAGTTCGCATGTTAAGGATGATGTGCTTAACGCACAGTTATCAACACATGAGTAATGATGTGAGGAACAACAGCAATGGCAAAGAAGAAAAAGGAAAATATTCTTCCTGATGGGCTTGATGAAGAACTTGACCTATTTGCTTCTCTAGGAAAATATCATAAAAAGGATATTAAGAGCACCATACTAAATGATACTCCTTCCACAGGAGTCATGCTTCCTTCACAACTTGGTTTTCTAAGGGCGCTTGTTAAGACCACAATAGAAAGAAAAGGACTGAATGCTAATTATGAAACAGTTGTAAGTGAGCTCGACAGATGCATTAATGAAGAAGACATGAGCGCACTTAGCGGTCTTGAAACATGGAATGACCAAAGACCTGCTCTTGAAGACCTTCTGTTTAAGGCCACTTTGAGTGTTGTGGTGCCTTCAGTAATGCCTGAAGTAATAGAAAAAGAAAAGAAGAATAAGATATCGTACCGCCTTGCAACAGAAGGAAAGGTAGGCATTCCAAACGCCCACAAACTTCGTAATGCAGGCTTTGTAAAAGAAGGACCCTTTGACATGGGAGTATATGGATACCATGAACTTTGCGAAGGTAGAAAAGATATTTTTCTCTTAGACGAAATACTTGAAAATGATGCGCAATTAAGAGATGTGTATGCTCCAAGAAGCAAAATAAAGGATCGTGTTGAAATCTCTAAGCTGTTAACTACTGTCCATACCCTGGAGGTTGTCACACCTAGTGGAAATCATGTTAATGACACAACAAAGGTTCACTGCAGAACAAAATCAGGCATTGGTTATTTGTTCAAGCTCGTTGAATATCTTACGGATGTAAGGTCAGACGGTGAAGAAAGAGAATCTATAGAAGATTATCTTGCAGTTCTATCAAGAGAACCTGAAGATAGCGAAACAGGTATCAATAGATGGTTGAAAACAATAGATATTATCGAAGGATTCATAGCAAATCCAGGACAGGATCTAACTGATGCAAAACTAACCTTAAAAGGATACACAGAGAAAGACGTAAAAAAAATAATTGGTGAGTTACGCAAATATCCGGAATACAAAGGTTTTATCGACAGAAATGATTTCACTATTGAGTACAAGGATTCAAAAACCAGATTTGGTGAACTGTTCATCCCAGTTCCAAGTGTAGACCCTGCAACAGGGCAGATTGTAAAGAATTTTGTCAGTTATCAGATTTACACCGAGGATGATTACACAAAAATAGAAGGAGAATCGGAAATTAACCATCCTTCATACCGAGCAAAAAAAGAAAAGGAAATGATTAATAACTTCACATATTGGCACTGGGAGCTTGCAAAGAGACTTGCCCCTACCTTTGTTGATGAATACATGATGCCTGCGTTCGAAGCAATTTACAAGAGAGGTATTGCAAATTTGGAAAAAAAATAGAAACTAAAGCGAGTTTACTCTTCTTGCTTTTGATATAAAATTCAGAATCTTGTTTTCTTTGACTCTGCCGCAGCCGATGAAGACGTTTTTATTCTTGAGTATGACAAATGCTGCTTCAGATAGCTTTGTTGACAGGTCTTTTCCTGCAAGCCAAAGCTTTGCTTCTTCATCAGAAACCTCGACAACATTCTTCTTTGCTAACGGACCGATTAGCTGAGAGCCTTCTATGTTTAATCTGAGCTCATCATTCTTCAGCTCTGCAATGTAAAGCCCCATTGAGTTCATTCTTATTTTTTCAAAGTCAATTTGTGATACATCCCTGCTTATTATGAAGATGTGGTCATTTGTGCTTTGCAGGAAAACATAATCCTCCTTGAACTCAGCATCCCACTGATCCTTGATCATCTTTCGGATTTCCTTGACTTCTTTTGTGTTGAGTATTTTAATATTCATTTTAGGATTCTCACTAGTTTCTCCATTGTGATGTTGCTTCTCAGACCTGTAAGGCTGAAATGCGTTTCTGATACTTTAAAGCCTGCTTTTTTTATTTTCTTGATTAAAATGTCTCTCTTTGGAATGTTGAGCTTGTTTTTCTTGCAGATTTTATGTATGTCAAAGAATCCAACAGTGCTTATTGCTGATTCTTTTTTTATTACATTGATGAATTTCATTGTTTCATCATCCATCTTCTGCTTTGCCATTTTACTTACAAGTTTTTTGTCCCACAATGGACCAAGCCACATCGGGCCTGCGTAGTCCTTATTGTAAACAAGAACTCCCTGTTGATTGATTAGCTTGTCTGCTTTTTTTCTTCCTTTTTCGCAAAAGAAAAAGACCCTCATATAGTGATCCTTTGAATATGAGAAGATTGGTATCAAAGCTTTTTCTGACTGAGCTGCAACCAATTGCACTTTTCTGATCAAGATTCTTAATCCAACCTCATGCATTAGCTCATTTTTCATGGGCTTTGCCCAGTACTTTCTCTTGCATGCAGCAGGCATTGTACCTGATAAAGCGGATGTATCTGTTGCAGTGACTGCTAAAACGCCATTTCTGGATATTCTTTCAGCAGCTGCAAAAAGAAAACGCCCTGGAAAGCCAAATGGATCAATGTCAATATAATCAAATCCTTTGCTGTTTAGGAGAAAGATGTTTGCATCCTCATTGTGTATCTCTGCTTTAACCTTGTTCAGCTTTAGATTCTTTTTTATGAGCTTGACTGCATCCTTTGAAGTGTCATTCAAGTATACTCTTCTTATGCTTTTGAGCTCCTTAAGAAAGCGAATGCTTCTTACACCTGTCCCTGCAAAGGGATCTGCAAGCTGCATCTGCTTCTTGTTTAGCGCTTTTAGAAGAATGACTGAGATATCTCTGTTTAGCTTCATGACAGGATTATAGAAGACTCCCATCTTCTTTGACACCTTACCTGTTGATGTAAATAATGTTGCCTTGCCTTCTTTGATCTTCTCCATAGCGAGAGGTTATTTAGGGGCGTATAAAAACCTTTGCAACCCAAAAGTTTTTAAATGAGCCCTTTATCCCTTGTTATACTATGGCACAAGAACTTTTTTGTTCATCATGTAAAAAGAAGATCACAAGCGGCTCTACAGCAGCTAAATTTCTATGCCCTTCATGCGGCAAGACAGAGATAGTCAGATGCGCTAACTGCAGGGCAAATGCTGTTAAGTACAAGTGCGCTGAGTGCGGCTTCACAGGACCTAATTAAAATGGCAAATGTAATTATTACACTTAAGATAATGCCTGCTTCTCCTGAAAGTGATATTGAAGCAATAGTTCAGAAGGCTTCTGAGATAATCACAGCTGCAGGAGGCAATGTCGGAAAGGTTGACAAAGAGCCTTTTGCATTTGGGCTTACTGCAATTAAGATAATGTTCGTTGCTGATGAAGCTAGTGGAAGCAGCGATGAAACAGAGAAAAAGATTTCTGAAATAGAAGAAGTTAACAGTGTAGAAGCAGTTGACGTTAGAAGAGCTGTTGGTTAGTTTGTAAGAAGTTCTCTTAATCTTGTTGTTTCTTCACGATTGATTGTTCCATCAATGTACTTGTCTGCAAGAACATGTGCTTCTTTTGCATCTGCGTAGAGCTTTAGCTTTTCATGGATGCCCATTATCTTGTCATAATGGTTTGCCTTTGACTTAAGATTCATTTTCTCGTACTCTGGACGTATCTGATCATATATCTTGTAAGCATCTGTCTGTTTTCCTGTTGCAATTGCCTTTTCAGCATTCTTGATCATCTTGCCCATTTTTGAACCAGTAGGCATGCTGAAATCTGCACGCTGAAAAATGAAGTTCATTGCTATTACAAGAACTATCACACCCATAATACCAAAGAAGATTAGTCCTGCGTACTCAAACTCAGGCATTTCCAGAACTGCCATTCCAGTGAATGGTGAGCTGAATGATTTTTCTTTTGTGATGAATGAACCGCCATATTTGTAGCAGTTGTTTGATGCATCGCATGCAGTTATCTTATAATCATAAACTGTATCTGGCTTCAGGCTTGAAAGCTCAACCTCAAACTTGTCTGATTCCTCAAAATCAACACTGTTGCCATTCATTTCAAAGGTTGAAACAGCAGGCTCATTTGTCTTCCACTCCATAACAACTGAGGTAGCCTGTATATCAGAATTTGTAAGTGTAATATGAGGTTCACGAACATCTGCAGCAGCTATTCCAACTAAGCATAAGAATACTAAAATGAATAGTAGCAGTTGTTTCATTATTTCCCCCTTTTTTATGATAATTGGTGCTTCTGAATTTAAATCTTTTGTTTTCAAATGCCCCACATGGGATTATCTGCTCTCATTAACTGGGCAATCTCTCTAAGTATCTCTTTTTCCTCTGGTTCAAGGAATTTCTTCAGATTCTTCAGCCTTCTGAAGTCTTCTTCTGGGATTGAACTGTAGAGTGTGTCTCCTTCAAACAGCTGCCTTCCTATTGTGACACCTGGCATTGAGATTGCAACCTGCTTTCCTTTTTCTGCTTCATTAACGCTTTCCTTTTCTTCCTGAATACTCTTTACAGATGTGATTGTCTGGTTTCCTTTCATCAAGGGTGTTCCTACTTTTAGTTTTCCTGAGAGAACCTCAACACCTGAAACAGCAGGGTTATTCTGCCTGAAAACATATCCTTTTAGAAGCTGGATCTTGCAGGGCCTTACAACATTATCAATCTGTTTTGCATCCTGCATCTTTTTCTCATTATCTCTCCATTTCTCAAATTCCTCAATAAGCCGGTATACAACGTCTTGTGTAATTATCTTTGCTCTTGGAGATTCTGCATCAGGAGCAGCACTGACATTAAAACCGAGAACAACTGCCTTTAATGGATCCTTTTCATAGTTGCTCTCTGCATCAAGAACATCTTTTCTTGTGATTTGACCTATTGACGCACTTCTGATTTGCACTCCCTTTTCCTTAAGGAGCATTGTAAGCGCTTCTAAAGAACCTAATGTGTCTGCCTTTACAACAACACCCTCTTTTTCTGTTTCAATTATTACGTCTTCCACTTCTTTTTGCGCTTCTTCTTTTGTTTTTGCTTCATCTCCCATTACTGTCAATACTGGAGCTCCTGCAACAACAGTTTCTATTCCAATTGCAGAAATCTTAACACCTGTTGCAGCTGTAACCTTTTCAACCGGCTTGAAGCTTGATTTGGAATCACGCATCTCTGAAAGCGGTTTTGGCTCAAACATTGCCTTAACCTTTGTAACAATTGGCGCATTCAATCCACCGATAACTATTTTAGATCCTTTTTTCAGTGTTCCATCATAGACTATGACATCAATTGTCATTCCAAGGCCTCTTTCTTTCTTTACCTCAAGAACAACACCCTTTGCAGGGCTATCCTCTTTGCATGTCAGGCACTCTTCCAGATATTTCTGGGCAAGGCCTGAAAGAACCATCAAGACTGCAGGTATGCCCTCTCTTGTCTTTGCAGAACATGGAACAATTGCAATCTGGTTTGTGTAATCCTCTACTCTGTCGAAACGCTCTGAGTTTATTCCAAACTCTGAAAGCTTTCCGACAAGCTCGTATAATTTTTTGTCAAGTTCCTGCTGTACATTTTCAGCCTGTGATGAAATGTTTTCAAGAATATTCTCTCCAGCTGCTCTCCAGCCAGGCAAAAGATCAACCTTGTTTGCAACAACAATGAACGGTGTTTTGTACTGCTTAAGAATCTCAATTGACTCAACTGTCTGCGGCTTAAAGCCCTCATTGATGTCAACTACAAGAATTGCGATGTCTGCAAGGTTTCCGCCTCTTTTTCTAAGATTAGTGAAAGCAGCGTGGCCTGGTGAATCAATGAAAAGCAAACCAGGAAGTGAAAGATTTGTTTTTGTAGCAGTAAGAATGCTTCCGCAGATGGTCTTGATTGTTTTCAAAGGAACATAGCTGCATCCAATGCACTGCGTTATTCCACCAGCTTCCTTTGCAGCAATAGCCGTACCTCTAATACTGTCTAAGAGTTTTGTCTTGCCATGGTCTACATGGCCGAGTACAACAACTAATGGCTGCCTTATCATAGTATGAGAAAACAGTAACCTGTTTTTAAAGCTTGCTGAAACAGAAAAGCTTATATATAGATAGTACTAATTTAATACTATTTTATTACTAAAATGAGAATAGTAGCATTTGGCGGGCAATATCGAGTAACTCTTCCTAAAGAGATTGTAAAGTTGCGGAACTGGAAGAAAGGAACAATCCTGAGACTTGTTGAGGATTCTGAAGGCAATGTTCATGTTAAGGAGATAGGAGGCAGTTCTTATGGTTAAGGTTGTAGTATTCAATGGACAGTTCAAGATAACGATTCCAAAGGATCTTACTGAGTCAAAGGGCTGGAAAGCAGGGACAAAATTAAGATTTATAGAGAATCCCCACGGAGATTTGATACTAAAAGAGATCAAATGAAGAAAAACAATCATGGAATAGAGTTTCTGAAAAAAGAAACTAAGCCTGAAGAAAAGGATCACATGACAAAGGTTGCAATAATAGCACTTATTGCACTGCTTTTATTCATGGTATTGCTGCTTGGGCCCTGCCAGCAAATAGAAGATGATAAAACAGAAGAGCCAACAATCAGAATAAACGATAAGCACCCGATTACTGCTGAGATAGTAAAATATATAAACAAAGGAGAAGAAAGTCAATATATAAAAGAGGTCGATGCAAATTAAAATAAAGATACTCATAATCCTAGCTTTGATTTTCTGTATGATTATTCCACAGGCAGCAGTTGCCAGGAAGAATGTCGGTCTTATATGGGATACTCAAACAGAGATTGTCTTTGAAGGCTCAACACACTGCACGCAGTATGGTGTATATAATCCCTGGGATGAAGATGTTAATGTAGTCCTTAGTGTTTCCGAAGAATTAAAGGATGTTATTAGAGCAGAAAATAGCGATGGAGAATTTGTACCAACAAGAACATTACATGAGAACTCTATTCCTATTGAATTCTGCTTTAAGGTTGCAAATGTCTATGAAAAGGACTGCCTTATAGGCGATTTCTTTTGCAAGAAAACATGCGGAGAAGATGATCTTGCGTTCGAAGGCAAGGTTATTGCCATGGAAAAAACAGAAACAAAAGAGAAGATTCCTCTTGGTGTATCTGTCCCTATAATAATTAAGGTTAAATGTGAAGGGGAGTACACAGACCTCAGTACTATATACAGCGCAGTAGGTGCTATTGCCATACTTGCATTATTGATAATTGTCATCCTTTCTTATTTTAGAAAGAGAAAAGCTGAATTAATAGAGATTTAAGTCTGAATGCAGAAAACAAAATATATAAATATGGGTGATATTAAACATTCATGGGGGAATATGGCTAAAGAAAAGAAAAAAAGAGGTTTCTGGCTATTCAGAAAAAAAGAGGAGACAGTCGAAGCTCCCAAGAAAACCAAGGAACCAGATATTCTGAGAGACATTGATATTGACAAAAAGCATCTTTCTAATGTTGATCCTGAGCTAAGATTATGGCTAAGTGACGGACGAGTTGTAAAAAACCTTCCAGAGCTTGCAGAAGCAATAGAATCCATGGAAGACGAAACATATGAATACCATGTAACTAAGGACAGTAACGACTTCAGTGACTGGGTCAAGGATATAATAAAGAATCCAAAGCTTGCAAACCAACTGAAAAATGCAAATAAGAGCAAGGCAGTAGAGCTGCTTGGAAGATCTGTAGCAGTTGTTCCTGTAAAGAATGACCTTCCAATGAAGCTGCCACCGCCACCACCAGTTAAAAAGGTTAAACTTCCTCCTCTTCCAAAGAAGCCTGTGGTAAAAAAAGCAATTCCCAAAGTAAAGGTGCCAGTTGTGAGCATGCCAAGAAAAACTGCTCCAAAAAAGAAAAAAGCGTTCGTAAAAAAGAAGTCTCCTAAATCAATACCAAAAGTACTGGTGCCAGTTGTTGGAATGCCAAGAAAAACAAAGAAAATTGCAGCTGTAAAGAAGGTTGCAGTACAGAAAAAGCCTGTTCCTAAAGAGATAAAGAAAGTTTTGAAAAAGATGCCTGTAAAAAAGCCACAGGCAAAGAAAATATTCAAAGAATTAAAGCCAAAAAAGAGCACAACCCTTGAAGAGCTCGTTCCAAAGATTGTTGAAAGCGCGCAGAATACACCGAAAAACATGACAATTGATCAAAGAGAAAAAGATCTTGCAAGAAAAGAAAGAGAGCTTGCAGAAGACGAAAAGAAACTTAATGATGCAAGGATTCAGCTATCAAAGAGACGAGTTGCACTGCTAAAAGAGAGAGGTGCTCTTGAAAGAGAAAACTTTGAAAGGTTCATAGAAAAAACAAGGACGCCAATGGCAGATGTCAGCATGCCTCTACCAGAGATGCCTGACAGCGTAGAATTTGAAAAATCCGAAAAGATTTCTGAACTTATTGATGAAACACGGGAAAAGGTCAGAAGAGGCGACATAGGCGAGGCAAGAGAACTTCTGAAGAAGATTGCATCAGCAATAAGCAACGCCTACAACATGGATGAAAAAGAAAGAAAGAGACTTGAATACCAGGCAATCGAGCTAGAGACAGATGTTAAGCTGGCTGCGCTGGAGTAGACCTTACGTATAAGCTTCAAGCAATCCTAACAGATGCCTTTCGTTGACCTCCTCAAAATCACAACTCAAATCCCATTGATTTCTCATTATTGAATTTTTTGTTGGTCTGATATTTGACATGATATAACTACATCCCTCAAAATAGTCTATGCGCTCATTTTTCCTTGCCAAGTCACCCCACCATTTTTCTGCTGTAGCTCTATCCGGAGCACAATTGGGTTTGTGAGATCTATCTGCATTTCCTTCAACATATTCATCAGCCAAGCCACCAAAAGAATGGCCAAATTCATGCAATACTGTCCTACCATCACCAGAGTTTAAAGAGTCTCCAATTGAAACAAAAGACTCGCCATCACCCCCACTTGAACGGAACTTGCTTTTTGACAAAAGTATAGTTTGGTCTGTATGTGGGCAGTATTTCGAAAGACCAATAGCACCTGTATGAGGATATCCAGTATCCTCATAATATGACACAGAAAACTTTGTGTCAACCATCCAAAAATTAAATTTATCACGATTTGACTTGAAAGGTTCGACAGACATCAAACCGTTGTAACCATTGCTCCCTTCATAGTCTATAAGCGCAACAACAGTATCTTCAAAATAAGCCCTGGTTTCAAAACCAACTCCAACAAAAACAACGTCTAGTTTATTTTTTGAATCACCATTTGTAAGTATAGGAATACACTCACCCAAATTAACACATTTGTTAATTTCAAGATTGCAAGTATCTCCTTCTTCGCAGTCATCATCACTACAGCAACTATATCCTCCGCAAGTCCTTGAATCATCACAAATAAGATGTTTGATTGGAGTTTTATATTCAAAACATGTATGGTCATATTCAGCGTGTTGGATACAAGCGCGCCAATTTTCTCCTGATGCATGATCTTCTAAACAATTAACACCGCAATCCTCAACACAAGAAAACTTTTGCCACTCATCCTTATCACAACGGCCATCCCCACAATAGCAGTCCTGGCAATTTGAATATGATTCATCACCACTGCAGATATTATCACCACAAACAGAACAATCAGCTGGGCATTTTTCTAAACTTTCTCCAGCACTTTTTTTACAATTACCGTCACCACAAGTCACAAGACAATCTTCCGGGCAATTTTGACTGCTTTCTCCAGCGAAGTGGTTTGAGAAACAAAAACCATCACCGCACTTAGGAGTACTCTCGCAGCAAATAGTATCTTTTTCATATCCGCATGTGTTGTGCAATTTAGCGTATTGACCACAACCCCTAGCTGCAAAAGTGCATTCGCCGCCTACAGAACCGCAATCACCACAATCCTGAGGACAATTATCTTTTGTTTCACTGTATCTTTCATCATTTTGTTCAAGACAGACATTATCCCCGCAAAAGGGCATCTCCTCACAACACACATAACCCAAATCACCACATGAGTGACTAAGCTGTTTGTAATGGCCACAACCCTTAGTTGCAAGAGTACACTTGCCACCCGTAGATTCACATGTTGTTTTGTCATCCTTAAAATCACTACAACTTTCATCAAACTGGCATTGTAGATTGTCTGGGCAGCCGCAGTTTGAACAGTTATTAACAAGCTCTCCTTTGTTGCAATATAGCGGCTTTGTTGGAGAACACTGAGTCTCAATGGTTCCGTCTTCAGAACATTTTCCTGAAACCGCAAAACAAGGATCTTCTGAATCATAAAGCGTATCAGAACACCAATCCCTGTTTCCCTGGTTTTCTAAAACAAGATTATAATCATTAACATCAATTATTTTATCACTATTCACATCAGCTAGATGGTAATAATGTTCTTCACCGCACTTAAGGCCAAAATAAGTTGCAATATTTCTATAAAGCCTCTGGCAATCTTCAGATACTGTGTCAAAGTTTATATCATAAACAGCATTATCAATCATCTGCTTGCCATTAGAATCAAAAGAACTCGCAGTAATATCACAACTGCGTTTGCCCTCTGCTTTGCAGTACTCAGCACCCTCACCAACATCAACATTAAACTTGGAATTGCACTCCCTCTCAACTGTACCATCTCGAGTTCCCTTAATCAAATAAAAACAGTACTGCGCACCAGGAGGATCATGCACCCAAACAGTGAAATCAGCTGAAATAACAGAACCATCTGCTGGCAAAATAATCTTAACCTTATCAGGACACTCATCAGGACAAAGCTCATGGTTCTCACCAGGATCACAAATATTGTTTTTGTTGCAATCCTTTGGAGGTTTTGCATCAGGAATATCAGTAGCTGAAGCGAGTGTTAGCCTAATGTCCTTGCTATGATAAATAATATAAGCATCTGTGCCCTTATGTATTCTGCTTTTCTTGCTAGCCTCAACTAAAGTTAAGATTTCTTGATCAGTTGGCGGGTCACCCTCTCTGATAAACTCAGGGTTTTCAGCATAAGCTTCTGCGACAAAGTGCTCCCCAAGAAACATACTGATTTTACGGCCAGTCAATTCATCCTCTACATCAAAAGCTGCAAAGACAGGACTAACCAAAAGAAGCAATATTGCCGAATAAATCCATATTTTTTTCACTTTGAAACCTTGGGGCTTCGCAGCAGACTGAATGCTGCATTGATCTCATGGGAAGACCAACCGCTTCTCATAAGTGCAATCTTAATCTTTCTTCCACTGATACCTTTTCTAAGGTTTCTCTCAATGTACTCGCTCAGCAGGAAACGCCTCTTGGCAGCCTTCTGCTTTCCAGAAAACATGAAATAAAAAGAGAAAAGCATGAAAAAGAAGAATCCGCCAATAATTATCATAATGAACTGCTTATCCTGATCTACGCAATCACTTGGACAGTCCTGAGGTGTTTCATCAAAGTCACAGACTCCATCATCATTACATACCCCTGTAGGCAGTCCGTCATCTGTAACTGAAAAATCTATACTCTCTGTTGATGGTGTATAACCTGACTTGGATGCCCTTACATCAATAGTGTATCTTCCTTTCTGGGTTACCTTAAGTACTGATGGCAGTTTTATCTTGGTTGATGTTTCGTCAGGATATTCTAAGGATGCATCTATTTTCAAATTATCAACAGGAGACTCATAGTCCATTGATACTATATCGTTTTTTTTGAAAACTGTTGATTGCTTTGGACAGGAACTTTTATTACATAAGATTAAATCTAAAGGAAAAATAGGCAGGTTGTCTATTTCAAATGCCTTTTCTTGGGAAAATCTAAAAGGAGAATTGATGTTAACAATCGCTTTGCATATCTGCTGGTCTGTGTTTCTGTCAATCACAAAATCTTTATGATCACCTTTATGTACTGTATTCGCAGCTATTTCTTGTGACTTAAATTGACTCCCTGTTGATTTCGCAGATGGACAATTGATACTAGATACATAACCTATATTCAAATTAGTGTCTGTAAATATGGTGTATTCAAAAGAGACTGTTTCATCAGCAGTGAAAGAATCTGCAACTTTGATATCTATACTAATTGCAGCAAAAGCTAGAGGTACTAAAACAAGAAACACTACAACTGGTATCAGTAGTTTTTTCATTTTAATTAAGGTGGACTTTCACATTCCATTGGAGGATACTCCTTTTCACACGCTTCAGCGTAATAGCCTGTGCCAAATAAATCTCCTATATCTCCTGTTTCAATGAAACCTAGGACTTGACTACAGGTTAAAGTACCAGTATCATCTCCGTTATCATATGCATTACATATTTCATAATTAGGGTAAAACAAGAATGTTCCAGCTCCTTTTCCTACTGCGTGGATGCTTAGTCTTCCGTTATTTACTTTGACGCAAAGGAGATCAGTGCATCCTACGTCAACATTGTCTATGTTTAATGTTTCTGGGGCTTTGTCTGTCATTATGAATGTGTTATCATCTTTTTCAGGATCATAATTAGTACCATAACCACTAACAATGCTCTTAATTAAAGGTTGATTGGTAAATTGGTGTATTGCTGCAGGACATTCATCAAGATTATATGAACCTGCTTCTGCAGTATGATCATAGAAACACACTTCTGTTACGCTGCCAGGGACACTGTAAGTTAAATGACGTATTGAGCCGTAGTTTCCGCTGAGTTTTTCGATGTCGTTCTTCAGGGTTTTCTTAAAGGTGCTCATCTGGACGTCTTCGCCGGTATCTACTATCTTGGCTATTGCTTTTGCTCCAAAGACCATTATAACAGCAATTACTATTAGAACGAATATATACGTAAAAATCTGATTAGCTTGCGCTTTCTTTTTCATTGTGCATTCCTCTTTTTTTAGCTAAATATAGCTATAGCTAGTATACATAATTCGTATACTGATATATAAATATTGTGGTTTAAGAAGTGCTGATAATCTTGTCTGTATCGTCTATAGAAAAGGATTTTCCAAGGAATTGCTCAGTTATCTGGATGTTTGTGCGGCAATGGCCTGTTATATGGGATGTTTTTATTGCGCTGGAGCCAATCAGGGCCATTAAAGGGATAAGCTGATCTGCCAGATGCTTATCTACTGCTGCCTTGCTGTTTATCTCCTGCAACAAGCGAGATGCTGCCTCTTCACCAACTGCTTCTGCTCTTTTGCTGCGCTCACCAAGCGAATCTGCTCCAAGTATTATTGGATTATCCATGTCAATGTCATCCTCTTTTCTTGAGAACACAGACCAGAGTGTTATTTCAGAGCCAGTTGATAATGAATCTGAGTACTCTGTTCTTATTCGAACAGGGCATTCAAGTGCAGAAAGCTTGATCTTTGAAGCGTGAGCTTGCCTTTCAGAGACCTCTGCTTTTTGCAAATCCAGCGTTGCATTTGAAATACCCTTGATCATCATCAGCTTATGCTGCTTTGTAAGATTAATCTTTGGTGCCTCTTGTTTTAGAAAACCGCGGAAATCGTTGAAATTATCAAAATCAGACAGCTTGTACTTTGGTGTTACTTTAACCTCTACCTTTCCGCCACCTTTTGGGAAGTAGCCTCTTTTGTGCAGCTCAACATCTATGTCAGCATACCTGCGGAGCTGTGGAGCAAACACCTCATTGAAGTAATCAAAGGGCTGGCTCCAGTTCACATCTGTTCCGCCAACAATCTTGAACCTTGTTTTTGTATCTGCAAACATTGCAGGAAGAAGAACAGACTGGAAAAAGAGAGTGATTGAGCCTGCTGTTTCCATATTTACAGATATTGTCTTGCCTTCAATCTTTCCTGGCTCAAATTTTACGCATTCAGAACCAACTGAAGCGCCTTCTGACTTTGCGCTGCAGAGCATCTCCAAGGCATTTATGCAATACATATGCTGATTCTTGAGGCCTGCAATGTTTCTTCCTTTTCTTATGTTGCAAATCTCAAAGGGTTGCTGAGTTAAAGTAGATAAGGCTAACGCTGTCCTTAATATTTGACCACCACCTTCGCCCTGTGAACCGTCTAGCTTAATCATAGACTAAAATGAATAGTATTTCTATATAAACTTTGTCGAAAGGTTTATATAATGAGAAAAGCATTTTCTAGTAAAAAAGGGGTTACAATGATTGAGTATGTTGTTCTAGGCAAAAAGAAGACCAAACGAGGAAATAATCTGGATTATAAAATAAGAAAGAACGATTTATCATTTATATTTCTTACACAACCATCAGATGATGAGATTGATAAAATATGCAAGGATTTCAAACTAAAGAAAAAGACCTTTTATAATTATACAAAAGAGCAGTACTCAATGAGGTATGGGATAAAACCATTCCAGTTTGTAATGATTGACTATTTCATGGAAAAATCAAAACTTGAATGCGCCCACCTTTTTTTTGTTCTAATGAACAACTGCATGATCATTGTTTCAAACAAAAATGCAGAATACTATAATGATCTATTTGATGAAATAGCGGAGGATCTAAAGAAAAATCCTGTAAAGGGCATAGGCCACCTACTCTACCTTTTCCTTCAACAGGACATAGAAGACAACTATGATGCGCTTGAGAATATAGAGGAAGAAATTGGAGCTATAGAACGCAACATATCAAAATGCAATGATAAGGTGACTGTAGATACAAAGGATGTTGTAAAACTCAAGAGAAAACTCTTTAGGATGAGCAGGCAGTTCTGGGCCTCTGCAAAGATAATCAGCTCAATAAGGCGAGGCGTATCAGGAATAAAGATCAACAGAGACAGCTCTTTGCTACTGGGAGATATTCATGAAACATTTATGCACCAAATAGACATGGCATCAACACAGAGAGAGATGCTCACTGATTTGCTTGAGGTACACTCAGCAAATACATCCAATGAACTGAATAAAATAATGAAGAAGCTTGCGGCTTTTGCATTGATAATAATGATCCCTACTTTTATAACAGGGGTTTATGGAATGAACTTTGATTTCATGCCCATGACAGTGCAATACTACGGATTCTACTTTACACTGGGGCTCATGCTTTTCATCACGCTTATTCTTGTGCAATACTTTAAGAAAAAAGATTGGTTGTGAAAAGGTTTTTATACGCTGGGAAAAACCCAAACGCATGAGGTTGTTAATCGTAGGTCTAGACCCTGGAACAACTGCAGGCTATGCACTTCTTGACACAGCTGGAAGAATAATCAAGCTAAAATCATCAAAAGAGCTTGAGTTAAAATCACTGATTTCTGAGATTACAAAAGAAGGAAGCGTGCTTGTTGTAGGAACAGACAAGGGAAAATGTCCTGCGCTGGTTGAAAGATTTGCAATAAAAACAGGAGCAGTGCTTGTGCTACCGCACGCAGATCTGACAAGTGCAGAAAAAAGAGAGCTTGTGAAAGGAACAAAAGGGAAAGATCATGAACTGGATGCATTAGCAGCTGCAAAGTATGCCTTCAGGAAAATTGAGCCAATGATAAAAAAGGTTGATAATTTTGCTATCAAGAACAACAAAGAAGAGCTGGCTGATAAGATAATCAAATTAGTGCTTAAGAACGGAATGAACATCAAGGGTGCTGTTGATATTCTCGAGGAACCTGAAAAAGAGATTATTGAGGAAAAGACTGCTGAAGAAAAGGTTTTCGGGCATGATGATTACATTAAACTAAGAGAGCAATTCAAAAAGCTGAGAAACACAGCGAGACTGCTTGAAAGACAAAACAAAAAGCTGAAGAAGGAGATAAAAAAGCTTGGCAAGAAACAAAGCACGCTCAGCAAAAAGCTCAGCACGCAAACAACAGACAAAAAGGCAAAAGAGCTCATTAAATTCAAGGAAAAAAGAATTGAATCAATGGATGATGATATTAAAGAAAAGAATGTTATGATAAAAGAGATGGAAAAAGATGAAAAGGAGCTGAATAGGATATTGGCAGATGCCAATACAAATGTTGTTGCAAAGAAACTTGAGAATCTTGGCTGGAAAGAGTTTGAAAGCAAGAACAAGATGATTGATGTTAAAAGAGGGGATGTGCTTCTTGTTAATGATGCATCAGTTTACAGCAGAAGAACAATCGACGAATTGAAAGGGAAGGTTGATGTTATTATCTGCAGGAAAGTAAGCAAAAAAATGAAAGACTTTACTTTCATAAATGCAGGAAAACTGAGGATAAAAGAGGACAAATTCTTTGCAGTGGTCAACAAGAAAGACTTTGAAGCAGAAAAAGCAAAGCAGAATATTGTTGCAAAGATTGTTGATGGGTATAAGGAGAGTAGAAAGGGAAACTAGGTTTTTAACGCGTTTTCTGTTATCTTAAAATAATGATGGCCTTTGACTGCTGCTTTGACAGCCTCTGGAAACAAAGCAGGATGGAAAACCAGTGAACGTACAAGGAATTGTATATAACTTGGACCATAGTATGAAAATGCCTGAGTCTTGAATGATTTTGCAAAGGTTATGAAATCTGAAAAATTTTTTACCTCTACAGAGGCTCTCCTGCGCTTCCCCAAATTAGCAAGGAACACCTCACACCTTGCAAAATAGTTTTTTGGATCATAAAGCCTTGCCAAAAGATTCCTGTAATCATGAAGTATCTTTGAAGTGTCTTTTCCATTGCCAGGTATGAAATTAAGCTCTATAAGATGTGTATTGTTTCCTCGGGCTTCTGCCAGAATCCGGTCCTCTTTTTGCAGGTCATGGTAAAGCTGCGAACCTCGCGTGACAGCCAGCAAACCCATTGTTGCACCTGGTATTCCTGCACTCTGGCAGAATTTGAATAGTTCTTCAGCTGCATCATCAGGATCTGTGTCATACCCGAAAATAAAGCCTCCCATAACCTCAAGCCCGTATTTCTGGAACATGTGAGTCGCCTTAAGAGGGTCTATGCCAAGATTCTGTTTCTTGTTCATGGACTTCAGCACTGCAGGAACAGGAGTTTCGTAACCAACAAATATTGATGTGAATCCCGCATCTCTCATAAGCGCAAGAAGTTCCTCATCTTTAGCAAGGTCCATGCTTGTCTCTACAAAAATGCTCAGAGGATATCCTCTTTTTTTCTGGAAATCAATTATTGCAGGCAGAACCTCTTCTTTCACTTTTTTTCTATGGCCAATGAAATTATCATCAACAATAAATATTGCACCTCTGTAGCCAAGGTCACATATTGCCTTAAGTTCATTGATGAACTGCGAAGTCTTCTTTACCCTGGGCGTATGACCAAATGATGCACCCTCATTGCAGAACTCGCAGTGATTCGGGCAACCCCTGGAATACTGTACACTCATGCAAGCATAGGAATCAATCTTAAATAAATCAAACCTTGGGACAGGCAATAAAGACATATCAGGCCTTGAAGAAACAGCTTTTATATCTGCGTTTTTTCCAAAAAACTTTTTGAGATCATCAAAAAGCATCTGGTCTATTTCAGCTGCATCCCTGCATCCTCTTTTTCTTATCACAGGCCTTGCGTATGCTTTTTTCAGCTTTCCCTTTTCAAGATCACGCAAGAAAATGTCAAATACTGGCTCAGCTTCTCCAATAATAAGCGAATCTGCAAGACCTGCAAGCTCCCAGTAAAGGTGAGATGCATCATGGCCACCCATAACAACCGGCTTTCCAAAATATTTTGCCCTTATTGCCACTTTCTCTGCAGATTCCCTCTGCACAGTCATAGAGGTTATGAAAACACAATCAGCTGACTTAATAGCATGATCGCTTAAAGGCTCAACATTGAGGTCAAGGAACCTGATATTATATCCCTTTGGAAGCATTGCTGCAACAGTTGCAGCTGCCAATGGAGTAATTGTGCACTTCTTCCCTGAAAAACGAAGAGCGTACTTAAGACCCCAATAAGTATTGTTAGGCAATTCAGGATAAACAATCAGAATATTTTTCAATATATCAACCCCTATTACAGGTAATAAGAGTTCATATAAAAAGTTAATGTGCATCACAAGGTTTATAAACGTGGCAATCTTTCCTCAGGCTCAAAATGTTTGACGAATTAAAGAAAAAATTATTGGAAAAAGGCCACTTAGGAGATATTATAGGGCAGAAAGAGACAAAAGAACAACTAAAATCAGCAATGCTAATGGACAGGCATGTTATTATTGTTGGTGCGCCAGGTATTGGAAAGACTACTCTGGCAAAGAACCTTGCAAAACTGCTGCCAGACGCAACTGTTAATGATTGTTCATACAACTGTGATCCAAAAAAAGTAACCTGCCCTGACTGCATATCAGGCAAGACAAATAAAACCAAGAAGATTGCAGGAACAGAAAGATTTGTTAGAGTGCAAGGAAGTCCTGATCTTACCTCAGAAGACCTATTGGGAGATATAGACCCTGTAAAGGCAATCAAGTACGGGCCAACTTCTATTGAGGCGTTTACACCAGGCAAGATATTCAAGGCAAACAATGGAATCCTGTTCTTTGATGAACTGAACAGATGCCCTGAGAAGCTGCAGAACGCTCTGCTGCAGGTATTAGAAGAAGGCAAAGCAACCATTGGCAGCTATTCTGTTGATCTAGAGGCTAACTTTATCTTCATTGGAACAATGAATCCGCAAGACACAAGCACAGAGAAGCTTTCAGATGTCTTTGTTGACAGATTTGATCTTGTTTACATGGGCTATCCTGAAACAGATGACATGGAAAGAGAGATAGTCACTAAAAAAGGAGAGAAAAAAGCAGAGTTTCCAGATGAACTTCTTAAATTAATGGTTAAGTTTGTCAGAGGATTCAGGGATAACAAAAAGGTTGAGAAAGCACCAAGTGTCAGAGCAACAATCGGACTGTATGAGCGAGCTCAGGCAAATGCAATACTTAGCAAAAGAAAAACAGTCAATTTTGAGGATTTGAAAAAAGCGGTTATAAGCGTATTGGCGCACAGGGTTGAGCTAAAGCCATCTGCAAGATATGCAATAAAAGCAGATGAGTTTGTAGAGCAGGAATTCAACTCTTTCTTTGAGGAACATCCTTTTGAAGCAAAGGGTGGTTACCTTTGACATCCAGAAAACCGAAAACATCGATGAGCTAAGCGGCAAGCTTTCTTCAGATACCTCTGAAAAAAAACTGATGCGCTCTGTTCTTGAACACGATGAAGGCGAAATTGAGAATGGAAAGCTGATAGCAGACTCGCTTAATCAGGGACTTTCTTCTTTTACACCAGACATGATGTTTGAACAGATGGTGAAGAATTATTCTCTTGCAAAAAACATCTACGGTGAATCACTTATAAGACGCATTACAGGGCACAGCGAAGGGAGCCTAAAGAGGAATCTAAGGATACCTGAGTTCCAGAGAGAACTGAAAAAGAAGATGATGAAGAAAAAGGAAGAGCTCAAGGATAAAGGTCTTATTGATGCTGAGGGAATAAGTGAACAGGGAATAAGCTTGGCATCTGTTGTGATGTGCATGGAAGAACTGGACAATATTCTGCCTCGCGGAGTAACAGGAGACAGAGTGCATAAGAAAACCTTTGCATACGGCCTTAGAGAAGACACCAAGGATTTCAAAAAAGAACGATACAGGGATATTGCATTAAGAAAGACAATCAAAAAGGCAATACGAAGAAAGCATGGAAGCATACAAAAGGGAGATCTTGCGAGCTTTGAAAGAAAAAGCAAAGGGCAGTGCTATATTATTTACGGTCTTGATGCATCAGCGAGCATGAAAGGAGAGAAACTGTCAAGGTGCAAGAGAGCAGGAATGGTGATGGCGCACAAGGCAATAGAAGAAAAAGATAAAGTGGGAGTTATTGTCTTTGGCTCAAAAATAAAGAAGAGCATACCGCCAACAGATAATTTTTCAGAGATAATAAAAGAGCTAATGGCAATAAAAGCTTCAACTGAAACAAACATCAACGCAACAATACAAGAGGCAGTAAAGCTTTTCCCAAACAAGAATGTCACAAAGCATCTGATTCTGATAACCGATGCCATGCCAACCTCTGGAGAAAAACCAGAAGAGGATACACTTGAGGCAGTTGCCTATGCCAGTGCAAATGATGTCACTGTATCACTTGTCGGAATAAAGCTTGAGGAAAAAGGGAAAAAGCTGGCAGAGAAGATAACAGAGCTTGGAAAAGGAAGGCTGTATATTGTAAAAGACCTTGAAGAGCTGGGAGCAATACTTCTACAGGATTATTACAGTGTGGCGTAAAGATTTAAATATCTGCGTAGTTTCTTTTGATTTATGAAGATATATGCATTCGTAGACACACATGGAGATATGAAAGGCATTGAGAAGATAAGGAAGAAATCAGAGAAAGCTGACCTTCTCATCTGTGCAGGAGATATCACAGTATTCGAGGAGAATATTGAGCGAGTCCTGAAAAAGCTTGACAGCATAGGGAAGAAGATCCTGATAATACACGGCAATCATGAGACAGAGGAAACAATGAAGACTGCATGCAAGCTGTGCAAGAATCTTGTTTTTCTGCATAAAAAGACATACAAGCAGGACGACTTCTTGTTTATAGGCTATGGCAACCTTGGATTTTCATTAGAGGACTCTGCTGTTGACAGGTTTGCAAAGAAATTCAGAAAAAAAGTCAAGGAAAAAACAGTTATTATCACACATGCACCACCATACAACACAAAGCTGGACAAGATATGGAACAGCAATCATGGTAATAGGAGCATACGCAAATTCATAGAAAAATTAGAGCCTGTTGTAGCTATTTCTGGACATTTGCATGAAAACAATGGAAAAGAAGACAAAATAAAAAATACAAAAGTGATTAATCCAGGGCCTTACGGAAAGCTAATAAAGCTTTAAGGGGCCCCACCCATTGAACCAGAGCCTGAATCTGGTGGAGATTCATTCCTGTTTCTCATCAGCATAAAGATTCCAAAGCCGGCTCCTGCAAGTATTATCAGCACAATAGGTATTACAATGAATAACCATGTTTTTCCGCTGAAGATAAATGAAGAACCATCTTCATCATCATCACTATCATCATCAGCTGTGTCATCGTCACCTGAGTCGTCATCACTACTATCATCATCTCCTGAGTCATCATCATCGTCATCATCACCTGAAGATGAAGTTGTTACTGGTTCACCGAGTACTGCAATTGCAAAGTATGAGAATCCTGGGGACTCTGCTTCAAAAGTATAGTATGTTCTGTCACTGTCTATTACTTTTGTTTCAAGCTCAATCCATTTGCCATCAGTAAATCTCATCAGCCTTATATCGCCCTGATAGAGCAAGTTAGCAGATAGCCATGACTTCTCTACCTTAAACTGCATTTTTAAAGCTTCTAGTTGGTCGTTGTCAATATTAGTCAAGTCTAGCTTAAGATACTGATAAATTATTCCTACCAGATCCTCACTTGTGTCTGGTTCATCATCAAGTGCAGTAACTTCAAGGGTTACATCACTTACTGATTCCTTTAGTGTGAAAATAATCTTCTTTATTCCTATAGCAGTCTTTGCAATGGTCATTGATGTTTCTGTGTCTAGGGCTATTGTACCCCATTTGTGTGAAGTAGTCTCTCCTAAAGATGCTACTGTTTCTGTGCCGCCACCACCGCCACCGCCACCTGTACCTTCTCCTCCAGGTGTTGATGTGCAGGAACCTGAGTCCTCAACTTCCACGTTTCTACACATTCTGGTTCTTGTATGTATGTCAGCAGTACATGTACCCCAATCGCCCCACGCAGCGTGGCATGAAGTTGCGTTTGTTGTCCCATTAGCAAGGATGGTTGTGTTCTTGTTATCTCCATCATCTGCTGTAAGCACCATGTATGTGTATGCTATGTTGTCTGCGACTGAATAATCCATATAAGAGTGTACTGATGCGTTGCCAAGGTAGTTAGGTGAGTGAATAGATGTGTTGATTGATACATTAACACAACCTGTGCAGTTGCTCTGAGCCCTGAAAACCATATAGGTTGGATTTAGATCTGCATCACCATTAACACCAAGAGTAACAGGCAGCCAGTCTATCTGCATTGATCCGTCTGTGAGATTTGTTGCATTAACCTCAGTAGGTACATTTGGTAATGTTGTATCAAGCGGAGTTGCAGCCAGTGAATTGGATACTGCAGTCAGATTGGTGTAACCAACTTTATCTGAAAGTACAACAGCATAATAATATTGAGTTGCGTGTGTTGTTGTGTTGTCTTCAAACACCTCAAGAACCTCTTCAACACCTGTAGCAAGAAGTGTTGCACTTCCTAGATTTGCATCAGTTATCTCTGAAGAATATCTATAGACTCTGTATGTTTCTGCTTCCTCTGCGCCGTCGTTTGTCCAGGAAATCTCTACATTACCGTCACCATCTGTATCATTAACAGCGTTTAATGTTGCATTAGTCCATGGATACGTCTTGTCAACAACAAAGGTTATACTTGTTGTGTTTGAATAACCATAGGTATCATTGCAGGTAAAATTAATTGTGTGTATTCCTTCTGTGATATTGTCTACTGTGCTGTTGGTAAATGTTCGGTCATAATAACTCAATTCCACGGGGTCACCACCTTCAGGAAGACCCTCGCCTGGGAAACTAATAAGCCAATTGGAGTCATTTGCCACAACGGTAACATTGGTATCGTAACGACCTATTCCTGCATCATCACATCTTACATCAATTGTAACAGATGCAGCCTCAGCACTGTAGTTAGTTAAGTGTGCTGGTGAGGTTATGTTAATATAAGGCGGTGTTGTGTCAATGTTGATTGTTTCATTGCTTGCATTGAATGCTGTGTTTCCAGCAGAATCATTACACCAGACATTCCAGGTGAAAACACCGTCTACTGGGAAATCAACAGTGAAATTCATGCCAGCTCCGCTGATCATGCTTTCATTGGTTCCATTAATCTCCCAATTGCCTGTCATGTTTGTATACATAGCACAGGCTGAAAGCTGGTTATCTGTTGTTGTATAGTTAAATTGAATTGTCCGCGTGTTGTTAAACACAACTCTGGATGCTGTATTGTTCCAGAAGTCATCAACAGGGCTAACAAGCATTACAACAGGATTGATGTTGTCTACGTTGACTGTCCTGTTTCCATCATAACTCCAGTTGTACTGGCTGCCATTGTCAAACACCATACAGTTCCAGACAATCTGACCATTAAAGGAACCTGGAAGTGCAATTGTAAAGTTATAAGCAGTATTATTAGTCCAGAAACCAGACCAGCTTGCATTGCTCTGATTGGCTTGCCATTCTCCAGTCATATTAGTCCAGAGGGAAATATTTGTGACTGTAGCGTTTACAGAATCTACGCTGGCATTACAGTAGAAATCTATCTCCACATCTCCTGCAACCCATATATTGTCAGCAGGTGCTGTTAAAGCAACATACGGAGCTGTTGCGAATACGAATGCTGCGTAACAAAGGACAACCACTGCGAACAGAGCTGTGATTAAAGCCTTATAGTTATGTGCAACACCTTTTTTAGAAGAATGTGTATTTTGTTTATTCATTTTTCCTCTTTTCCCTCCATTTAGAATTAGAGTATATAACTCAAAAAACTAGTATTTAAATGTTGTGAAATTACTAGCTGTTCTTTCTATATAATACATAGGTAATAGTAAGCGAGAAAGCGATGATAATCAGAACAACTAGAACAATTATCACGAAAATGTTTAGGTCTCCCTTGGGTTCAGCTGCCTTTATCTGCTCGCTTGAATCAGCTATTTGTTCTATCTTGGCCTCTTCCTGCTTTGGACAGTCTGCAATGCAGTTGTCAGAGTTTTCAGAAGGGTCGCAAACACCATCACCGCATACTGCGACAGGAGCAACAGTTTCTTCTACAGTTTCATTTTTCTTTTTATCAGCGGTTACTGAAAAGAGTGAAAAACCTGGTGAATCTGCCTCGAAATAATAGAAATCTGAATCTGAGCTGAGTTTTTTTGTAGGAAGCTTATTCCATGTTCTGTTTGCATACCTTTTAAGTGCTACAGTATCAACATCAAGGTCATTATCAGATATCCATGATTTGTTGACCTGAAACTTAATCTTTGCTGAATCTATATCCTCATTCTTCATGTTTTGCTTTGTTATTGACAGATACTTGTAGGTCTTTCCAGAGCTTCCTGAAACAGCAGGTTCCATGCCTGAACCAAGCTTTGATTCTGATACAGTGATCTTTGGCTTTTCAACACTGTTGGTTGCAACAATTACTATCTCAGAAACAGCCAGGTCAACTGATTTTGAATATTCAAATGACTCTGATGAGCCCTCTGAAATTGATGTGACAGAAACTGATTCAGATGCCAATGCAGTGCCTCCTCCGCCACCGCCACCACCGCCTCCGGAACTGCTGGCTGGCGGAGTTTCTTCCTCGGGTGCAGTGTATGTTAATGCAGTGCTTCCATAGTTTGATATGTTCAATGAAAGATTAAGGTTTCCTGCGTCATCTGATGTTGATACAGCAAAATAATATGTTCCTGATGATGTTACAGAGTGCGTTGTTGAATTAGATGTTACATTCTTAAGGAAAGTAAAGGTCTGATTTACATAGGTCTTGCTGTTATTAACAGATGTTGAGATCCAGATCTGATAAATAACTCCATTGAAATCCGCATTTCCTTCTGTATCCAGTGTTATGTTTTTCCAGGTTATTGTTGCTGTCGCACCTGAACCTGAAACACCCACAGCCGTAGGTGATAAAGGAATTATTGCATCATTAGGTGTTGCATTCAGCGAATTAGAGACAAAAGATAGATTGTAAAGTTCGCTGTTATCAACTGTTACAAGAGCGTAATAGTATTCTGTTCCTGACATTGTATTGTTGTCCTCAAAGAACTCTACATCCTCTTCAATACCTGTTGCTATGAGTGTTGCATTGCCTATGCTGCTTGAATTGATGTCAGATGAATACCTATAGATTCTGTATGTTTCAGCATCCTCTGACGCATCATTGATCCAGCTGAATTCAATGTTGCCATCTGCATCAGAGTCATTAATAGTCATCAGAGACGCGTTTGTTGATGTGTAAGAAAGATCAATATTAAATGTCGCAGTGCTTTGGTTTATGTTTCCAAGAGAATCATTGCATGTGATGTTAACAGTGTGTATTCCTTCAGAGAGTTTATCGCTTGAAAGATTCACAAAAGCCCATGTTGCTCCTGTTGCAAACTCTGCCCAGCTTGTGTCATTAGCCCATGTTGTATTTACACCAATGCCTGCATCAGAACAGGTTCCATTAATCCATACAGTTGTACTGCTTATGTTCTGCATGTAAACAGGTGTTGATATGTTAATATACGGCGGGGATATGTCAATGTTTGTTGTGAAGTTGCTTGCATTGAATGCTGTGTTACCTGCAGAATCATTGCACCAGACATTCCATGTGAAACTGCTTTCTGAAAAGTCAACAGTGAAATTCATTAAAGTTCCACTAACCATGCTTTCATTGGTTGCATTAATCTCCCAATCACCAGTCATGTTTGTATATATAGCACAGGTTGAAAGGAAGCTGTCTGTTGCAAGATAGTTAAACTGAATTGTCTGTGAATTGTTCCAACTGTCATTAGCAGGGCTGACGAGTTCAACAGCAGGAGATACTGTATCAATCCTAACTGTGTAATTTGCATCGCTGAAGTTGTAAAGCCCTATAGAATCATTGCAGCGAACATTCCATGCATAATCTCCATCAGTAAAAGAAGCATTGAGGTAATGCGACTGACCATTTACTATGTTGCTTTGTGAAATATTTGGAGACCATGTGCCTGTTTGATTTGTGTACAACTCACAGGTGTCGGTATTATTTTCAGAAACAGTGAAGCTGAAAAGAACAGTTCCAGTATTATTCCAACTGTTGTCAGCAGGACCTGAAAGGGATATGCTTGGAATCACTGTGTCAATTTTCACAGTCAGGTTTGTTATATTAGAAGACATAGAACCTGCGGTGTTATTGCACATGATGTTCCATGCAAAATGCCCGTCTGAAGAAAACTCAACAGAAAAGTTGCCTGTTAATCCTGTTATGTTTGTGGCGTTGACCTGCCAATCTCCGGTTATGTTTGTGTAAAGAAGGCATGTGTCAAGATAGCTGCCTGAAAGACCATACTGGAAATCTATTGTTCTTGATGAATTCCAGGTATCATCATCAGGACTCCAGAAAGTAACAGCAGGTGCTGAAGATACCACCTTGATTGTATAATTATTTGTGCTGAAATTAGTGTTGCCAGCAGAATCATTGCACCAGACATTCCATTCAGAAGGTCCATCATCAAGAGAAACATTGCGCATGTATGCCTGCCCACTGACTACATTGGGAATTGTGAGATTTACCTCCCATTCACCTGTAATGTCTGTATACAGTTTGCAGGTATCAGAGTTATTATCAGATGTGCTGAAATTAAAAAAGACAGTTCCATCAGTATCCCAGCTGTCATTAGCAGGCAAAACAAGAGAAACTGCAGGAGGCACTGTATCAATTGTTATGTTTATTGTTTCTGTTATGTCTTCTCCACCCATTGAATTGTTCATCCATGCAAAATAAGAGTTAATTTCATTGCCCACTGATGTAAAATTATAATAGAAATGGCCAGTGCCCATGTTAGGAGTGTAATTCACACCATTTAAATTGATGATTGCAGTATCATTATTAGAGGTTACAAAAGATACATTGACAAAAAGCCAGTCTCTGTTGAGTGTGACATTTGACAGCTCTGTCGGACTTGTATAATTAATAGTGACTATTGTGGTATCATATGTTATTAGTCTTGTCTCTGAAACAGCTGTGTTATTGAAAGTGTCATTTGCAAAAACACGGTATGAAAAAGTGCTTTGGTAAGGGAATGAATGATTAATGTACCAATAGTTTCCTGAAGGATGCTGACTCATTGAGTAATTGGTTACTGAACCATTGGTCCACTCAAGTACTGCTGCAGATATTATCTCATCAGCAGTTATATTCACTATAAAAGATGAACCGCTCGTGTTTGTATTGTTTCCTGGTGTTTTTTCAATAAAGGTTATGTTAGGACCAATGCCATCAAGGTAATCAAGTAAATTGAATAGATCTATTCTTGAGAAATTTGTTTTGACTGTTGTGTTGTCTGCAGTGACATTGACACCAGTTGTCTTTAGTATGCTTTTTATTTCTGCAATTGTATATGTGCTGTTGAACTGTTTCTTTTTGTATTCCTGCATCAAAGCAACTGCAGCAGAAACATGCGGTGTTGCCATTGATGTTCCAGATTTGCCTGTTGTTCCTCCTCCAAGATATGATGATGTTATCCAATCACCTGGTGCCATTATGTCAAGGTAAGGATAATAGTTTGTGAAATACGAGACATCATCAGCTGTTGTTCCGCCTGAACCATCATCTGTTGAGCCAACTGATATTGCGTTTTGTATGCAAGCAGGAGAATTAATCTGCGTTGTTAAGTTCTGGTTTCCTGAGGCTATTACAACAGATATATTATTTGCAACTGCAGCGTCTATTGCAGTTGCATATGACCCTTGATCAGCATCACAATATTCTGAATAAGCTCCACCTCCAATACTTATGCTGATTACAGAGATATTGAATTTTGAAGCATTGTACACGCACCAGTCAATACCTTCAATGATTTCAGAACCCGCACAGTGACCAGATGAATTGCATACCTTAATTGATGCTAGCTTTGCATCAGGAGCAACACCTTTAATAGCGCTATCTGCAGCAATGATTCCAGCAACATGAGTGCCATGAGAATTGTCATCCATGCATGCCCCTGTGTCAGTACCGCAGTCTGTACCTGTAGTTGTATTATACCCTGCAATTACTTTTATACCATATGCCCCGCCAAAATCAGAGTGATTAAGGTCAATTCCTGTATCAAGAACACAAACAGTCTGGCCGTCTCCGGTCATATTTGATGAGTTGTACATCAAGGGCCAGACCTCATTTGCCTTTATTAATGGACGTGATTCTGTTAAGGAGATTTCCTTAACTTCATCGAGATAAACACCCTGTATCCTTGGATCATTTCTTAGCTCATCCAGGGCTGACTCGTCAACAGTGCCTGAGAAGCCATTTATGATGTTATAGTTGCGCTTAAGCTTGAAATTAGGAGCATGAGAGAGCACTGAGGCTCTTGTTGCATGAGATGACGCTATTCCAAAGCCCTTTGCAGGCTCCTGCTCTTTCAGGACAACGATTACAGAAACCTCTGAATCCTGATCAAGTGCAGCCATTATTTTGCTGTCTACTCGGTTATCTGTGCCCTGTGCAGAAGCTGAAATAATTCCAACTGCAATGATGCACAGCAAAAGATAGATTATTACCTTCATTTTACGAATTATCCATACAAATATTCTTTTGATTACCCCTATGAAATTGCTTATTTTTAAATTATAACGCTATCTAGCTGTAGCCTTATTTAAAGCTTTCTTTATAAAGGCCCTGGTGTTAAAAATAGGCTTTATATGAAATATGAAGGGAAAAAAGGGTTGTGTGTACTAGTGCAGCCTCAGAGGAGCCCTATTCAGTCTCAGAATTGTCTCAGGATAGTCTCAGAATTGTCTCAGAGACTATATTGAGACACCCCCTTATTTCCTCTGGAAAAAGGCTTAAAACGAGTCTCAGAATTGTCTCAGAAGGGTCTGAGACCTGTCTCAGACTAGTCTCAGAAATGGTCTTAAAGCATTTCTGATGATACCAGAAATTCCTCTGGGATTTCTCAGTATCTCAGAATGAGATAGAATCATCAAGTTTTGTGTTTGTTTTTTCTATTGTTCCTGCTTTTAGCTCGAGGATAAACATCGCTTTCTTCGACGGTGTGAAGAATGTAAAGGGCTTGAGTGTTGCAAGCTCAACAATTCTCTTTTTTTCGTCGAGGAAAATAACGTCGATGGAATAGAAAACAAAGAACATGTGCAAAGGAATTATCTTTTCTTTGTTGAAAACAAAGAGGAGATTCTTTTGTTTTGAGAACATCAGGCCTTTTGCACGTGAGAAAGAGGATTTGCATAGCGAGCAATCATTTGCTATGACCCCTTTTTTCGTGTTATTTGTTATCTTCATCTGCTATTTTTGATATTCTTAAGCATAAAAAGCTTTTTATATTCTGCAGCGATTCCTGGTTTCATGTTGGGGAATAAGGAAGGCGATATACAAAAGAGTCTGAAGGGTGCTTTTTCTAAGATTAAAGAGGAGATGGATGCAAATAAGAGGACTATTTCAAGCCTTAAGAAAAAAATTGAGAGCATGGAAACAGGAAAAAGTGATTCTGCTTTAATGACTCGTGTTGCTGTACTGGAGAAAAAGCTCGACGAGGTTCTTGAGATGAAGGATATGTTGAGGAATCTTTCTGTCAAGGGAAAACCTATAGAACCACTTAAAACAAAGCTCATAAGCAAATTCAACAAGAATCGCAAGTCAATAATAAAACAGAAGATCATGGATATTGTCAGAGAGAAGCAGTACACTATTTCTGAGCTGAAAGAGCTGGTTGTTGACAGCCATCATTACTGCTCAAAAGCCTCGTTTTACAGGTATGTAGAAGAGATGAAAGGCAGAAAAGAGCTAGGTGTTATCGACGTAAATAATATGCAGCTGCTTGTGATTAAGGGGAATAATTAGAATCAGGGTTTTGTTGAATGTATTCTTCAACGTGTTTTCTAAGCTTTTCTGGGATCTCGAATCCTTGGTCATGTGCTTTAGCTAAAAGCGGTAAGAATCTATTATACCACAGATGCTGAAGAATCTGGTCTGGTTCTGGCCCTCTATTAACATTAGTTCCGCCGTCTGCTTCAAAGAACTCTTTATCGATCTCATCTAGCTTTTCAAGTGCTAGAAGGTCTAAACTAGCTTTTTCAATTTCGTGAGCCATGTCTTCTGAAAGGTCATCCATACAGCGAGGGAGTGTGAGGGGATATATAAAAGTTATGAGTGCTTTTACCATAACTTTTAAATACTAATCTTTAACTCGTTTTATACTAGGGGGACGTAGTATAACCTGGCTATTATATCCCGCTCCAGAATTGGAGTGGTGCAACGGGCAGATCGGGGTTCAAATCCCTGCGTCCCCATATTTCTTTTATTCTATCTTTGTGAAGAATTCGAAGTTTGCATTGATCCAATCCCAAAGTGTTGGGAGGGGATAATGGAGTATTATCTCCTGGATTAGTTTGGGAATAAGCAGGATTATGAGAATTATTGCTAGTTTCTTTTTTGTTAGTGTGAACTTCCTGAAGAAGCGGTTTCTTGCAGCCCAAAATAAAAACCAGAGCTCAAAGAGGTTTGGAAAAAAGAGAAGAAACAACTGTATGTTTGTGATTTCAAAGGCGATTACTCCGAAAAGCCTGCAGATAAAAAGAGCTATGCTTGTCCGCTTTGCAAGGAAGCCCCATTTCAGGCTTTTTATGAAGGCAAATGAGAGATAGTATATATCAAGTGCCTTATCTGCCCGGGGATACTCAGAAAAACTGCCAACACCCATAAGATTAAGCAATGGAACGTCAATTGCATCAAGTACTGCTGATGCAACAGTTCCCCACAGAGGCCAACGTAGGATAGACAATGGAATAATCAGTCTTAGTGCAAGGATTACTAACAGTCCTGCCTCCATGGAATAGGAATATACTCTAAATTATATAATGATTTCCGTAATACTTAAATAGTCCTTTGTTGATTTCTTTTTTATATGGCAAGAATCACTTTTTGGTCTGCAGTTGCAGTATTAATAGGAACTACGATAGGAGCAGGAATTCTTGGACTGCCATCTGTTATTGCAAAATCAGGATTTTTTACAGGCATTATTGACCTGATACTGATAGGTATTGCAATACTTATTCTTAATCTTTACATGGGCGAGGTAACGCTAAGAACAAAAGGAAAACATCAGCTGAGCGGATATGCAAAGAAGTACCTTGGCTCATTTGGAAAGAATATTGTGATGATTGCAATGGCCATAGGTATCTATGGGGCAATCACGGCTTATACTTTTGGCGGTGGCGATGTCCTTGCTTCATTATTTAATGGTGCAGACCCTGCTATTTATTCTCTGATTTTCTTTTCTGTTCTCATGATTCTTGTCTTCTTTGGTTTAGACATAATATGCAGGTTTGAGCTGTTGATGATTACACTCATGATCGGACTTATTGTTGTAATATCTGCGCTTTGCTTTGGAAAGATAGATACTGCAAATCTTTCTGGCTTTAACCCCATAATGATGCTCGCCCCGTATGGAGTGATATTGTTTGCATTTATTGGCCTGCCTGCAATACCTGAGATGCGTGAGGAACTTAACAAGAACAAGAAGCACCTCAAAAAAGCGATAATTCTCGGAACATTGATACCTCTCATAATTTATCTTCTGTTTGCAGTTGTTGTTGTAGGTGTAGTTGGACTTGATGGTTTTAGTTCATTAGGAACAGATAAGCAGGTTGCAACAATTGCATTAAGCGAGTATGTTAACAACGGAGTTGGTGTGATTGCAAATATATTTGCATTGTTTGCGATGGCAACGTCTTTCCTTGCGCTGGGAATTGCGCTGAATGAGATGTATGTTTATGATTATGGTTTTCACAAGATCAAAGCATGGCTTTTTGCTGCGGCCATACCACTGGGAATTCTCTTTATTGATTCATATAAGGATATAACAAACTTCGTAGAAATACTGGGCTTTGCAGGCGCGATATCCGGCGGTATACTGGGATTATCAATAATTTCTATGCACAGGCTAGCAAAGGCATTTGGTGAAAGAAAACCAGAATTCGAGATACATGACAGGTTGTTGGTGAGTGTACTTCTAATAATTTTGTTTATTATCGGAATCGCGTACCAGATATTTATTTAGCGCTTCTTTTTTCTGCCTGATTTCTTCTTTTTAGGCTTAACTTCTTCTTTCTTGCTTTTGCCTTTTTCAAAAAAATGAAGAAATATTATGATTACTGCAAGCAAAATCAATCCGATTATCATGTACATATAATAATCTAGGATGAAGTTCTTAATTGACTCAAAGATTGTTAGTGAGAATATTTGTTCTCTGAATATAATGATAAGTATAATTACGATTATTGCAGCAACTATGTATGGAATAAACTTAAAAAAGTGCTTCTTAAATGCGCTTTCTTTAACCTTAGAAGAAGACAGTCTCTTGTAGTAAGGCTCTCCACGCTTCTTCCTGCTATTTAAGTACTTTAATACGAAAAAGACAATTATGCCTATGAGTATTAATGCTGCTATAACGCCTAAAACAATGTAGATTGGTGTTTTATTCTCCTTACACCAGTCCTTGGCTTTGTCCATAGAAGCAGTCATATTAAACTTTGACTCGTTTTCAATGGTTTCATTTCGAGGTGCTGGTGTCCCCTTGGATGACCTGACTGGATCATCCTTTAGATTATCTTTTGGCTTTTTAACAGGTACTATCACTACAGGTTCGTCTTCTCCTTCTGGCTCTTCTGTGATATTTTTGTCATCCTTTCCTGCAAACAGGTTTTTGAAAAATGACGTGTCGAAGAATGAATCTGATGTTTCATTTGCCTCTGATACATTTTGCTGTGTTTCATTATCTCCTATTAGTCCAGGAGCAATGTAAGGCAGAGCAATAACTGCTGAAATAACAAGTATTGCCACAATCAATGCTAGTGTAAGCCAAATTTGGAATGAAAAATCCTTGTTTTCTTTTTCATCTTCATCTTTTGGGAATTCAGATTCCCACTTGAAACTCTTCTCCTTTGCTGGTTTCTTGGAAACAATAGCAACTTGCGGTGTTTCTTCTACTGTTTCAGGCTTCTTTCTCAGGAAAACCAGTAAAATAATTATGATAAGGAAAATAATGAATATTGCCAGAACTACTGCAAGCACCTGCATCAATAGTTCGGCTGTGACTACTGGCCACTTTATTGTGCTTGTGTCAGTTGCATTCAAGTAGCATGAATTATTTAGGAAAATGCTCATAGGAACAACTGCTCTTTCCTTGTTGTTCTCTGAATATGAGACAAAGTTGAACTCCTTGGTTCCCTTTTTGTTGCATGGGAAATCTGTTTCTACTGATACATCGATGGACTTTCCTGGAGCCATTGTAGCGCCAAAAGGAGTCACTGAAAGGTATTCTTCCTGTCTATCAACAGAAAAGGTATAGGTATCAGTAAAGCTGCCTATATTCTCAACAGTAAAGTCAAAAGAATCATGCTCGCAGCTGCATATTGACTTGTAAGCAGCATCAGTTGCTATCTCTGTGTTTGAGCATCTTTTTACATTTATTGTCTGCTCAAGTGACTTATGAATATTAAGATCTGACTTTATGTTTGTTTTAACCTTATATGTGCCTATGCTATCGCATGGGACATTAATCATCTCAGAAATAACCTTTGTTTCTCCTGCTTCAAGCATGAAGACTCCAGGGAAAGCAGTTATAAATTGTGTATCTCCCTCTTGTGTTACAGTGAACACTGAAGGTATAGTTCCTATATTTTTAACTATAATCTGAGAATCAACTGAAGCGCAATTACATACTGGAAGTTCTCTAACAGCTGAGGCTGTAAAATCAGTGAATACCTGAGCATTTGCACTAGCTGAAAGCATTAACAAAAGCATCAGTGTTATCATGAATAACTTGTTCATTGAATTTTCCCCCAAAACAATCCGTTACTACTCTTGAAGAGAGTCAATGTATATAAATCTTTTGGTATTTCAACTAGCTCGCAATTGAAAATGAATATAAAAAGAGAAGAAAAAAAAAGAAAAAAATAAATTAATAGTAAGTCTGGCTCTCTTCGCCTTCTGCACCAGGGCCCTTTAGCCTCATGAATGCAACGATTAGACCTACTATAACAAGCAAAACAACAAGAGCAACAAGTGCGATCTCAAGTACCTTTCTTGTGGTACCCCAATCCATACCTGAAGCTTCTTCAACAGATGCTCTTAATGTTAGTTCCTTTAGTGTGTTTCCTGAAGCATCCTTAACTGCAGCTGTGAAAACCTGATCACCAGCAACAGCTGTTTCCTTTGCAGCAACATAAATGTATGCTGTCTTTGTCTCGCCTGCCTTTAGTACAAGAACGTTTGAAGGTGTAACCCTAACGGTTGCCCAATCTGCGCCCTCAACACCAATTGTGTATGTCTTAGTTGATGTTCCAAGGTTGCTGATTGTAACTGGGTAAGCTGCACCTGCTTCGCCTGCAACTAGACTCTGAACGTCTGCTGAGTAAGCGATTGTGGTCTTTGCAGCTGGAGGTATAACCTCACACATCTCTCCTTCAAGAACCTGAATTGAGTCCTCTTCGGAAATCTGCTCGTAACCTTCGTCGTATTCTACTGTAATATCAACATTGTAACTACCTGATCTTGCACATGTTGGGATTCTCATATAAAGCTCTTCAGAGGTTGTTGACTCATCTGCTTCTAGCTCATCAATATAGTCAGAAGCTGAGATTCCAAGCTCTGGAACGCTAACCTTTATCTTGATTCCTTCCTCATCCTTGTCTCCAAGGTTCTTAACACGTACTGTTGCAAGCAAAGCACGGCCAGCCTGAACATTGTTCTCTGGGCTGAAGATAACGTCCTTTATTGCAAGTTCGTGCCTAGGAGCTGAAATCTTTAGATTATAGTTCTGAATAAGCTCTGTTCCGTCTCTGTCTGAAACCATTATTCTTAGCTTGTATGTATCATCATCAACGTTTGATGGGATTCCAAGCTGAAGCTTTTTTATGTAGTTAGTTCCATTCTCAACGTCGAAAACGTGAGTTGTGTCAGAAAGACTCTCTCTGTCATTATATTCGTAACCACTGATGAAAGCAACGACTTCAACGTCGTCAGCATCATCTGAAGCTGATAACTTTACCTTAATATCAAACTTGTCTCCTCTCTCAAGGTCAAGCTTGTTGACATCACCATAGTCAAGGTCCACATTATCAATGGATACCTCTTCTAGTGTCACCGGTACTGCGCTAACCACAGCACACATCAAAATTCCAACCAAAAACATTAACATACCAATTCTTTTCATCTTATTTACCCCCAAATATTTTTTAGTTATTGTAACTCTTTTTCCTAGGTAACACATACCCCTATATAAACTTTTCGGTGTTTTAGTATACAATAGTAGTTACAACCAGTAACTATTGTATAATGGCGAATTAAGGAAATGTAATAAATCTGTGCTTAATTCTTCGCGTTTCACCGTCGTTAACAACCACTCTAACCACATATTCACCTGAGATCTCCTCTGGAGCCTCAAGCAGCAATCGGTTAATTGTCTCCTTGCCGCTATCTAGTGTAAATGGGCCTGAACGATATCTTATTCCCAGTTCAGGAATCACAGCTGTAACTCTAATGTGACGAGCATCCACATCCCGGTTATTGTCTACACCGACGATAACACTGGACTCAAATGCATCAAGCTGGCTTACCACTAAGCCATTTGGATTATATGCAGAAACCTGTATTGCACCAACCAAAAACAATATTAATGCAACGACCACCATTAATTTTATCTTATTCATGGAGCATAAATAATCTAGGCTATTATATAAAGTTTGTCATTTGTTATTATACGAAAATAGAAAACATTATTTACCACTAGGTAATTATCTAAAAAATGATAGCAGTTATTGGCGGGGGAGTAGCAGGGAACTACCTCTCATATCTTCTTGCAAAAAATGGATACGATGTCAAGGTTTTCGAGGAGCACAAAAAGGTCGGAAGCCCTGTGCAGTGCACAGGTATCGTCGGAGAATCCTTCAAAAGGATAATTCATGATGATAGCTTTGTTGTGAACAAAATCCATAAAGCGAGGATTTATTCTCCAGACAGAAACTTTGTTGAGGTGAACTTCAGGAAGCCCAACCTTATTCTTAATCGTGCAGGACTTGATAAATACCTCATGAAAAAGGCAGAGAAAAGGGGTGCAGAATACTTTATTGGGAAGAGGATTACCGAGGTAAAAAACAGCAAAATTGCTTTTGAATCTGGGAAAAAAACTACAAGAATCAACGCGGACTATATAATAGGGGCAGATGGGCCCCTGAGTACAGTGGCAAAGCAGACCGGTCTTTTTAGAAAAAGAAGGTTCTTTGTGGGCATACAAGCAACAGCAAGAATGGAGAATGACAATGCTGTTGAGTTCTTTCCTATTAATAGGGGCATTGCATGGATAGTTCCTGAGTCAAAGAAGAGAGTAAGAATAGGTATTGCTGTGAGGAATAATGCAAAGAGGGTTTTTGACAGGTTTACCAGCGAACATATTGGAAAAGACAGAATAATAGAGCTGCAGGCAGGGCTTATTCCAGAGTATGATCCTAAGATAAGAACAAGAAAAGGCAATGTGTTCCTGATTGGGGATGCTGCAACAATGGTAAAAGCAACCACCCTAGGAGGAATAGTGCAGAGCTTAACAGCAGCAAGGTGCCTTTGCAGATCCTTTATTGAAAAGAGGGACTATGAGAAGGAATGGAGAAGTGCGATTAGCCGAGAACTGTACGTTTCGCTCATGATGAGGCAGATGATGGATAAATTCAGTGCAAATGATTATAATCAGCTTGTTCATCTGTTCAACAGCAGAAGAATGAAAAGGCTACTTGATAATCTAGACAGGGACTTTCTGGCAAAATCTGTTATTGAAATGGCAATAAAAGAACCAAGACTGCTGGCATTTGCAAGAAAATTGCTCTAAGCACAATATTTATATATAGAGTGGGGTTTTTTCGATTAAAAGGTTTTAGGGGGAAATTTTAAATGACAGAAAAGAATGATGATGAAATATCCATAGACTTTGGAAAGATTGGCGGATTCTTTAAGAAGAAAAAAGAGCATATCACTATCAAAGATACTGACGAAGAAAAAATAAGCGTAGATGTTGAAGAAAAAAAGGATGAAAAAGAAGTTACTATTGATGTTCAAAAGAAAGATGAGGGAGAAGAGATAAAGGTTGATGTTAAGAAAAAGGAAGATGATGAAGAGATTTCAGTTGATTTCAAGAAAATAGGCGGATTCTTTAATAAACTTTCAAAGGGAGATGGAAAAGAAGCTGAAAAAAAGGTTTCTGACGATGATGATGTTCCATTTGATTTTTCAGGCACAATAAAAGGTGTCAAGACATTCTTCAAGGATGGCAAGACAAAGGAAACGGGTTTTGCTAGCAAAGTTGTAAAAAACACAGGTCTGATCATAGGCCTGATCGGACTTATATTTGCAATATGTCTTGCAGTTGATGTCAGGATGGCACCTGCAGATGCTTATTACACACAGCAGTGGGCTGAGAGCAGTGTACATAACACTGTGCTTGCTGATATTGAAGGAGCAATCAATTCAAAATATCCTAATCTACCGGATGATAAAAAGGGGCAACTGGTAGGTGATGAGTTTAATCGTGTGCGTAAAGAGGGCACCTATATTTTTAAGGGCGGGCCGTATGCAGGCCAGAATGTAAATATTGATGACCAGATCGAGGATACTGCTGATCATTTCAGATCCTACTTTGAAGATGAGAATGATGATATGTACATGCCAGACATAGACCCTTACTATTGGTACAGATATGCAAAAAACGTTCAGGAAAAAGGGGGTGTTGGCGATGAAGTTAAGGATGGTGATCAATGGGATAATCATCAGGTTGCACCACTTGGAAGAGGAATTGGAGCCATGGATCTTTTCCACCCGTACTTCCTTGCATACTTCGACAACTTCATCAATTTTTTCAATCCAAACCTTGATTTGATAAGAACCATGATGTTTTATTCTATTGTCATATCTGCACTATCTATAATACCTATATTCTTCATTGCGAGAAGAATAGGGGGAAATGTTGCAGCTGTGTTTGCAGCAATAATGGCTGCAATAAGCGTCTCATTCGTTACAAGAACCTTATTTGGACATGCTGACTCAGACGCATGGGTTATCTTTTTCCCTGTTTACATAACATGGCTCTTCCTTGAAGCCTTTGAGGCAAAGAAAACAATATACCAGGCAATCCTTGGTGCGGCCTCAGGACTCCTTGTAGGTCTTTTCAGCCTTGCTTGGGGTGGATGGTGGTACATATTTGATTTCCTACTTGCTGCCACAGTTATTTACGGAGCATACCACATAGCAACTCATTTCACTGATTTGAAGGAAGGAATTTCATATTTTCTAAAGAATCCTTTAATGAAACAAATCTTGGTTGTAGGAGTTACTTTCCTTATATCTTCCTTGTTTTTTGTTTCAATTATCAGCGGACCAGAACATATTTCAACTCCGCTGAACTCTCTTGGGTTCACCAGCATAAAAGACCCTGTTCTTCCATCACTATGGCCAAATGTTCTTACAACAGTTGCAGAGCTTAATCCTGGCTCAATAAACCAGATAATCGGTTCAATGGGCGGCGGATTCATATTCTGGATTGCGCTTATAGGAATAGCATTGGCAACAATGAGATTTAAGAAAGAAGGAATCCCTGATGTATTGTTCATTCTTGGCTCTGCAGCATGGTGGGTTGCGCTTCTGGTATTTTTTGAACTGATTAATGACACTGTACTTCGTACAATACTTTTCATCATGTTTGTGCTGGTTGCAGGAGCAATTCTGTTCTTTTCATTGAAAAAAGAAGATGGAAAGGATATATTGAATATTATTACAAGCTTTGCTATCACTGGTGCATGGATTGGGATAGCTGCGCTATTGTTCATAGTTGACACTACTGCGCTGTTCCTATTGCTATTAATAATTCCAATATTTGGATGGTTTTCCTGGGCGATAATTGTTCAGGATAGAAACATTAATGTTAAGCTTGCAGTGCTGCTTATCATATGGTTCATTGGAACTGTTTATGCAAGCACAAAGGGAATAAGATTCACATTAATGCTTGTTCCTGCATTCAGTATTGCATTTGGTGCATTTGCAGGAATAATTTACAAGTACGTATCAAGGGGCATTCCAAAGCTGCTTCAGATAAATGACATAATAGTAAAGGTCTTTATTATTGCAATCCTTGTAACATTATTCTTTGTACCTCATAACATAGCTGAGGGTTCTTATGGGACTGCAAGGCAGGACGTACCAATAATCAATGATGCTTGGTACAACTCGCTTACAAAGATAAAGATGGAATCACAGGAAGATGCAATTATAACATCCTGGTGGGACTTTGGACACCACTTCAAAGCTCTTGCAGACAGGCCTGTTACATTCGACGGAACAACACAACAGTTCCCGCAGGCACACTGGGTAGGAAAGATTCTAACCGAGGGCGATGAAAAGATGGCAATAGGCATGCTAAGAATGCTTGATTGCGGTGCACACGACGCTTACAACAAATTGGATAGGGTTAAGAAGGATACTGTTGAGTCAGTAAACATACTCTATGATATTGTTGTAATGGAAAGAGAGGATGCAAAGAACACACTAATGGATAACGGATTAAATGAAGAAGAAGCAGAGTCTGTATTAGAAGATACTCACTGCGATCCGCCAGAAGGATTCTTTGTTACATCAGAGGATATGATAGGAAAGTCAGGTGTATGGGCACACTTCGGAGAATGGGACTTTGAGAAGGCAGACCTGATACACAATGCAAAGGACCTTAATGTTGATGATGCTGTTGCATACATGAAAGCAAGATATGATTATACAGATGAGCGAGCAAGGCAGATTTATTATGACATGAATGCACTTGAATCAGACAGAGCTGAGAACGACTGGGTATCACCATGGCCAAGCTATTCATCAGGACCTGATGGATGCGCACAAAACGGCGAGATAGTGCAATGTAATAATGGTCTTATTGTTAATATAACTGACATGAATGCCTGGTTCAATACACAAGAGGGTCAAAAAAATCCAGTATCAATTGTTTATGCAGATGAAGAAGGCATACATGAAAAGATGTTTGATGATAACTATGTTGGAGATGTATCGGCTGTTTTAATTCCTGATGGAAACGGCTTTGTAAGTCTTCTGTCAAGCCCACAGATTGCAGGCGGAATGTTTACACAGCTCTTCTTCATGGATGGACATGGACTCGAGCACTTCAAGCTATTCTCACACGAAAGAAGCATAACCGGATGGAACATCTATGTCTGGAAAGTAGACTGGGATGGTGGTGAAAAGAATGTTATGCCTGAATTCGTTGAGGATGTTCAAGCTGGAAAATCTGTAACAACAAATTATATTGGCTACTTTGAAAACGGAACACTATTTGATTCTTCAATAGCAGGCTGGCAGGAACTTGATGTTACAAAGGACAGCTTATTTGATGACTTTGAAACAAGGCCATTTTCCTTTACTGCAGGACAGATGCAGGTAATACAAGGATTTGATGAAGCTGCTATGGGCATGCTGGTTGGTGATGAAAAGGTATTTGAGGTTACTCCTGAAAAAGGATACGGCTTTGAAGGACACCCGCTGTCAAACCATACGCTATTCTTCAAGATAAGAGTTGAGGCCATAGAATAATGAATGTACTGTTTGTTTTGGAATACTATTACCCCCACATCGGCGGGGTAGAGATAGTATTCAAAAACCTTGCAGAGGGACTTATTAAGAAAGGACATTCTGTTGATGTTGTTACGCGAAGACTCAAGGGAACAAAAAGATTTGAAATTCTAAATGGTGTAAGAATCCACAGGGTTAGAAGCCTTAATCGATACTTCTTCACTGTTCTTGCTGCACCAAAAGCAGTAAGGCTGGCAAAAAGAGCAGACATTATACACACAACAACATTCAACGGAGCACCGCCTGCCTGGTTTGCTGCAAAAGTAACAGGAAAGAAATGTGTGATAACCATACACGAAGTATGGATCAATATGTGGAATAAGCTTGGAACAATGAGCTGGCTTAACCAGAAGATACACAACTTCCTCGAGAGACTGATTTATTCATTGTCATATGACAGATATGTCTGTGTTTCTAAGTCAACACAGAGACAGCTTGCTGAAATAGGCAAAAGAAAATCTGTGGTTGTGTATAATGGCATGGATTACAATCATTTTAATCCAAAGAGATACAACAAAAAGGAACTTAAGAAAATCTATGGCATAGAAAAGAGCTTTTTGTGTCTTACTTATGGCAGGCCAGGACCAAGCAAAGGGATAGAATATGCTGTAAAGGCAATACCTCACATAAATATTCCAAATCTGAAGTACATGCTGATAATAACAAAGGCTTATCCAAAAGAGTACAGAAAGATAGTCAATTTAATTCATAAGCTGGGAATAAGAGACAAAGTGATTCTTGTTGATCCTGTTCCTTTCAGGGATCTGCCGAGATATACAACAGCAGCAGACTGCATAGTTGTTCCATCGCTGAGCGAGGGCTTTGGCTATGCTGCAGCAGAGGGATGTGCATCTGACACTGCGGTTGTTGCAAGCGATACAACATCGCTGCCAGAGGTTGTTTCTGGAAAGTACATTCTTGTGCCTCCAAAGAGTCCAAAGGCAATAGCAGAAGCAGTTGAAAGCGTGAAGAAAGGCAAGTACAAGAAGACAGCAAAGAAACGATTCACACTTGAAAAGAATGTTGAAGGATATTTGGATGTGTATAAAGGGCTTAGTAAGAAATAATTACTTCTTCGAATTGATCAGGGGTTTCACACCTGACTGCTAAAGAATATTTAAGCCATCCTTTATCAAAATAATCCTCAGCCATTTGCTGCAATTCGTCTTTATATTCACCAACACATACTGCTTTAGTCTCTCTATAAGTCAGTATTTGCTCTTTAAATAAACTTTTAATGATGTCTATTTCTACATTCCCAATCATTCTCAGGTCTGTTTCATGCAACATACCCAAGGCTTCTATAAGACCATCTTTTCTCTCTTTAAGACAATCAGCTATCTCAGAAGAAATACATGTAATATCAATAGCAGCAGGCAAGCTGCTTGGTTCTGGAATGTGTTGATTCATGAAATAAGTGAATTGATTTTTATTTAAAAAATTTGTTGAAATAGCAAGATTTAAATAGGAAATTTCTAATTATGGTGTTATGGTTGTTTACATCTCAAGAAAAAGAGGTTACTGGATAAAGGTTGCTCTTTACTTCTTCCTTGTTTCGCTTTTGCTGCTGTTTTTGTTTTTGCATGCATTCAAGGTTGTTGATATGGAAACAGGAACATTTACTCGCTTTTTGATTTCGCTCTTGTTTGTGTTGCTTTTACTTCCATTTATACCCAGAATTAAGATATTTGATCTTGTTGATGTGAAAAGAGACACCAAGATGTTTGGTATAAAGAGAAAGTAGTTATTTCTTGCCTTTCCACTGGATTACTCCAGAGCCTGCCCAACTGCCAAAAGATGTCAGGTCAATCTTTGGGTAAGGAATTGCTCTCCAAAGCTTAATCATGTTCATCAGGCGTATATCATCAAAGAAAATCAAGGGTTTTTTCTTAAAAGAAAGAATCTTCTCAAAGTTATTCAGGAATTTGTATTCTGTAACACCGTCCTTTGCAGCATCAATGAAAATAAAATCAGCGTTTTCCAGCAGTTCTGCATGTTTCTTAACTGCATTCTTATCTGTAAGATTATCTAAGCACTGAACCATCCTGCCATCCTTGAAATCATCTTCAGTAAGGCAGCCATTTGGGAATTCCTGCCATGGAATCAAATCAAATGTGACTATTTTTGCTGATTGAGGCATGTATTTCTTGATTGCAAGTGCTGATAGGCCCTGTGATGTGCCTATCTCAACAATCAGTTTTGGCTTAAGTGAAAGCATAAAACCTGCCAGAAGCTTGTAGTGCTCACCAGGCCAGATATCAGGAGTAAATGACATGCCTTTTCTTCTTCTGCTTATATCCGAAAGATCAACCTTCTGCGCATTCTTAATTGCATCAAGTGAAGTTCTCATAAGGTAATCATTAGGTCCACTCAATTGATCATCAGCTGAAAGAAGAAGAGAAGGCTCTATGTGACGAGCTTTTATCCCTCTTGACAGTATTTTTGTCAAAACGTATTTTTTAGGATTAAAGTCTAGTTTTATCATCAGGATTTTGTAAAAAAGGGGTTTATATAAAGTTTTTGACATTCAGGAAAAGTTTAAAAACAGGCTAGTAATACTAAGCACGATGAAGATAGCCATACTGACTCCGACGTTCTCCAAGTTCAGCGGGCCAGACAGGGTAGCTGAACATGAGGCAGAGGAGCTTGCAAAGAACAATGAAGTCACTGTGTTTGCATTTAAGGGAGATATAAAGCCAAAAAAAGCAAGACTTGTTCTTCTTGGAGCGCCAAAGAATGCCACACTTGAAAGATTATACAAGTTTTTGTTCTTCCTTGACTTATGCAAAGTCAGCAAATGCACAAGAAGGATTGCAAAATATGACCTTGTTATAAGCTTCATGTATCCAATGACAATTATGGGATGCCTTGCAAAGAGATTTCATGGGAAAAAATATGTTTATTACAACATGGGCATTGCCTATCCGGAGCTGTTTTCCAGTGCATTTGAACGTTTTTCAATACGCGTGTTTTCTGTTATGACAAAACTCACTGTTAGAAATGCAGATTACGCAATATCAATAAGTGATTTTCTCAGAAAAGATCTTAAGAAGGATGTTGGCCTTGGTGGAAAGGTGAGATATGTTACTATAGACAAGAAAAGATTCAACATGAAGGTCAATAAAAGAAAAATAAGCGAAGTGAAGAAGAAATATAACCTAAAAGGGCCTGTCTGCCTGTATGTTGGAAGGATTTCGCCGCATAAAGGGGTTCATCTTCTGATAAAGGCCTTTGAAAAGGTAAATGAAAAGATTCCAAATGCAAAGCTGCTGATTGTTGGAAAGCACACGTTTGATAAATATTCAAAAAAGCTCAGGACTTCGAATAAGAATATCATATTCACTGGATTTGTTGCTGATGAAGAGCTGCCATTTTACTATGGAGCTTCTGATTTGTACACCACAGCCACGCTGTGGGAAGGCTTTGACATGCCAGCAGTAGAGGCACAGGCATGCGGGAAAAAAGTGGTTGCTTTTGACATTGGCTCGCATCCAGAGGTTGTTAAGAAAGGAATTCTTGTCAAGAAAGGGGATGTTGATGGCTTTGCAGATGCTATTGTAAAAAACCTGAAGAAAAGTTTATAAAACCTCCCCAGTTTCCTTTCCAGAATGGGATTGGAAGAAGAAGCAATAGCAGCATTTGAAAGTAATTTCAGTGTAGGTAAATATATTGGAGATTCAACTGGAGAAGAACTTGTTAGAAAGACAAAGACCTTTGTAAATACTATGAAAAAAAGGCTACGTGAAAACTTTTCTATGTGGTCAGTTGAAACCCAAGGAGATATTATTCAAAGACTTAGTCACATACGTAAACTTTCTCATAACCATTCTCTATATCGAGAAAATGGCTCAAATCCTCTTGATAGAGATGTAGTTGCTTTGTTAAATAGTGAAGCAGAAGCCTATAGAAAAATAAAAAGATTAGATATTGAGTACCAACAACTACGAGAACCTGTGATTGGCATGGTAGTTAGGAATTTAGAGGCAATAAATGCAGAAGAACAACTGTATGCAAATGAAAAAGGACACAGATTTTCTACTGAAATAAATAATGGGTCTCTTGAGCTGGCATTAGTAACAGGAACAAGAGAGGATGGAACATATACTGTTGCAAATATTGGCACTGAAGAAGGAATGGCTCTGCCAGAACTAGAGGTGACCATGAGCATGCCTTCTATGGAGTCTCTTCGAAAACAGGATCCTTATTTTAATAACATTCTAAAAGTTACTGACGAATGGGCTGAGTTGTTAAAGCTACCTAGAAATATGAGTGAGGTAAGTTGTACAACACAGGAACAATTGAAAAGAGAGTGCACATACCAGGCAATCATAACAGGCAGAGACATCAGAAGATTACACGGTGAACTTATTGAACAGTTTCCTGATCCAAACAGGACAGATATTCATCCAGGAGTAGTTTTATACAATAGAGGTGTCTGGAGAGAACTACAATTTAACGGGCTTCTTAATCCAGGCAAACATGCATAAAAAGCCAAGGATTACTGTCATAAAAAGGATTAGTGTTGAGAGTGCTATTGTTGCTTCTGTGGATATGCCAACTATTGAAAGGAAGAATATGAGTGCAGCATCGCGGGTTCCTATGCCTACAAATGTTATAGGGATTAATGTTACTAAAGCTACAATAGCTATTGAAAGCGAAAAATAAAAGAAATCTATGTTCAAGTTAAGTGATTTTGCGAGAAGGAATGCATTTACGAAATATGCAACCCATGAAAAAAATGTCAGCATAACTATAACCCCAAGGGTTTTTTTATTGAAGATTTTTAGGCCGTTGTAAAACTCCTTGATGTTTTCTTTCACTCCGTCCTTATATCTGCTTGGGATAAGCCTTATGAACAGCCACCTAAGAATATTGATGGTTAAATCCTTTTTTAAAATAATGAACACAAATGCAGCAATAACAAATACAAGTGAGAATGAAATTGCATACAGGTGTATTTTAAATTGTGCTGCAAAGAAGAACATTGCTATGTAACCAAAAATCAATAAGAATAGCACATCAAAAAGCCTGTCAAAGATAACACTGAAAACAGACTTGCCTATTGAATGTCCGTCACGCTTCAAATATGAGGCTTTCACAATCTCTCCAAGTCGACCTGGAGTGATAAGGCCAAAGAATAGTGCAGATGAATACATAACCAATGAATCCTTGAAGGAATAGTTTATTCCCTGCAGACTCATTATGTATCGCCATCTTATAATCTTTGGAATAAACATTAGTGCAAGAAGCAAAACAGCAATAAGGAAATAAAAGATGTTTGTTGAAAGAAGTATATCCAACGTGCTAGGTACATCGATACGTGAAAGAATAAAAATAAATATTAAGAGCCCTAGTGCATAAGGTATCCTCTCTTTTATTATACGAAGTACAGGTTTCATTTCTTTTTCTTCAGAGCTATCTTCCTTACAAGTTCTTCCATGCTTCGCTGCGTTCTCCTTGTAATCATGTATGTATAGAACACAGCCGCAATAAGGAACATGAATCCTATTATTATGAATAAATCCAAAGCTCTGCTTAGACTTAATGATTCAACAACAGGTTCTAGTATTTGCGGGAATACTGAAACAGCCATGAATGCTACTGACAGAATAACCCAGAATATCCACTCATTGAATGTGAAATCCTTTCTCTTATAGTTAATGAAGCTTATGTAAACCATAACCAATCCGAACAACAAACCAAAAAATTGAATTCCTAGTATCATTTTTTCACCTCGTTATCTTCCACCAAACCATTCTTAGTACAATCTTAAAACCGTCAACAGCTGTAGTTCCTTTATATCTGTCCGTATATATTGTTTCTATTGGAAGTTGTCTGTAGCGAAAGCCGTGGCGGCCAACCCTTGCTATTATCTCTGACTCAACTGCGTAATCCCTCGCAGTCCATCTTATTCTTCTGTAAACATTCCTCTTAAATGCTTTGAATCCTGACTGAGTATCCAGGATTTTCATTCCAAACAGGAACTTGCTTGTGTATTCAATGAACCAATTGCCAAATTTCAAAACAAAAGGCATCTTTTTGTTATAGCTACGGTATCCAAAGACAACATCTGTGTTTTTTATTGCCTTTGCAAAAGCAGGAATTTCCTTTGGATTGTGCTGTAAGTCACCATCCATTGAAATTATTGCATCTGCACCGTTAATGTAAGCATAATCACAGCCTGTTTTCAGTGCTGCTCCCTTTCCAAGGTTCACAAGATGGCGAAGAACAATGACTCCTGTTTTCTTTGCCTCCTTGTAAGTCTCATCAGTTGAACCATCATCCACAACAATGATGTTTTTAGCATATTTCTTTGTACGCGATATGACCTTTGCAATGTGATCTCCTTCATTATATGCAGGAATTACAACAAAAACGCGCATTTTACACCCTTTTGAGCTTGAAAAGCTTTAGGCCAGCTCTTGCCTTTCTTGTAAGTTCACCAAAAGACCTTACCCTCATTAGCTTCTGAAATGCATATGATGGCCTTACGTAAAATGATTTGTAAGCCAAGGTCAAGAAGCTTATGAGTTCCTCTCTACTTAGGTTTTCCTCCCACAATTGGGGCTTGAAATCCTTTGTAGGGTTCTTGGCGAACTCTCGCCAGTAATCTTCAGTTATCATGCCGTTTTCAAAGCCCAGTTTATACAAATCAGTTGAAGGAAATGGAGTTGTAACAGAGAAATGAACAAATCCTGGCTTTAGCTTCTTTGCAAAGTTGATTGACTGCATGATTGTTTCTTTTGTCTCGCCTGGTGAACCAATCATGAAATATGCAAGAGTGTCTATGCCTTCTTTTTTTGTTAGCTTGAATGCTGTCTGAACCTGCTCAATGGTTATTCCCTTCCTAAGTGTGTTAAGAACCTGTTGGTTGCCGCTTTCAACACCATAATGGATTCTTTCACAGCCAGCTGAACGTAGTTCGTGGAGAAGCTCTCGGTCAACTGTGTTTACTCTCGCTCTTATATCCCATCCAATGTCAAGCTTTCTTTCTTTTATCAGATGGCATATGTCCAGGACACGCTGCCTGTTGATTGTGAAGGTATCATCGTATATCAAAAACTCTTTGATGCCCATTTCAACACATTCCTGCATTTCATTGACAACATTCTTTGCAGAACGCGACCTAAAAACCTTTCCAAGGTGCGGTCTGTCACAGAAAAGACACTTATAAGGACATCCCCTGCTTGTAAGCATCGTTGTTACGGGTGAGCGCTTAGCAAGCAGGGATGAATATTTTTTGTAAGGCGTCAAATGACGCGCTGGAAAAGGAAGTGAGTCAAGGTCCATGATTAAATCACGAGGACCTGTATTTACGATTTTATTATTGTCCTTGAAAACAAGACCCTTGATGTTCTTAAGCTTTTCAGGGCTTTCAATATTGTTCAGAAGATCTGCAAAAGGCAGTTCACCCTCTCCAAGAACAAGAAAATCAACACCAGGAAGGTTAATTGTTTCATTAGGGAAAATATTAACATGAAGACCGCCATAAACAATTTTTATTGTAGGATCAACTTCTCTTATTAGTTTTGAAAGGTTTATGCAGTCAATAAGCGTAAAGGTCATTGCGGTTATGCCAATGACATCAGGCTTTCTTCTTACGATTTCATCCTTTACATCGTGGTCTGATAAACCTAAAAGATCTGCATCAAGAACCTCTACTTTGTGTGTTGTGTTCTTCTCAATGTAACCTGCAACATACAATATTCCTAATGGAGGATTATGGCCTCGTTCCTCACTGACCAAGCTAGGAACCTCTGTGCTAATCATGTTCCTTGCAGTTGGATTAATCAGGAGTATCTTCATTTTGAGCGTTCCTTTACAACCATCTCAGCAAGTATGCCGAAGATGAATATCTGCAGAGCTGAAAGAGCTATTACAATTGTTGTTACATCCATGAATTTGCCCAATACAAAAGTGCTGTATGCAAAAACAGCAACAGCAACAAGCAGCATTATCATGCTTAGAAGCGAAAACATCTTCATTGGCTTAAAGAGTGTCATCATCCTGAATATAAGTGTTGTAAAGCCAATAAAGTCCTTTATTGGGTGTATTGTTGACTTGCCTGCCCTCTTGAAATAGTTTATTGGGATATATTTCACAGTGTAATCATTTGTCAGGCATGCTAATGTGATTGTTATTGTGAATGAAAACTTTGATGGGAACAAGTGGAAGAATCTTAGAGCGATTTCCTTCTTGAAAACCCTTAATCCAGAGTTGATGTCAGGTATCTTTGTTCCTGATAGAAAGTTTGCAAGCCTGTTAAGAAACCACTTTGCAGGTTTCCTGAAAAAAGGAATCTTAACATGGGAGCCAGTCCTCGCACCAACAACCATATCGTAATCCTTGGAGAGTTTGAGAAGCTTTGGGATATCCTTAAAAGGGTATGTTCCGTCTGCATCTGTTATTAGAATGAGGTCTGCTGATGCATTCTTTATCCCTGTTTTCAATGAAGCGCCATAGCCAAGGTTGTAAGCGTGATTAATCTGCTTAATTCCGCTGATCCTTGACAGAATGTTTGCTGTGTTGTCTGTTGAGCCATCATTAACTGCAATAATCTCAACATCTTTTCCCTTAAGAGTTTCCTTTAGCTGAGCAATTGTAGATGCAATTGCCCGTTCCTCATTAAATACCGGTATGATAACTGACAGTTCTTTCATTTTTGTACCACTCAACGAATTTTTTTATTCCTTCCTCAATCTTAACTGTTGGTTCATAACCAAGAAGCTTCTTTGCCTTGGAAATGTTAGCGTATGTCTTGTTTACATCACCCATCTGCATCCCTGATTTTTTTATTTTTGCCTTTTTTCCAACAGCAGACTCGATAAGCTCAACAAGATAGTTGAGTTCAACAGGATTTGAATCGCCAAGGTTGATTATTTCAAACTCAAGTTCTTTGTCAAGAGCAGCAAGTATTCCTGCTACAATATCAGAGATGAATGTGTAATCGCGGCTTGTTCCGCTGCCGTACAGCTCAATATCTTTTTCCTCTTCTATAAATCGTGTGAACTTGTGAATAGCCATGTCAGGCCTGCCTCGAGGGCCATAAACAGTGAAGAATCTCAAACAGGTGATGTTCATCTTGTAAAGATTGTGATATGCAAAGCACATTAGCTCTGCAGCACGCTTTGTTGCAGCGTAAGGGCTAATTGGATTATCAACACGGTCCTCTTCTGAGAAAGGAACCTTCTCATTGTTGCCATATATGCTTGATGAAGAACCGAAAATGATGTTCTTTATGCTGTTCTTTCTTGCTAATTCAAGTATAATGAGTGTTCCTTTAAGGTTTACTTCTTCGTAAAGCAAAGGGTTTTCTAATGATGCCCTAACACCCGCTCTTGCAGCAAGGTGGATGATCTTGTCTATCTTGTTTTCGCTGAAGAGCTTCTCCATTGCAGCAGAATCACAGATATCTGTCCTGTAGAGCTTGAAATCAGGGTTTTTTTGCATCTCTTTGATGTGTTCTTCCTTTGCCTCAGGATTGTAATAATCATTGAAATTATCAATACAAATAACAGAATCCCCTCTGGCTAGAAGTGCCTCACAAACAGTGCTGCCTATAAAACCAGCTCCCCCCGTAACAACCACATTCATAATGTAAATGCAACTGAATTGCTCTTTAAAAACTTTTCGAGTGATATGCACCACAAAGATTAAAAAGCCTGCAGGAACCCCTGGATGCATGGTTAATGTATCAATTATTATTCCTTTTTACAACAGCGGAAAGACTATAGGCAAATGCCTGGATTCAATATACAGGTCAGACTACAAGGACTTTGAAGTGATTGCTGTTGATGATTGTTCTAATGATGATTCTGCATCTATTGTGAAAAGGTACAAATGCCGCTATTTCAAGCTGAAGAAGAACAGCGGGCCAGCTACTGCCCGTAATTATGGGGCAAAGAATGCAAAAGGGAAGATAATCTTCTTTCTTGACTCAGATACTATCATCTTCAAGAACACTGTATCAGAGCTTGTTAAGAGCTTCAAAAAAGGGGTTGATGCTGTGTCAGGAATGTATGCAAAGTACCCTGCAGAACGGGGTGTTGTACAGGACTATTATGCATTGATGAAATATTACTCAAGACTTATCGCAAAAAAAGGAACATATGATCTTTTCGAGGCAGCGTGTGCAGGAATAAAACGGGATGTTTTCCTTAAGCTGGGCGGTTTCAATACAAATTATAAGGGAGCAGACACAGAAAATGAGGAATTTGCACACAGGCTTGTACAGAAACACAAGAGCATACTCAACAAAAAGGTGCAGGTAATACATCATTCACCAAGCCTTAAATCACTCAGAAAGAACTTTTACAAGAGGTCATTCATGTGGATAAAGCTCTTTTTGGAGCGAAAGAAGTTTGAAAGCGCACTTACAACACCTGAGGTTGGAATTGCAAACATGGCAGGCCTGGCAAGTGCCGGGTTTTTAGTCCTTGGATTCATTTTCCCATTGTTTTTCTATGTTGCACTGCTTTCATTCATCGTATTCCTCATTGGATATATGGGATATTTTGTTTTCTTCATGAAAGAAGGCGGTTTCTTTTTCATGATTTCATGCATTGCAATATGCTATTTCCTAACATTACCTATTGGGATTGGAGCTGTTTTTGGTGCAGCTGACTACATTCTGCTTAGAAAAACGCAATAAACAAAAAACTTTTTATAGCCACTAAATTTTCCTGAAAACAAATGAAACAGAGACTATTGAATTTTATAGTGTGCCCTTATTGTTCTGGGAAACTAAAATGTGAAACCTTTGTCTCAGAAGGAAAAGAGATATTTGAAGGTGTTCTAAAGTGTAATTGCGGCAGATGTTATCCAATCGTCCGAGGAGTTCCGCGAATGTTACCTGATTCACTAAGAATGGATTCAGTGAGATCTACATATCCAAAATTCTATTCAAAATATCAAGAACAGCTGGGTGCTCAGACAGGCGAAGGAAAAGAAAGCCAGAAGATAGTCAAGGAAAAAAGAAGAACGCTTAAAGCGTTTGGATACGAATGGAAAAAGAAAAAATTTTCAGTAAGGTACAGAGAATATCTGGACCAGTTCTTGGACCTGATACATCCTATTAAACCTGACTTTTTCAAGGGAAAACTTGTACTTGAGGGCGGCTGTGGAACAGGAAGGCACACATACTACTCAGCAGACTTTGGCGCAGAAATTATAGGCGTTGACTTATCAGATGCAGTTGATGTTGCATATGATAAAACAAAGGGATTACCAAAAGCTCATGTAATACAGGCAGACATATATAAGCTTCCTTTCAAGAAACAAATGTTTGATTATGTTTTCTCGGTCGCGGTTTTGCATCACCTACCTGATCCTGAAAAGGGTTTCAGGTCATTGTTACCTTTCCTTAAAAAAGGGGGTACAATATCTGCATGGGTTTATGGAAAAGAAGGCAATTATTTGCTAAAAATCATGGATCCAATAAGAAAACATTTTATTTCGAAACTTCCTTACAAGGCTATTGAACTCATATCCTTCACCATCATCACTCTTTTGTATCCGATAATAAAATTGATTTACGGACCAATGAATAGAAGCAGGGTTACCCGTAAAATAGCATGGATTCTACCACAGAATTATTTCTTTTATTATCTTTCTAAAATGAATTTCAAAGTTAATTACCTTACGCTCTATGACCAGTTAATGGCTCCGACATCCTTCTATTACACTAAGAAAGAGTTCGCTAGCTGGTTTGTCAACGCAAAACTAAAGAAGATTAATGTGAGCTGGCGGAATAGAAACTCCTGGAGAGGGTTTGCAATAAAATAATTGATTCTGTGTGCATAATATTTATATAGCATGGTAAATCCTCAGTTTACTAAATGAAAGAAGTATCTGTAATAATACCTGCATATAATGAAGCTGAAACACTTTTTGCAGTAGTTAGCAGATCAAGCAATGCGCTAAAGAAGCTGAAAGGAGAAATTATAGTTATAGATGATGGTTCAACAGACAGAACAAAAGAGGTAACTGAAAGACTTCTTGAAAAATATTCTGAGCTAAAGGTTTGCCACCACAGGAAAAACCTTGGAAAGACAGAGGCACTACTTAGCGGCTTAAAGATTTCAACAGGAAAAATAATTGTATTCATGGAAGCTGATATGGAATCAGACCCTGAAGAAGACATACCAAGACTTCTTGGCGGGATGCAGAGATTTGACATGGTTGTTGGATGGAGACAGGGAAGAAAAAAAAGAAAGATTGCAAGCAAGATATACAATATTTTATCAAAACTTCTCTTTGGAATAAAGATACATGACCTTAACTGGATAAAGGCCTTCAAAAGGGAAATGATACCTGACCTGGAGCTGAGATCAGACTGGCACAGATATATCGCGATATTTGCACACGCAAAGGGCTACAAGGTCGGCGAGGTAAAGGTAAGAGCATACACCAGAAAATTCGGAAAATCAAAGTATGGCCTAATGAGGATTTTAATAGGGCTGCTTGACATGCTCGTAGTAAAGTTTAATTTGTCATTCCTCAAGAGACCGATGCTTATTTTTGGAATAACAGGAATATTCTCAATGCTCATTGGTGTTTTAATCGGGCTCTGGGAAGTTAGAAAATTTCTTATACCAGGAGCTGAAATAAACACAAATATCATTGCACTGGTTATTCTTCTGGTTGTTCTTGGTGTCCAGTTCTTTGGAATGGGCTTCTTAGCAGAGATACTTGTATCGATAAAAGAAAAGATTGACAGAAAATAGCTAATCGATATAAATTCTGAACCACAATTCTATCAGAATCAAGCTCCAGATTTTGTTTGCATTAACCAGATCAAATGTGTTATCTGTTTTTGAACTGCAGTGCTTGTCAAGGATTCTTTTAACATATTTTGGATTAAAGATTCCCCGCTTTACTGCTCTTTCTCCAAGGAGTGTTTCATAGACAAATGGCTTCAGCTCTTTCCTGAACCATAATGAAAGCGGTGTTGGGAAGCCTTTTTTTGACTGCTTGTAAAGAATTTCAGGCAATTCATGCTTCATTGCAGTCTTTGGTATGTGCTTAAGCTCATTCCTGTAGAGCTTGTCTTTCATTGGAACTGACAGAGCAAAATCAACAAGCTCATTGTCGAGTATTGGTGTTCTTGATTCAATTGAATGAGCCATTCCAAGCTTATCCTCAACAACAAGAAGTGAGGAAAGGTATGTTGATAAGTACATGTACTGTGCCTTGTCAACATTATTCAGGTTTTTTCCTTTCAACATGTTGTTGACTACTGAGAGTGGCCTGTAATTTTTGACTTTATTATAGAACTGCTTTGTAAACAATTTTTTTCTCTCCCTTTGGTCAAATATAATAAAGAGATTTGAGTTTACCTCAGGGGAAATCAATGGAAAGAAAAGGAAGTATAATGAACGCGGGAGTTCACTGAACTTGAAAGCAGCCAATGCCTTGGGAACATTGAGCGGGTTTCTTTTCATAGCATTTTTGTGATATATTGCCTTGAAAACAGGATAGCCAGCGAAGAGCTCGTCTCCTCCGTGACCAGTAAGGACAACCTTCACGTGCTTTGAAACAAGCTTTGCTGTGTGAAATTGTGCAAAATTATTCAGTGCGAGCTTTGGCTCATCAAGATGATATACTATTTTCTCTATACTTTCAAGGAAATCCTTGGGCTTCATTGTTATGGTATAAGGCCGGGCATCTATTTTTTTGGCTACAACCCTCGAACAAATGCTTTCATCATAGCCCTTTTCATCGAATCTTCCGGTGAATGTTCTTAATCTATTGTTTAGCTTTGAAGCAACTGTTGCAACAGATGAGCTGTCAATACCACCACTAAGATAGCTTCCAACAGGAACATCACTAATCATGTGCCTCTTAACAGAGTCATGGAATACTTTCTGAAAGTCTCTTATGTACTCTTTTGGCTTTTGCTTCTTTTTCTTGTAACTTGCTTCCCAGTATTTTGTTACATCCAGTTTCTTGTTCTTGTAGATGATGTAGTGGCCAGGACGCAGGATGTCTATTCCACGGAAGAATGTTTTATTGTCAAGTATGTTCTGGAATGTTAGATAGTCAATCAATGCTTCTTCGTTCAATTTTCTCTTGATTGTACTGTCCTCAAGTATTGCCTTGATTTCTGATGCAAAGATCAGCTTTGAGCTGTCTGTGTAATAATAGAGGGGCTTTATTCCCAATCTATCTCTCGCAAGGAACAATTGATTCTTTTTCTTGTCCCAAATAGCAAATGCGAACATTCCATTGAACAGTTTAACACATTCCGGGCCGTACTCCTCGTATGCGTGTATGATTACCTCTGTATCGGATTTTGTGGAGAATTTGTGCTTCTTTTCAAGATCTTTTCTCAGCTCTTTGTAGTTGTAGATTTCACCATTGTAAACAATTACAAGTGACTTGTCTTCATTGTATATTGGCTGCTTCCCTGTCTTCAAATCAATTATGCTTAACCTGACATTGCTCATGCAAATTTTGTTTCCATAGAAGAATCCTTGCTCATCAGGACCGCGGTGCTTAATCTTAGCAGTCATTCTCTTAAGAAGAGCTTTATCTTCCTTTCCGGCAATACCTGTTATTCCGCACATGGTACTTATTTTTTTTGAATGACTGCGAAGATGTTGAAACAAAAAGGAAAATCATAAGATATTTTGACAACGTTTTTCCCTTTAAGCACTTTTTTGAGAAGCTTTTTGTTAAAGATGTGAAAGTGTTCAGGCGTCCTTCCCCTCTTTAATCTTCCTAGAAAAAACCTTGGTGTTAAGCGCTTAGCAAGAAGGATCCACTTTTCGTTAGGAACATTGATTACTACTCTACCGCCCGGCTTGGTTATCCTTAATAGCTCATCCAATGCATCGTCTAAATTTGGTATGTGCTCAATAACACATGCAGCAAGTGAAACATCAACAGAATCTGATGGAAGGTTAATTTTCCTTACATCTGAAACGATAAATTCAATGTTGTCAAAACGTGAAAGACGCTTTTTTGCAAATGCAAAATTCTTATCATCAATATCAATACAATAGACCTTCCTGGCTCTTGGAGCGACCAATGCTGCCAACTGACCATGTTGACAACCGATATCTGCAACCACACCGGCAGTCCTAATCAAAGAAAATAGTGTTTTGCGCCTGTTTTTCTCGACAATTCTTACTAAAGGATTTCTGTGAGTAAGAAGCTCATCCATCTTTACTCTATCTTCAACATAATCCTTCATCTTTCTTCACTCACAAATATTTTTGTTTCACTAATCTCTTTGTGAAGAATGTAGTTTGCTTCTATTGCATCCTTAAACTCCTCTGGACATGTCAAATCAACTATTATCACTTTTACCTTCTTGTTATTTATTATATCAAATGTTTCTTCTTCAGTAATTATGTTAAACTTTCTTGCTTTTTCGTCAGATATCCTGTTGAGTACTGTGCGGGATGCAGGGGTATACGAAAATATTCCTGCTTCAAGCCCGTGGACAACATGTCTGTTGGCCAAAGCAGTGTAACCTGACCACCAGGTCAGCACAAGATCCTCTTCTGATGTAATTGATTCTATTTCATTTACAACAGCATGTACATTGCTAACTCCAAATTCAGGTTCCAGCCCGCCAATCTCATTAACATTTTTGAATATATAGTAAGGAGGCCCTACAGCAAAATAAAAAAGCAGGGAAACTATGATTATTATATTCACAAAATTTTTCTTAGAAAATTTGTAAGATGAAAGAATCTTATCAATAAATGGTATTGACAGAACAATCATGAATGGTATTATCTGTACGAACCATTCTACATAAGTATAACGTGGAAGCAAATATGCTATTGATAACACAAGCAACAAACCAAGAAGGAGCAGCTGCTCCCTTGCATTCACAAAGCTCCTTTTTTTCATTAGCCTGTGTATCAAAAGAATCATCGAGGCTGCAAACAGCAGAAAAACAATAAGAGTTTGCGGATCTGAAAGGAAAACAAAGGCTGCTTTATACCTTTGAAGAAAAACGCCAATAAAACTCGCTGTTGTTATTGGACCGCCAAGGTTTGCAAGCGGTTGTGCTGTTGCATGTTGATGCAATAAAAGCGTGTTGTAAAAGAAATGTTCAGCTCCCTTTGCGATGAATAACAATGTTGGAATTGACGGGATGAGAAATCCGCAGAAGAGACTCGCAACCCTTTTTGCACTAAGCTTTATTTTTTTGTAGTCAATTGCAATTATGTAGAGGAAAATTATTGGGAACGCTAGAATAAATACTGAGCGAACATTTGCAGCGATTCCTATACAGAGACCTGCAAGAAAAATGTAAGTCAACCTTTGTTTGCGATCAACCCTTGTAATGAAAAGGAAAGCAAGGAATGAAAAAAAGCTGGATATTGGCTGCGTTTGGAAGGTTGTTGTTAACGAAATCCATGCACCGCTGAATGCATAAAGGAAGAAAACAATCAGAGCGATTCTTTTATCATCTGATTTTTTCCATGCATAGTACGTTATTGCCAGTCCTAACAAAATACTGAATAAAGCAGAAAAAAACCTTAAGTTGAATAAAGAAAAGCCAAACACCTTTGACCACGCAAATGCGCCGTAAATAAATAAGGGCATATGCATATATGCAAAATCAATATAGGGGATTCCTCCTTCTGATATCAACCGTATTGCAGTAAGGAACCCACCAATGTTTGCATCAACAAACCTGTATTTAATCATGAAGAGATAAAGAGCAACCTGTATTATGAACAGTGCAACAATCAGGTAGATTATTTTGTTTTTCATATTATTCAAGGAAAGGTGTTTTCTTGATTAAATCATATATGCGCCTTTCAATGCAAAGTGCAAAAAACTTGTGCTTCCATCTCCACTTAGCTATCTTATTAGGAATGTAAAATAACTTGTTGCCCAAGAGCTCCTCACTCCTGAATGCAAGCACAGAGATAACATAAAGGTTTCTTAACAGTGCTTTGTTTTTTATCCAAGGACCGCGAACTTCATCACTGACAACATCAGACCAGTCAGCTAGTTTTTTTGGAGGCTTAAAACCATACTCTACAGCGGTCTCATAAGCAGGTGTTCCTGGCAATGGGTTGAATATCTGCAGCTGTATTGAAGCAGACTTGTCTTTTTTTACTATGTAATCAACAAGTTTAAAGGTCTCTGGAAGATGATCGGGTGTTTCATCAGGGAAACCCAAGACAAATGAATACATTGGCTTGATTTTTGAATCAGCAATCAGGTCTATCCCCTTAACCATCTCAGCTACTGTCTCGCCCTTGTCAACAACAGTCTTTAACATTTTATCAGATCCAGACTCAACACCAAAGAAAAGGTATTTACAGTTTCCCTCTTCCAGTTTCTTCACAACATCCTTTGTCATATACTGCAGCCTTATTGGCGCACTCCATGAGATTCCGAGCTTCTTGGTTATCTTTGCAATACCCAAAAGATGCTCCTTGTTAGGTCCTAAATCATCATCAACAAAGAATGTGCTTGTTACTCCAAGGTTTCTTAATCTGGTCAGCTCTTTTTCAACGAGTTCCAGGTTCCTTGACCTCCATTTCTGCTTGTTGAAATAGCGATTATAGCAAAACCTGCATCTGTGCGGGCATCCCCTGGAGGTCTGATATATTATTGCATCCCTGACTGTTTCTTTTTTCATATAAAACTTGATAAGCGCATCACTTGCAGCATCATATGGAGATGGAAGCTTATTAAAATCCAAAAAGTTCCTTTCGCCATTGAATACTGTTTTTCCATTATTGTTCCATAGAAGACCCTTAATCTTGCTATAATCAGGCTTTTCTGAATTAAGCTCCTGAACAAGCTCAAGTAGAGTCTGTTCGCCTTCCTTGTTTATAACAAAGTCAACAAAAGGTGATTCCATTGTTTGGAAAGGAAGCATGCTTGGATGAACGCCTCCCCATGCAAGAGGTATTGACTTATCAAAATGCCTTACCTTTTTTGCAATCCCCAGCGCCTTTGTTATCTGGTAAGAAGTCATTGTAGAAATTCCAACAAGAATAGGATTCTGTCTAAGATGTGATTCTAAAAGAGATTCTGGTTGCACACGTTCATCATAGTACAACACCTTGAATCCATGCTTCTCAAGATATGCCCCTAGGGAATATATCGCAAGCGGGAATCCCCTTGAATGAGGAAAAGGGCTGTGCTTTGGAAAGACCAAAAGTACTGGTTTCATGAATCTTGCAAACGATGAGCTAAATATAAATGTTTTGTTTAAACTAAGACAAACTTTAAATAGAGACGATAAAATAGTGTGAAATAGGGTGAAATATTGAGTCTTAAACTAAACCTGTCTGCAATTTTTATTATAATCTTTATACCTGTATTTCTCTGGCTTGGCTGTGGAACACTTTTTGATCACCAGGTTTCACATGAGTTTCCATATGCGTATTTTGCATCAGATGCATTTCTGCATCAGGGAACAGCAGAGGCAATAAAAGATGCAGGACACTATAACAACATGCCTGCATACATAACAGGAGGCTTTGATGGTGTTGTAGGAATGAATCCTCCTTTACTGAACCAGATTGCAGCTGCATTCTCACACGCAACAGGAATTGAGGTCTATGACACAATATATCTCTTTATTTTCATATCAGCGCTGCTTGCTGTGCTTGTCCTGTATTTAATAGTCAGGAAGTTTAATGAAAATGTTGCACTGCTTGCTCTTCCATTATCATTTTTGATATTCACAAAGAATTTCTATACAGGAATGACCTTTGGACAATGGGATTTTTACCTGGGCCTGGCATTCTTCATGGGTGTTGCATGGTGCCTTATGAGAATAGGGCTAAAGGGAATGAATCTTCTGCTTGCAGTTTTCCTTGCAGCATCATTTTTAACACACCCACCAGAAACCTTCTGGGCAATTGGGTTTATCGGAGTATATTCACTGATTCGCATTATAAGAAAAAAATTCACAATGGATTATCTGAAGAAGATGCTTATTGCTGGAGGAGCATCAGCCCTGCTCATCTTAAGCTATCTTCCATTATTCATATTTTTCTGGCTTCCAACAAGATCAACACAGGTACTGAAATCTATGGATTTCCCTACACAGCAAACAATTGGTTATCCTGTCGTTCTAATGAAGGACTTCGGACTGCTGCAGTGGATTATTGCTCTTGGAATGGTTGTTGCACTTATTTATTTCATTAGGAAGAAATACAACATTGCACTGGTTCTTGGTGTGTACTCCTTTATCATAGGATTCACAGTACTAATTGGTTTTGACAAGGCAATGCAGGTAAGATTCATGTGGCCTGTGCTTCTTTCAATATTCTTTGGGCTTGCGATTTACGCTGTTCTGAAGATCTTTGTTAAGAAATGGAATATTGTTTACACTGTTGTTATTGCTTTAATTCTTTTAATAGCAATTCCAAGTATATTCAATGAAGAAAGAGGGACTTCAAGAGGAATAATGGATAAATATCACTGGGATGGATTAACCTGGATAGCGGATAACGCGCCAGAGGATGCACAAGTGCTGTATTTCTATGGTATCTACGAGCAATCATCGATGCTGTACAACTCAAAGAGGATGGCATTCTTCATAGATCCACTGGAATACATTAAATCAATACAGAATGGCTCAATACTTAATGATTATGAGGCATCACTTGCATGGCATGGTCATCCATTCCCATACAAAACATCATTAATCAGCTATGACAACAAACTGAAACCAGACATGCCGCAGCCTGAATATTTTGCAGGAAGGATGGATGTATGCAATTTTGACTATCTTGTGCTTGATAAGGTAACAAGCAATGAGGTTGTTTCACAGTACAATATGTTTTTAAGGCAGACACTGCTTGAAGCAGAGTCCATTGATGAGGCCTACAGCAATGATATTGTATCAATACTAAGAAATAAAGATCCAGGGGTTGATTGCCTTGCTTAAGAAAGAATTAATCAATTTAGGAATAGCATTTGTTTCGGCACTTATAATAGTGCAGATTGTTTTCTACAAAGAGGGAGTTCTTAATGTTCTTAAGATAGTTGTTATGTTCTTCTGGATGCTTGTTATTCCAGGAAATGTAATAATGCTCTACTGGAAAGAAAAGCTTGGCTTCCTTGAACGATTCATAATCGGAACTGTGCTTGGAGCAGCTGTATTTGGAATAGTGAGCTATTATGTTGCACTTGTAGGGCTACATGTCAAGTATCATTGGTTTGTGCTGCCTATTGTGCTTATTGCTTTGGGGTTGTTTATTTCCCGAAAGAAAATTTTTTCCCCTTAAGAACAAAGCCTATTGCAACTAGAATGACAAATGAGGCTATTATTGATATCTTAAATGATGGTATTATCATGTTCAGATAATAGACTGCAAGCGGGAATAAACCCAGGCCGATGAACAATGAGAAGAAGAACTTCTCGTCTCTTCCTAAGTCAAAGTTTGATAGTATTGAATAAACAGGAAGAATGAATACTAGGTAGAAAGCAAGCACTGTTCTTGATGTTGTAAAGTCAATAGCTATTGCTGTGATTAGCAAAATAAGCAAACCTACAATTATTGAAATGCTAGTGTTATTCAGCTTCAATTTCATACACCTTTATTCCATTCTGATTGTAAAGCGGGGTTGAGTTCCCAACAAGATCTGTTTCAACTGCAGATAAACTTTCAAGGATATCTGTCCTGCCCATTGCATTAAAGTCAGAGTAATCAAACATGTAGTGCGTTGCTTCTTGTTTTATTTGATCCTCGAAAACTGTGTCATGATACTCTGCCATGAATCTATGAGATAACATGTACATGAAGCGTATCTTTGCATATGATCCTGTTCCATAGTTGCGCAGGAGTGCGTCCTCTGGAAGATTCTCACCCATCCACTCGGCTGCATCCATCTGAGCCTGCGTAACTCTTCCAATGTTCGCGTATGCTGAATCAAGAATCTGCTTGTCCTGTGCACCTGTTGTGAAAATAACAATAAGTATGAATGCCAGTGCTAAGATTAATTTTAATGCTAAAATCAGGATTTTCTTTTGCGCTGAAGCAAGCTTTATTAGCGAAGGAATAAAAGAAGCTATTGAAACCAGACTTATTGCCATAAGTGCATAGAATAGCTGCGTTTCAAGCATGAGCATTCTTGTAACCCTTGGGATTGTAAAACCCAGGATTACATCCATGTGCAATATTAAGTATACTGCAAAAATCCAGCTCAGCATAAACAGCTCACGGTTTCTTTTTTCTACTACTGCTTTGATTAAAAGGAATAATACCGCTATCAGTATAAGAGGCACTGATACATACCATGGAGGATAAGAATACTCATATAAGTAAAACTCATCAATATAGCTTCCCCCCTCCAGGTCAGGATCAATATTCCATGAAAAGAGGCGGCTAAGAGGACTATATTTCTTATTTTCAATTGTAGCAACACCCATGTTTGAATAGATCTGAATGAAAGGCGCTGCTAATAGCAAGAATATAGCAAGTGCTATTCCTATGTGCTTAAGATTTGAAAGTGATAATGGAAGCCTTTTATATTTAATAATCATAACTACAAGGAAGATGAGCATTGGTAAGGCTACAAACAAGCCCTGCAAATGGAATAAGAACTGTGATGCAAGAAGCAGCACTAAAATGTAGAGATAGATGTTCTTTGGCTCTCCCTTGTAAAATGAATCAAGGAATGAATAGAATGTATAAAGAACAACTGGAACGTAAACAAGGGATATAAGAGTTGGCTGCTGGCCCCACATATAAGTATGGATCTCCCTAAAGGAAAAGATTAAACCAAAGCCTGCAAGGAATGCTGCGGTAGGACCATATAACCGCCTGATAAGGAAAAACACAGCAAAGACACCAAGGAAACTTGTGATTGCCTTGTATATATAGAGTGATTCTACCCTTGCGCCGCCTGCAACCTGCATTGTTGCATAGTTCACATGGTTTGTTGGAGGATATTCTGGTCCGTTTATCCCAATATTTGGAGTGAAGTTGTAATACCAGTAACCTATATGGTCAGGAAGCAAAAAAAATGTCTGATCATTCTGCGAGATATAATCGCCAATGCCAAAATGCCACGCAGCATCGCCTTCTCCAAATGGTTTATCATTAATCGGAGCAGACCACACAATTAAGGCTACAAGAAAAAGGACTGCTAAAAGCACTGCGTCTTTTTTATCCACCATTTTCAACAACGCTGTTTATTACCCCACAGATTCTCTCAATGTCCTCCTTTGTAAGATTAACTGATGAAGGAAGATTTAGTCCTGTGACTGCAAGCTCATCTGCAACATGGAAGGTCTCTTTAGATTTGTAAGGAGGCATCTGATGTATTGGTGAGAAAAATGGTCTTGAATCAATCTTATTCTTTTTAAGAGTCTCCATTAACTGGTCTCGTTTCTCTGAAAGTACTGAATACATCCAGTAAACATTCTTTGCCCAATCTGCCTCAGGAGGCAATGTAACATCAGAATCATCCAGTAAAGAATTGTACAATGCTGCGTTCTTTCTCTTTGCTGTGATTATCTTTCCAATGTTTTCCAGCTGTGCAAGGCCTATAGCAGCCTGAATATTGGTCATACGATAGTTAAATCCAATCATGGGGTGCCAGTAACGCCTGGTAGGATCCATTGCATGATCCTTGAGGAACTGCATCTTCTTTGCAAGACCCTCATTGTTTGTTACGCACATGCCACCTTCGCCTGTTGTAATTATTTTGTTACCATAAAAGCTGAAACATGCAACATCTGAGAACCTTCCAACCTTTTTTCCCTTGTACTCTGCGCCGTGAGCTTCTGCAGCATCTTCTATCACTAATAAACCACGGTCTTTTGCAAGCTTCATAACAGGATCCATATCAACAGGATGGCCATAAAGATGAACAACAATAATTGCTCTTGTGTTCTCTGTTATTTTTTCCTCTATCTTATGAATATCCATGTTCCAGGTATCAAGCTCAGAATCAACAAAAACAGGTCTTGCTCCAGTGTATGCAACTGCATTTGCTGTTGCAACAAATGTCAGATCAGGAATTATTACTTCATCACCTGGCTGGATGTTTAAAGCAGTTAATGCTAAATGCAATGCTGTTGTGCCATTAGAAACAGCAACACCATGCTTCACACCGCAGTATTTGCTGAACTTTTCTTCGAATTCAGGAATATACTTGCCTAAAGAAGAAATCCAAGTAGTATTAATACAATCCATCACGTACTTTTTTTCATTGCCGCCCAAGGTCGGCTCTGCAACCGGAATAAACTTCATGTGCCCCCATTGGAGCAAGATTCCGGTGATATATAAATGTTTTCAATAAATATTTAAATGAATCTCTGCTGACTAATAGTATGCCTTACATATGCAAATGCGGGAAGAAAACCTGTAGGTTTGATAGGATAAGAGAATGTAACTCATTGAAGAGAGATGTTTCTGTTATCTTGCCCACTTATAATGAAGCAGGAAACATTGAAAAGCTTATAACTTCACTTTCTGCAGAGCTGAAAGACTATAATTTCGAGATAGTAATTGTTGATGATGATTCTACAGACAAAACACCAGAGATAATGGACAAGTATGCAAAAAAAGGAGTAGTTGTTGCACTGCACAGAAAAGGGATACGAGGAATATTCTCTGCAATAAGAGATGGAATAAAAATAAGCTGTGGAAATGTTATTGTGCTTATGGATGCTGACATGTCTCATCCGCCAGAAACAGTTCCTGAGCTTGTTAAGCATACAAAGCAGTATGATTTGGTTAGTGCTTCAAGATATACTGATAATAAAAGCGTGAAAGCGCCATTCATAAGAAAATTCTTTCCAATAATGCTCAATCTTTACTGCAAAACAATACTTAGAATGAAACTAACGGATTTTACTGGAGGATTCCACGCAATAAGGAGAGAAAAACTAAAGGAGATACAATTCAAGTATCCGTCTTCATGGGGAGAGTTTGATTTAGAGTTGCTTTTTAGAGCAAGGAATTGGAAAATAAAGGAGATTCCTTTTGTTTACAGTTATAGAACATCTGGAACATCAAAGTCAGCAGAGGGAATGGGTTATGTTAAGTTTGGACTGAACTATGGAATCCGTGCTTTACAGCTTCGTTTTGGAGAGATAATAAGATATCTTGTTTTTGTTGTTGGCGGCGGACTAGGCATGCTGATTAATCTTGTTGTTACTTTTCTGCTGACAGAGTTTGCTGGATTATGGTATATGGGCTCTTATGCACTGGGCCTTGGATTGAACATGCTGTTCAACTTCTTTTATCATAGACATGTTACTTTTAATGTTACTTCAAGGGCAAAGGAGCGCTTTGGAAAGTTTATGATAGTCACAGTCCTTATTGTACTCATCAACTGGTTGATGGTATATGCAATAACAGAAATAACAGGAATCTATTACATCTTATCAATAATCCTAGTTACATTAGTTGTATCTGTTATTAATTACATATTAAACAAACTGTGGGTGTTTAAAGATTAAAATAGGTATTGTTAGTCCGTTTTTGCCAGAGAAGTGCGGCATTGCAATATACTCTGATAATCTTATTAGGGAGCTCAGGAAAAAAGCAGATGTTGTAACAATAGGAAATGAGAATTCTGAAGCAGACTATGTAACTGACTTTAAATCAAGGTCTTTTGGGGATGCGCTTCGGAAAATAATTGAGAAAGAAAAGATAGATGTTCTGAATATACAGCACAATGCTGCTTTTTTTCATAAATTCTTTAATTTTAATTTGCTTAGTGCATTGAAACAGGAAATACCTGTTACAGTTACACTGCATGAAGTGCATTATGAAAAAAAATGTTTACGTGACAGGGTTTTATCACTCATAGAGCGGCTCATAGCAAAGAAATCATTAGCAATAGTACACACACCAAGGCAACAGGAATTCATGAGAAGAAAATACAATGCAAAAACCTTCTGTATTTTTCACGGTCTTGAGGTTTATCCTGCACACAAGAGAAAAGGAAAGAATCTGCTATTCTTTGGAATAATATCAGAGAAAAAAGGACTGCAGTTTTTACTTAATGCAATGAAAGATCTAAAGGAGTGCAAACTTACTGTTTCAGGGAGCTTTACTGACAGAAAAATAGAGAGTAAGATAAAAGGGAAAAAACAGCTTCCTAATGTCAAGGCAAACTTCGGATGGGTCAGTGAGAAAGACAGACAAAGATGTTACAAGAATGCAGACCTTGTTGTATTGCCTTATACATGGGCACCATTCCAGTCAGGGATACTCCACAACGCAATCTCATATGGACTGCCTGTTGTTGTAACAAAAACAGGTTCTTTATGGGAAATGGTTGAAGCATTCGAACTTGGAGAGATTGTTCGTGCAGGAGATAGCAAGGCGCTTGCTGAAGGTGTTCGAAAGGTTTTCTCGAATTATAACAGTTACAAAAAAGGGATTGATACATACAGAAAGGAAGCATCCTGGAAAGCAACAGCAGAGAAGCATTTGAAGTTGTTCAAGAGATTATAAGCCCACAACCTTTAAATAGTGCCTATTGTTTTCTCGAGTTGGTGGTTTTATGGGGCTAAAGGTTGCATTTATTGAACCAACAGATTTCAAAGTAAGAGGAATTCCTGGAGCAAATAAAGGAAAGGGACACAACATCTTTCCAAACATTGGGTTAGCCTATCTTACTGCTGTTCTTGAAAAAAAACACGAAATAGAGATTCTTGATACATATGTTTCTTCATCAAAAGAGATAAGAGAGTTCATAAGAAAAGAGTTTGATGTTTATGGATTGGCTGCAACAAGCTGGAAATTCAAGGATGCAATTGCTTTTACAAAGGTTCTGAAGAAAGTTCATCCAAATTCTATAGTTGTCTTTGGAGGTCCGCATACAACAGTTGCTGCAGAGACCATTCTTGAGGAAAACCCAGAGATAGACTATGCTGTGATGGGTGAAGGAGAAGAGACATTTGCAGAATTTCTTGATGCAATTGAAAAAAAGAAGGATATAAGCGGAATAAACGGCATGATTTGGAGAAAAAACGGAAAAACTGTGATTAATGCTCCAAGATGCAGACTTGCAAACCTTGATGAGCTTCCATTCCCAGCATTCCAGTATTTCAGGATGAAAAGATACAGGCAGCATCCAATACTAACAAGCAGAGGGTGCCCTTACAACTGCGATTTCTGCAATGTTCCAACAGTATGGGGAAGAAAATACACAATGAGGACTGCAAAGAACCTTGTTGATGAAATTGATTATGTTGTTAAAAGATGGGGCAAGAAAGCATTCCACATAAATGATGATAATTTCACATTAATCAATGAAAGAGTCGAGCAGTTCTGTGATGAATTGCTAAGAAGAAAGATAAAAATTAACTGGCTCTCACAGGGCGTAAGAGCAGACCGAACCTCTCTTACAATGCTCAAGAAGATGAGACGGGCAGGATGCTCAAGGATTTCAATAGGGGTTGAGGCAGCTGATGATGAGGTTCTGAAGAAAATGGGCAAGAACGAAACGCTTGCACAGATAGAACAATCAATAAAATGGACGCATCAGGCCGGAATAACAGTGCTTGGGCTTTTTATGATTGGTAATCCTGGGGATACCTTTGAGATAGCAAAGAAAAACATAGCATTCATAGACAAAGCAAAGATTGAGCTGCCTAGCTTTAATCTTGCAATTCCATATCCAAAAACAAAGCTTTGGGACTATATCGGAAGAGAAGGCAGATGGATAAACAAGGATTACACGAATTATAATCTTTTCAGCGCAGAGCCTGTTTTCGACACTCCTTATTTCCCTGCAGAGGAAAGGAAGCTCGCTTACATGATGTCGCATAAAAAGTTTACCCAGCTCGTAATCAAGCACCACTTACTTTTCTTTTTCCCAACACACCTTATCAAAAGAAACTGGTATGAGATAAGCGAAGAACTCAAGTTCTTGTTCGCAAGAAAAGATTTCTATGTTATTGGATTCAACAGATTAAAGGACATGTTCAAGTATTATGTACTGAGATCAAAGCAGAAGAGCTAAAAAACGCAAGTCTTATAAAACGTGCACAGTTACTGGTCTATATTCGTTAAAAGGGGAATTCTGATAGATGTTGAAAAATGAAAAAAATTGCAGGGATACCTATTGCGATTGTGAACAATCATAATGAAGCGCTTTACCCATGGTATAAGCATGGAATAGAGGATGCTATATTGTTTCATGTTGACGGGCATTCAGATATGGCTGGCGGGATATCGTTTGCTGAGAAGATTGACAAGAAGTATGCAAAAGAAACTCTTGATATTTCACATTTTATCTGCTCTGCATTTCATCATGGAATTGTTTCTTCAATCTACTGGCTGAACCCGCACTCAGAAGAAAAACGTCTACAAGACCTTGGGACACGAGATACAGGCAATGGTAGAACTTCAATTAAAACAGCGGTTTTTGATTATGAAAACATTATTTTTAAAGAACTTAGTGGGAAAAGAATTAGGTGGGACAATGAGTTCCCAGATTATGATTCAGAAAATACGCCAACACCAGAAAAAATCAATCTGGAGAACAGAGTAATGATTCTTGATATTGATTTGGATGCATTTTGCTGCCACACCCACATTTCTAATATGAGGCGCTCTTATGATGGAGTCGAAAATTACGAACAAAGAATAGATGACACTATGGATTTGCTTAGAAAACTAAAAGCACCAGCTCTTATAACCATAGCACGGTCGCAGGGAGCTAGACCAGGTGGCCTTAAAACATATGTTCCTATGGATAAAGTAGATGAAGTGCAGAAAAAGACACTTACAGGATTGGCTGCAGTTTATTCTTAAATATATTCCATGTAATCCTTTGCGACTGCGTCGAAGTTTCGTTCTTCGACAAGCTTTGTTATGTTGTCTAAAAGCTTTTTCTGCTTGTCTTTGTCCTTGATTATTGCTTGTAGTTGCTTTCGAAGGTCTTCAGGGTCTTCTTTTGTGAAGAGAACTCCATATTTGTCATTGACTTCTTCCTTGAAGGCGCGGACATCAGAGCAAACAGGGATTTTGTAGAATCCCCAGACATCTGTGAGAACTGCGCTCTGCTCGATGAATCTATATGGAAGAATGCAGAAATCTGTTTCCTTGTAAAGCTCTTCTTTCTCTTTTTCTGAGACAAAGCGTTGCACAAGGGTTATGTTATTATTTTTCTCTGCAAGTTCTTTTATTTTTTCTAAGTATTTTTTTTCCTTGAGCAGCTTCGGGTTTATTGAGGTAACTATCTTCAGCTTGATATCTGTTCCCTCAACAGCATTGCATGCAATATCTATTCCCTTATCATGCGCAGCATAGCCAAAACTGAGCACTTTTGAATCCTTTGGCATTTCTGGCTTTACATTCTTCTTGTCAATTGGAATTGGAAGAACAATTGTTTTCTTTCTAACAAATGTTTTCCTTTGAAGGTGCTTGCGTGCATTCTCTGTGTGCACAAAGATCTTGTCTGTGAAGAGAAATGTGAATGAATGTATCAGTCTGAAGATATTTTTCTTCACAAAATCCTCATAAGGGATTACTGTGTGCACCACAAGGTTTACTTTAATTCGGAATAGCTTAAGCAAAGCCATCATTAATGGAAGCCAGAAATAATTGTAAATCAGGTATTCATGCTGTATTATTACTGTGTCAAATTTCATGTTTTTTATGAAAAGAGCGGTCTTGAGATAACCAAAGGGGTTATGCTTTTTCAGGAAAGGCTTAACCCTATTATCCTTGTATTCATAATTCTGGAACGAGATAACACGAACAAAATTTCCGAGCTTTTCAAAAGAGTCTGCAAAGTGGCCTGCATATATTCCTATTCCGTCCTTTTGGGGCGGATAAGTTGAAATAATAGCTATTCTCATTTTCTCAGCTCAATTGTTTTTATTGATAATAGTCTACAGTAAAGTCTCATGATGTTGTTTACTAGTTTTCCTAGCCCTCTTTGAGGATAGATTTTGTAGCTTATGTAGTTGAGCACCTTGCTATCAGGAAGCTTTCTTTGCTTTTGTATAGCGCACCGCTTTGAAAGTATTTTCCTTAAATTAAAAAGCAGCCAAAGATGCGCCCTTGCCTTACCAGAGGTTCCTCGTATCAGTGAACTTAACAAAACCGCAAGGTCATTTATGAAAATTAAAGGAAGAAGCTTAATCAGGGTTGAGCGCTCATAAAATAGCAACAGATTCATCACTCTGTTTTTCTCCCCATGAAACTGCTGCACAAAAGGCAGCTTTGAACCAGTCATGCCGTGCAAATGCTTCAGTTTTGAATCAAGTGATATTATAACATCCCTTGCTTTGATGTGGGCAAGCCATGAGATGTAGATATCTTCTCCATACGCAAAATAGTCTGCATCAAAAGGCTCTTTTATCGCCTGCTTGCTGAAAAACATTGAAGGGCCTGTAACGCCAAAAGAGAAATTTGGAGAAGCATGCCTGCTGTAAACAGGATATCCGAAGAGGTTCACTGTATAACCAGGTGGTTTTGGAATTACTTTGTGATGTATGTTATGGCAGTATGATCCAACAAGTGCAGAAGGATTCTTCTCAAGGACTGCAATCGCTGCTTTCAGCCAGTTCTTGTCAACAATCGTGTCGTTGTTAAGGAGAGCTATGTATTTTCCTTTTGCTTTCCTAACACCAATATTGTTTCCCTCTGAAAAACCATAATTGCGGTCATTGATTACAAGCTTAATCTTCTTTGACTTTTTCATTAAGGGCTCTAATGCTTTAATTGAACCATCAATTGAGCCATTGTCAACAACAATTATCTCAAAATCCTTGTATGTCTGCTTAAGTAAGGATTTTACACAGTCTATTGTTACTTTTTTTCCATTGTAGTTAAGAACAATTACTGATGCTTTCATTTTTCTATTGATCTCTTGATTGTGAACTCGTATAGCGGCATGAACAGTATTCTGCAATAGATGTAGTTGAATACGTTGAATATCTTTTCAAAGCCGCCAAACCTGTAAGGGACTTTGTAGCTGAAATAATTTAAAATTATTTTGTCAGGCAGCTTTCTTTGCATCTGTATCTTAACGCGTTTTTTTGGAATCTTAGTTATATTTCTCAAAAGCCAAAAATAAGCTGCTAGGTTTCTATGCAATCTCCCCTTGAAAAGTGAAATCATATTTGTTATTATAATGTTTTCTATTATCAACGGGATTATTTTTATCAGTGTTTTTCCCTCATACAGCGTCATTATGTTCAAATATTTGTTCTTCTCTGCATGGAAAGAAACCTGCGGCAGTCTTTGGAGTGTGACACCTCCAAGATGGTCCAGTTTTGAGTCTGGTGCAATTTTTACCTTGTAACCCAACAGATTAACAAGCCATGACAACTGCGAATCCTCACAGTAAGCAAAATAGTCAGGGTCAAATGGTTCTCTGATGACATCTTTCCTGAAAATCATTGAGCAACCAGATGCAGAGAATGAAAAGGTTTTGTCACGAGCCTTTATATCAATCGGCTCTCCCATGAGACTAAAGATGCTTCCAAGGGTTTCTGAATTATGATAAAAACTGGTTACATTGTTTATGCGCGAACCAACAATCACGTTTTTCTTATCTTTTTCAAGCTCTTTTACCAGTGCAGATAGCCAGTTCTTGTCAACAACTGTGTCATTGTTGAGAAGAGCGATATATTTTCCCTTTGCCTTGCGAACACCAATATTATTTCCTTCTGCAAAGCCATAATTCTTCTTGTTTACCACAAGCTTTGCTTTTTTGAAGTTCTTTTTAACGAACTCTACAGAGCCATCAGTGGACTTGTTATCAACAACAATGACCTCAAAATCTTTGAAATTCTGCATGAAAACAGAACTAAGGCAATCTTTCAGATAGCCCTTCCCATTCCAGTTAAGAATAACAACAGATACTTTCATTTTTTTACTTTGTTATGATACTTCATTATATAATAATTTACATAAAAATTGTATAATCCCTGCAAAATCGAAATCTTGAAGCCTATCCATCCGTTAATGATGCCGTGCCTGAAGTAATGTATGAAATAATAGATGAAATGGACTAGCCCTCTAAAAAAATACATGAAAGCAGGCATTGTTGCATTGCCATTCCTGATGTATTGCTCTGCCTGTATCTTTGTCCAGCGCAACCATTTTGTCCTGAACGCCTTGAAAGTGAAGTTGTTGTACTTTGGATTGTGGCAGAGCAAAAGCTCTGTTTTCTTTTTCCTTCCATTGACTAAAGGTATTTCATGCAAAAGACCGCGATATTTTACCTTGTCTTTATTGAAAAAACAGAGTTTGTATGCTTTCCCAAGGCCTCTTCTCGGCAGGTTCTTGTTTCCAAGCTTAAATTCCCATGCAAGCTCATAAGCAGCAACATCTGTTGGCAGCTTTTTGATGTTTTTTCTTGCTTTTTCTGAAAGAGACTCATCTGCATCTATCTGCAGAATCCAATCATACTGTGCTTTTGAGAATGAGAAAGCGCGGTGCGGCTCTGCCTCACCTATGCGAGGCCTTATGAATATTTTCTTTGTGTATCTTTTGCAGATATCCAATGTTTTATCCTTGCATGGACCATCATGAACAACAATGATTTCGTCAACAACACCTTTGAGGCTATCTAAACATTTCTGTATAACATCCTCTTCATGGTATAGCACAATGCAAGCAGATATCTTCATATTTCCCCCAACTTCTGGGAACTACTGTTCTTTATAAAGGTTTGCGAAGCTAAAGTGCAGAAAACTAGGGAGAAACCAATTCAGTTAAAGGCTTTACTTTACTAATTGGAATATCAGTTACTTCTGTTATTTGCATTGCTGCACATGGAACAGCTTCAGAGTAATCTGCACCTATACTAAATAATGTTCCAGAAAGATACATTTGGGGATGTTCATCTCCTTCCAGCTGTTTATGCTGAATTTGCTCAACTGCAAACAAGCTCTTAACCCCCTCATGTTCATATAAAGCAAGGCCGCTAGGCCTATCATAATCCAAAAAAGCTTTGTTTGTATCAACAATAAGTCCAATATCATCAGGTGTGTTTTCTCCAGACATAAACTAACTAGTTTGTCGCAGCTTTATATTTTTTGTGATTATAACGTAGATTTTATAAATAACCTATATTTTACTTCTTAAATGGCAATAAGCTTTAAACAGAAATGTGTTGTTTGCAAGAAGAATTATGTGATTGCAACATGGAGACAGAAGTACAGCATATGCTATGATTGCCAGAAAAGTGAACTTGCTGGAGAAGTAAAGGATCCAAAGATGAAGAAGCTCCTGAACATTCCAGAAGATTTCTACATGAAAAACGCTTTCTTAAGAAATATCAAGATCAGCTATCTTAAGTACGGCAGTCTCACAGAAAAGCAGATTGATGCATTCAAGAAGGCTGTTGAGAAAATGAGCAAGAATAAGGAATAATGAGTTCTCTCAATTTCCAAAAGTTTTATAAGGCCAAATCAGTTGCATTGTAACATGTCTATAGCCAGGACCATTGCAAAAAACACTATTTTTCTGTGGAGTGCAGATATAATAAGCAAGGTCATGTCTTTTTTTCTTGTAATTGTTATTGCAAACAAGCTGGAGGATACTGGCCTCGGAATGTACTCATTTATCTTTGCATTTACCGGGCTATTCCTGATATTCTATGACTTTGGTGTCAGCTTATTCATGGTGAGGGAGGTTGCAAGGGACAAGAAAGAGACTGAACACTTCTTCCAAAACATACTTTCACTCAAGCTGATATTTGCATTCATTGTTTGCGTTCTGCCAATTATTGCCATCTCATTCATGAATGAGGACCCTGCAGTAACCACCGCAGTGTATATCATATCTGTCATGAACTTCTTTTTGACTATATCCGGGTTTTTCGGAATGATTTTCCAGGCCTATGAAAAGATGGAATACCTCTCATTGATGAATATAATGGAGAGGGTTATAACTGTTTGCGGAGGCATCCTTGTGCTGAGCATGGGATATGGACTCATTGCGCTGGCAGGTGTTTTCCTTTTCTCTTACATAGTCAATTTCTTTCTATACTTTTTCTTTGTAAGAAAGATCGTACCTATAGGGCTGAGATTTGACATTGATTTTCTCAAGCGCGTTATGAAGAATGGCCTGCCTTTCTGGTTTACAACAATCTTTGTGACAATCTACTTCAGGATTGATACTGTTATGCTTACTTTGATGTCCGGCTACGAGGTTACAGGCTGGTATAATGCATCCTACCGGGCTCTTGATGCACTCTATTTCATACCTGGTTCTGTTGTCATGGCTATCTATCCAGCAATGTCAAAGCTTTACACAACAAACAGGGATATGCTTGAAAAGCTTTACAGAAAAACCTTTTATTTTCTTTTTGTTATAGCACTTCCAATAGCTGTTGGAACTACGCTACTGGCAGAAAGGATACTGCTTTTTATTTATCCAGAGCAACATTTCAAGAGCTCTGTTCTTGTTCTGCAGATAATAATCTGGGCTGCTGTGATAATATTCGTTAGCACATTAACAGGCTATTTGCTGAACTCAATTAACAAACAGAAATACTTCACATATGCGGCTGGATTCTGCGCTGTACTTAATGTTGTGCTTAATTTTATTCTTATTCCAAAGATGATGCACATTGGAGCGACTATTGCTACCATAATTACAGAGTTCTGCGTGTTCATGCTTTTGTTTTATTTCATACGCAAGTTTGGATACAAGATAAATATTCCAAAAATAGTATTCCGACCAGTTATTGCAGGAATAGTAATGGGCCTGGTCATTCATTTCCTAATCAAAGACCTTCACCTGCTTTTGATTATCCCTATTGCAGCAGCAACTTACGCATTGATTCTATTTATTGTTGGAGGACTGGGTAAGGAAGAAAAAGAACTGATAAGAACATTGCTTAAATCTAAACAACCTTAAAAATTAATGCGCCTCCCTGTACACTATGAGCTGGCTGGAAATGCGATGAGTTATCCATCTGCTGAATTAAGTTCATTACTGGTTCTTCACCATAAGTTCTTATTTCCATGCCGCCAAGAATAGTGTATTCATAACCATTAGAGCTGAGCCATACGTAAATATCCTCTGCTGATTGGTTAATTGCTGTTCTTCTGAATTCAAGAACGTCCTCGCACCAGCCACAGCTGAACTTATCAAAGCCTATGACATGCGAATCATGTGAAAATGAGAAAACCTTAGTGTCTATTGGAAGCGTGCTGAGCCAGGAATATGCTTCAACCTCCTGATATGAAGTCCACATAGCTCCAGGAGGCCATTGGGCTGTATTAACAGCATATTTCTGCTGTGTTGATGTGAACAATACTCCAACAACAACAATGACCAATATTGCAATTTTGATTACAGATATTACTGTTTTCATGCCCTGCAGTGCATCCTTATCCATATCTTTGCTGTATGCTGACTTTAGTAATGATTCTACAAGGCGCCACAAACCGATTAAGCCTAAAGATGCAATTAATGAAACCGGTACTGCAAGAAGCATCCAGACTCTGAATGGTGAGAGCTTTATTGGCATGTTTGCTGCATTTACAGCATACATGGTTAAAGCAAGCCAGACAAAGGTTATGATAATCCAGTGATTCTTCTTGAGTAACTGATTGTGTTTTATTACTGCATAGATTATTCTTATTATTGCATAGATTATTCCAATGAAACCAAGCAAGCACACAAAGATGCCCAGGCCAACTGGACTATTAATCATGTTCTGCTTTTGCGCAATAAAGAAGTCAACAAAAGTGTAAACTCTATCGCCAGTTCCAGCAACACCCAATATTGACTGGCCACCAATTCCTATTTTATCCAGTGTTCCTGTGATTCCAAATTTTAAAAATGATTGTCCCCACCAGAGAAGCGAAAGGGCTAAACCGCATACTCCTGCAAGGAATTCGTAAAGCAAAAACTTTCTTTCAAGGATTGTTCTGACTATGAAATAAAGCGCAAAGAACAAGCCATAATATGCACTGTGAGATGGTGCAACAACCAAAGCAGCGCCTGTTACTATTGCTGCCACAATCCACCAGCGTTTGTCATGCTTTATTCTTTCTAATGCATAGAATCCAACAAAGAAGAGCGGCATTATAAGTGATAAAGCCCATATGAAATGGCTCAGAAATGCAGGAACAGAAGCTAAGACAAATGTTGCAAATAATGCAAGGGCCTTGTTCTGCGTGAACTCCTTTGCAAAGAAGTAAAAGAAGATCAGACCTAATGAGATAATTAGTGCATTGAAGAACTTCAGTGTCCAGTTGATAGAAGATGATGTTTGATGCAGGACACCAAGAATCATATCATATGAAGGAGGATATGGATCAATATAGTGTATTCGGTCTGTTTTTTCTGGTGTGTCAAAGACTGTTTTCTCATGAGCAACATATGAAACACCCATTGCATGGGACCATGGGTCATCATCCTCAAGATAAGGGTATTTTGCTGCTCCGCTTACATACATAAACAGTGATGCAAGGAATATGATAAGAACAATCATTATTGAAAGGTTTGATCTTGTAAGCTTTAGCACGTGCAGCTTTGGTTTTTTTCTTATTACTTTGTATATTGGGCCTAAAAGACTCAAAACAAGGAATATTTTCCAATCAAGCGGTACATGTATAAGATTAAGGAACAATCCAAGAACAATAAACAGCGCAATACCAAATCCAAAGCGCATCAGATTTCTTTCTAGTTGGTTTTCTGCCTCCTTAACAAAGAGCGTTGCAGATACACCAAGCCCCCATATATATACAAAAAACAGCAACACTGTAGGTATGTCCATATTCAAATGAGAGGGATAGAAACATATATAAATAAATTGCTATTTCTCTGAGGTATGAAAATATGTGTAACAATTCCTGCTTTTAACGAAGAGAAAAGCATTGGATCAGTTATAGATAACATAAAGGATGTTCTCAAAAAATCAAAGTATTCTTTTGACATTATTGTTGTTGATGATGGTTCAAGGGACAATACTGCGAAAACAGCCCAAAAACATGGCGCAATTGTCTTCAGGCACCCTATTAATTGCGGCCTTGCAAAGGCATTCAGGACAGAGATGGAAAAGTGCCTTGAAAGAAAGCCTGACATAATAGTTCACACAGATGCAGATGGCCAATACATGGCTACAAGCATACCAAAGCTCATAAAGGCTGTTGAAGACGGTGCAGACCTTGCTCTTGGCTCAAGATTCCAAGGAAAAATAGAGAAGATGACTCTTACAAAGAAGCTTGGCAATATGGCTTTCTCAAAGGTTATATCACAGGTAACTGGCCGTAAGATAAGTGATGCTCAGACAGGATTTCGGGCATTCACCAGAGAGGTTGCAGAAAAGGTACAAATCACCTCAAATTATACTTACACACAGGAACAGATAATAAGAGCCATTAAATGTGGGTTTTTGATAAAAGAGATTCCTATTTATTTTGCAAAAAGAGAAGGCAAGAGTAGATTAATGAAGAACCCATTCCAGTACGCAGGTCGGGCTGGCGTGAATGTATTGAGAATTTACAGGGATTACGAGCCACTTAAGTTTTTCGGGCTAGTAGGACTCATATTTTTCGTGTTAGGATTCCTAGCAGGGCTATGGTTGGTATGGTTGTTTATTTCAACAGGAATTGTCGGCCATATGCCTACAGTAATGCTTAGTGTATTGCTAATGAGCATAGGGGTTCAGATAATCTTGTTTGGATTCTTTGCTGATATGAACCGAAAATGAAACTAAAGAATATTGTGAGGCTTGTTCTCGGCATTGCCATACTCGCAATTCTTGTTTACAATGTTGGATTCACAGGCGTAATTGACGCAATAACCTCATTGAATCCTATTTATCTGCCTGCGATTGCAGCTTATTATGTGGTCTTCTTTGTTCTTGCGACAGCTGGCTTTAAGCTTCTGACTGCACCGCTTGCAAATATACCATTTAAGAAACTCTTCAAGCACTACTGCATGAGCTGGGCTGTTGGGCTTGTTATGCCCGGTAGAATCGGTGATTTCTCAATAATATACTTCCTTGGAAAAGAAGGAATAAAAACAGGGCAGGCAACATCAATAGCGCTTCTTGAAAAAGTACTTACAATGATTGTGCTTGCAGCAATAGCTGTTATTGGATTCTTTACGTTTCTTACATTAACCCAGGCAATCTGGCTGGTAGTAATTCTTGTCCTTGGTTTCAGTTTATTTGTTGCAATGCTATTCACAGGACTTGGAAGGGTGCTGGTTAGAAAAATCCTTGGAAAACATCAGAAGAAGTTTGCAGGATTCTCAACAACACTAAATTATTTTTTGAAAAAGCAGAAAAAAAGGCTTTTGCTTGCACTCATCTTTGCATTCCTGCGTTGGATTGCATCAAGCCTTACTATTTACATAATAATATTGGCACTTGGACAACACGTTGACTTTGTTAGCGTAATACTCGTGCATGCAACTGTAATCATGGTATCAATGATACCATTGACAATGGCAGGCCTGGGAATAAGAGAGTCTGCAGCAGTGTTCTTATTTGGAAAGATAGGAGTGCTGGCAACTGTTGTAACAGGAATATATCTTATATTTGCAGGAATCAATTATACACTGGCAGCAATAATCGGACTGCTTTATTTGAGGAAAAAGTGAAGTACTATACTGATAAAAACAACCCAATCCACTTTATCAAGAGGATAATTGTAAAGAGCGAGATAAAGAAGATACCAGGGATTAAGGATGTTGCAGACTTGGGATGCGGTTGCGGTGTGCTATGTCACGAACTAAAGGGATATAATACTGATGGATATGATCTTATTAAGGACTTAATCGAAGAAGCGAAAGAGGTTAATGAGTCTTCGAGTGCAAAGTTTTATTGCAAGAACCTATTTGAAATAAAAGACAAGAAATATGACCTTGTTGTTGCAACAGAGATGGTTGAATACATAAAAGATGATGTCAAAGCGCTGAAGAAAATGAATTCCTTGCTTAGGAAAGATGGATATCTGATTCTTACAATACCTGTTAATGAAAAATTCGGAACAAAACTTGAGGCAGCAGAGGGATTCAAGAGATATTCGCGGGAAGAGATAAAAGAGAAGCTTGAGAAAGCAGGATTTAAGCTTGTGAAGACTCGCTACTGGGGCTTTCCGCTGATAAACCAGTTTTATCTTAGAGTCTATGTTCCTTCGAGCATGAAAAAGAAGAAGACAGGAAAGAGACCAAGCTTTGCATACATTAATCTGCTGAGAATAATGAAGTATTTCTTTATGATAGATCTTTTGTTCAATACAAAGAACTCATTCGACATGATGGTTGTAGCTAAGAAGACCTGAACTTAGCTTTTGTTTTTCTCATCACAACCCAGAAGCGCTTGCCAGCTTCCATTAGAATTCCTCTTGTTGGCTTTATTTTCCATACAAGCCAGACAAGAGTACCTACTGGCTTGCCAAGTTCTGTTGTGAAAAGATATTTGTTAACATATGACTCAGAAATATTGTATGCTTTAACTCTTTCCTTCATAGGGAACTCTGGAGTATCAAACACTGGCTCATCATTCCAGTAAGTTGCATCATTAAGGAATTCCTCTGGAGGCTTTGTGAATCTTCCGTTCTGCTTAATCCAATCAATAATCTCTGTTCCTGGGTATGGAACAAGGTTGTAGAAGCGAATTTCATCTGCTTTTAATTCAATTGCATAGTCAAGCGATTGCTTGAAGCGCTCGAATGTGTCTCCTGGCAGACCAATGATAAAGAAAACACCAGTCTTTATGCCCACTCTTTTTGCTGCCTGAACAATTGGCTTTGCCTTTTCTATGATTAATCCTTTCTTTGTCTTGTTAAGAACATCTTGGTTTGCTGATTCAATTCCAAATGCGACATAGACACAGCCTGCTTTCTTCATTTTCTGAAGAAGCTCTTCATCTGTCTTGTCTATTCTTATCCCATTTCTAAGCTCAAACTCAAGCTTTAGATCCTTTTTGACTATAAGATCGCATATCTTCTTTGCTCTTACCATATCAAAAGAGAAGCAATCATCAGGGAACTGGAAATATCTATAGCCTTTCTTGTACCACTTTTCTATTTCTTCTACTACATTTTCAGCAGACCTTGCTCTGAATCTTTTTCCTGCAGTAAAGCCGATTGAACAGTAAACACACTGGAATGGGCAGCCACGTGAAGAAATGATTGGAATCTTCTTGTCAAAATACTTGTCCATCTCAAAGATTTCATAAGCAGGGAATGGAATCTTGTCAAGATCCTGCATAAAGGGTCTTGGCTCGTTTACTATTATCTTGGAATCTTTTCTCCAGACTAATCCTTTTATTTCCTCTGGCGGTTTTCCATCTGCTAATTCAAGGATTGTTTCTTCACCCTCTCCTATTGCAGCATAATCTGCTTTTGTCTCTTCAAGAATCTGCTTTCCTAGAATTGAAGCGTGAGAACCGCCAACAATAACATTATATCCGCGGCCCTTGATTAATGCAATCAAGTCATCCATTATTTTGTGCTGCAGACTTGCTCCTGTAACACCAACAAGGTCTGGTTTAGACTCAGCAAGCCTCTTTAGAAGAGCATCAACATTGTAGCCGATTCTCATATCCAGTACTTCAACAGTATGGCCTGCTTTGAGCAGCACAGCTGCAAGATAAGCCATCCCACTGTGAGGTGTTGATGGCTTGTAGTATCTCCCCAATGTGTTTGCTACAACAAGAAAAACCTTCATAACAGAGACAAATTAGGGTCGCTTTTTATATTTTGTGGGTTTGAAAGGGGTAGATTTTTATATGTGACTGATTAAGTATCTACTATGATAAAAACAAGAAAAGCAACATTGAAGGATTTGCCGCAGATTGAAAAGCTGTGGAAGGATTTCATGGCTGAGCACAACAAGGCAGTTCTCCACAAAAACAAGAAGCTCAAGACTTATGCAGTTAAAGGAGCGTATGCAGTTAATAGTTACAGAAAATTCGTAAGAGGACACATTAAATCAAGAAATGGTGCATTGGTTATTGCATACTTCAACGGCGAGGTTGCCGGATACACCCTTTTCTTTTTGAAAGATGAAATTCCACTCTACAGGCACATAAAGAAGTATGGTTATATTGCTGATTTATACGTGATAAAGCGATTCAGGAAAAAAAAGATAGGTTCAGAGCTGATAAAGGAAGCAATAGGTTGGTTCAGGAAAAAGAAAATGAAGCATATTGCAGTAGGCACATTCTGCGATAACAAGTTTGCACGTTTTGTCTACAAAAAGAAAGGTTTCTTCGAGTATAAGATTGAGCTGCGTAAAGAGCTATAAAAGCATAAAATTTATCAATAAATACGCATTATCTCGTCATATGGATACTGAAACTCTTGCAGATGAGATTCGTGCATCTCAGGAAGAGGTATTGGATTATGTTGCTTTACGAGATGAATTCATACGATTATTTGAAGAAAATGATACTTCTGGGCTAGTAGATATTATGCACGCGTATATGGGATGGAAAACAAGAACCTCAGATGATCAAGAACTGGATTCTAATACTATCAAAGAAATAGAAGACAATTTATACATAATTGCCATGCTTGCAGATCACAAAACTGACATTACAGAGGAACCAGGCCCGGTTGCTAAATTCTATATAGAATCTACAGGATATATCCCTCTAGAGGGTTAATACTTCTTTGCAGCCTTTTTTAACACAAGATTTATTAGCGGATATTAATTACCTGCTTCTATGTTACCTCAAATTATTACGGATATGCTCCACAAAGATGAAACACTTGTGGACAGGCTTCAAAAAAATAAAACTGTGAAGCATGGTGATTTCATTAATGAACTTGATAGGCTTCACTCTGAAAATAATGCATCTGAGCTGCTGATTCTTAGAGGCATGTATATGGTATGGAGAAACAGAGGAAAAGACATTGATAATCCTGAGTTTATCAGTATGATGGACCAAGAATTATATGAAAATGCTTTGCATGCTGATTTGAGCAGGGCTCTTAAGGAATTTAATTCAAAAGAACCTGAAGAAAGAGAGGCTACTGCAGATAAAGGAATTGGCCCTATGAATCCAGGCCCTATCGGAAGGTTTTTTATGTATGCCACAGGATATGATCCTTCAAAAAGCTAATACTTCTTTGCAGCATCTTCTAATGTTACGAATTTTACGTCCTTGAATTGTTTAGTGTGCAGAACGAACTCTTCCATTGCATTCATAATCGGTGTTGGCTGGCCGTCCCTGTATGTTGCTTCTGAAGAATGTGACATAATAACAAATGTGAATGGCTTTTCGCTTCGGTCAGCATTCTCGTAATACTTATTGAATGCCTTGATTAATACACTATCCATTATTGGGTCTGCTCTGTTTGTTCCAACACAGCGGAATGTTGCAATTGGTATTTCAAGAACCCTTGATTTTCCTTTTACGTCCTGATAGTTTTTCTGGCTTAGTCTCCATGGATAATGAGAGCGCGCCTTAGTCCAGTCATAGAAGCGATCATCCTTTTTATGACCTGAAATCCCAGGACAGGCTGATGAATCAACCTTGAATCCTGTTTCTGCAAGTGCCTTTACAGAGTCTGTGTTCAATGCAAAATTGCCCCAGCGGAAACTAACAACATCCTTTCCGAGGTGATCCCTGATAAGTTTCTTTCCTGCAGCAATCATCTTACGCTGCGTTTTGTAATCATATTTATGGGCTGATGTTGCTTTGAAGGATTGTTTCATCTCTGCCTGCAATGCAAGGTCGTGAGCAGGATGAAGATGAAGCCCTACTTCATGTATCGAGTTTCTCATTTCATTGACTATTCTTGCATAAATATGGCCTTTTGCAGCAAAGCAGTGCGGTTCTAAAAAAAAGGTAAGATTTATGTCATGCTTTTCTGCGAGGCGTCTCCAGTTCCTTATGCCAAAATAGTATCCCTCGAATGCGTCCCTGTAAAAAGTGTTCCATGCCCTTGACTCATTCTTCCTTACAAAGCCTGCTTCTGTATCCACGGTTATTGCAATAAGGAATTGTTTTTTTGCTGGCTTTTTTTCCCCAAGAGTTACCTTTACAGGAAGAAGTTTAAATAATGCTTTTCCTAATTTAGTGTTCAAAAACCTGTAAATCATTTGTTTTGACATTTTTCGTATAGATTTGCAAACCTGTTTGCTATTTTATCCCATGAATAGTTTCTTACTGTTATTGCTCCGTTTTCTGTAAGCGTTTCCTGTAATTTTTTGTCTGATAAAAGAGTTATGAGAGCGCTTGCAATTGAGTGCGGGCTTTTCTGCGGCACAAGGAGACCGTTCTTCTTGTCTTCGATTGTGTCTTTTATTCCGCCTGTTGCTGCTGCAATGCATGGAATCTTTGCTGCCATTGCCTCTAAAAGCACTAAACCTTGTCCCTCTTTCCCTAATCTGGCATCGGATATTGATGGAAGGACAAAAACATCTGCGCTGCTGTAGCGCTTTAAGAGCTCAGTCTGGTTTAATGCGCCTGTGAATATAATGTTTTTGGATTCTATCTGTCCCTTTATCTTCATCAGCTCTTTCTTGTAAGGACCCTCTCCAACAATTGTGAGCTTTGCATCAGGAAAGCTTTTTGTAACATATGGCATTGCGCGCATAAGGTATTGGATGCCTTTTTGCTCGCTTAACCTTCCAACGCAAAGGATGTTTATTCCATCATGCGGTGTTTTTCCTTTGAAATTATTCAGTTCAATACCCATAGGGATTATGTTATAATCAAATTCAGGAAATCTTGATTTCATCTCTTCTTTGGTTGTATTTGAGTTTACTGTTACAAAGTCTGCATTTTTCAGCACAAAACGCTGCATTTTTCTGAATAAACTGCTTTTGAAAGGATGAATATCACTACCATGTATCGAAACAATTACCTTTGCCCTGCTGAATTTCTTTACAAGGGCTGCTACAACGCCCTGCGGAACAAGCCAGTGAGCATGAATAAGGTCTATTTTTCCTTTTTTCACTGCGAATAAAACTGCAAAGAACTCTGAAATAAAGAGAAAAGGGACCTGTATCTTTGCCAGAAAGCTTTTTTTCATGTTAGGAAGAATTCCACCACCATAGCAAAGCTTCTGCTTTGATGCAGGAACAAAATACTGGAAGCGTTTTATATTAACATCTTCAATTTTCTCATGTTTTTTTGCTAAAGGTGCATGAGGAACTAATGCAAGAATTTTGAATCTGTCTGCAAGATGATTAGACAGGTTAAATACAAATGCAGGCTCTGTATCATCCTTCCATCGCGGAAAGGTTGTAGCAGTGACTAGTACTCTCATATATATAAGGGAAAAAAATTGGTATATAATAGTTATGCTTTTTCCTCTTTCTCATGGGCAAATGCCGCTGCCCTGTAAAGAGATGGGAACGTGCCTGCATCTGACCAGAATCCGGATAGTTTTGCATACTTCAATGAATTTCTAGTGAGGTATTCATTGTTTACATCTGTTATCTCCAGCTCACCACGATCAGATGGCTTCAGGTTTTTGATTATGTCAAATACTGTGCTGCCATCATACATGTAGAGGCCTGTTACTGCAAGATTGGTCTTTGGATTTTTTGGCTTTTCTTCAATAGAGGTTATTTTGTCTCCTTCTATGTCTGCAACACCAAAGCGCGCTGGGTCAGGAACCTCTTTAAGGAAAAGACTGGCCCCTATGCTATCCTTTTCAAAAGAATCAGCTGCTTTTTTTATATCATCTTCAAAGATGTTGTCTCCAAGGATTATTGCAAATTTTTCCTTATTTACAAAGTCCTCTGTAAGTGCGAGTGCCTGAGCTATTCCACCTGCTCCGTCCTGTATCTTGTATGTAATGTCAACACCTAATTCACTCCCGCTACCAAGAAGCTTCATAAAGTCTCCTGCTGAATCGTTTCCTGTGATAATCATTATCTTTTTGATCCCTGCATTTTTCAGCGTGTTTAGCGGATAATATATCATTGGTTTGTTGTAAACAGGCAACAAATGTTTATTTGTGACTTTTGTTGAGGGCATAAGCCTTGTTCCAAAGCCCCCTGCAAGAATTACTCCTTTCATTTTCTCACCTCGAGATATTCCTTTAATGCATCTTCCCAATTTCTTGGTTTTGATATTTTTGTACTGAGAAGTATGGAAAATTTAGGTCTTTGTGCTGGCCTTGGAAATTTATCGGTTGTTACTGGGTAAACCTTTGTTTTTAGTCCTGCTAGTTCAAAAATCTTTTTTGCAAACTCATACCAAGAACAGCTGTTATCGTTTGTTACGTGATAAATGCCAAATGGTTGCTTTATTATCTCTTTGATCTTTAGTGCCAAATCTTTTGTGTATGTCGGGCATCCAAACTGATCATTGACAACATCAAGTGATTCTTTTTCTTTTCCTAAGCGTAGCATTGTCTCAACAAAGTTCTTTCCGTTAGTTCCAAAGAGCCAGGATGTTCTTACAATGAAGTATTTATCCGTGTTTTCTCTTATTATTTTCTCAGATAGTGCTTTTGAAGCTCCATAGACACCTATTGGATTTTGCACATCATCCTCTGAATATCCCTCTTTCTTGCCATCGAAGATGTAATCAGTGCTTATGTGCACTAGTGAAGCGTTTATTTTACTGCATGCTTTTGCTATATTGCCAACTGCGTATGCATTTATCTTAAAGCAGAGCTCTTTATTTGATTCTGCACCATCAACATCTGTGTATGCAGCAGCATTTATCACAATTTCTGGCTTTAGTTCAGTTATTTTTTCATCAACTGCTTTTTCATCTGTTATGTCAAGGTCATTAACATCCCATGCTGTGAGTTCTTCTTCTTTGAATGTTTTAACTAGATCATGTCCAAGCATCCCTTTTGCACCAAGAATCAGTATTTTCATTTCAACCCGTGTGTTTCGTTATAATGCTTTTTGTAGTAGTCAATGAATTCTCCTGACTTCAAAGGAGTCCACCATTCCTGGTTGTTCTTATACCAGTTCACTGTAAGTTCCATTGCATCCTCGAATGAGTGCGTTGGTTTCCAGCCAAGCGACTTTGTTTTGGAGGAATCAACTGAGTATCTTTGATCGTGACCAGGCCTGTCTTTTACGTATTGAATTAGTTCCTCTGTTTTGCCAAGCTTCTTGAGTATTGTTTTTGTTATTTCCATATTTGTCTTCTCACTGTCTGCCCCTATGTTGTATACTTCTCCTGGCTTACCCTTATGAAAAACAGTTGCAATTGCAGAACAATTGTCTTCGACAAAAAGCCAGTCTCTTACTTGTTTTCCATCACCATAGATCGGAAGCTGCTTGCCTTCCATTGCGTTTGTTACAAACAATGGAATCAATTTTTCAGGATATTGATAAGGACCATAGTTGTTTGAGCTTCTTGTTATCATTACATGCATGCCATATGTAACAAAATATGATCTAACAAGAACGTCGGCCCCTGTTTTGCTTGCAGAATAAGGGCTGCTTGGATTTAATGTAGAATCCTCGGTAAATGAACCCTTTTCAATGCTGCCGTAGACTTCATCTGTGCTTATCTGAAGAAATTTAAGATTGAATTTGCGTGCTGCTTCCAGTAGATTGTGCGTTCCAAAGATATCTGTCTTAATGAAGCTCTCTGGATCTCCGATTGAGCGATCAACATGCGTTTCTGCAGCAAAGTTGATTATTGCATCACAGTCCTTTGCAATCTTTTCAACAAGCTCTTTGTCGCAGATATCACCCTTAATGAATTCATAGTTAGGGTTGCTTTCAAGATCCTTAAGATTCTCTGGATTACCTGCATAGGTAAGCTTGTCAAGATTAACCAGTTTGTAATCTGGATATGTCTTAATCATGTATCTTACAAAGTTGCTTCCTATGAAGCCACAACCACCAGTTATCAGAATTTTCATTTATCCTCCCTTTGTTGCATTCCATTTGAAGGGAATCTCTTTGGTGTCAAATGGCAACCTGTACTCATCAGGCTCATTGTGATTATAAAATTCAGTTGGTGTGTTTACAATGATGCATGCATCATCAGATGCGCATTCAAAACCATGGTAAACACCATTTGGTATCTGCACAAGTATGGGGTTCTCATCAATACTGAGCAAGAACTCCTGAACCTCTCCCTTTGTCTTTGAATCCGGCCTTGAATCAAAAAGAGCCAGCCTTACCTTTCCTTTTATGCATGCAAAACTGTCTGTCTGTATGCGATGATAGTGCCACGCCTTTGCAACACCAGGTACGCAAGTAGTCATATACACCTGGCCAAATTTGATGAATTCCTTGTCATCTGACCTTAAAATCTCCATTACCTTTCCTCTATAGTCTTCATGAACCTTCAGATTTTTTATCTTAACACCATCTATCATGAGATCACCTCTTCATTCGAAAAGCAGAACATATTTATATAACTTGTTGTTACTATCGTAATACTGGAGTATTACGATGGTTAAGACAAGGGTCTCAATATCCATAGATGGAAATGTTCTTAGTAGACTTGACAAGGAGATAGACAATGTCTCTGTTTTCTCTCGCTCACAGGCAATAGAGAAGATAATAGACCGCTATGTATCTGAAAAAAAGAGATGTGTTATTTTTGCAGGAGGGAAACCAGAGAACCTGTATATTAGATCCCTTAAGACTTACAGGCCTCTTGTGAAGATAAAAGGGAAAACTCTGATAGAGGACATAATAGAAAAGGCCAAAAAGATAAACTATGACCACATTTTGATTATAGGTGATAAAAAGATTCTTTCTGCAATCTATAATGAGATTGGTGATGGAAAAGGGCTAGGTGTTGATATTGAGTATCTTGAGGAAAAGGAACATCTTGGCTCAGGAAAGACGCTTGCACTTGCAAAGGGTCATGTTAAGAGCACCTTCCTTTTTGTTCCATGTGATCACTTCTTTGATATAAACCTTGAAGAGGTTGAACAATACCACAAGAAAAACAGCGGGATGGCAACGCTTGTTGTTTATTCAGGAACAAGAAATGAGTGGGACAAAACTTCTATTGTTCATCTTGAAGGAAACCTGATAACAAAGTATGATGACAGACCAAAGAAAGCAGAAACGCACCTTACAGCAATCATGATAGGTTTTGCAGAACCAGAGATATTCAGCACAATACCTACAGGGGAGATTACATGGAGCCTGCAACAGAATGTGTTTGCAGAGCTTGCAAAGAAAAGAAAGCTTGTGGGCTATTTATTCTCAGGAAGATGGAAGAATATACATGACAGAAATGATGCTGAGAACATCTAAATTATTGGCTTTTGACTCTTTCTAATGAAGTATGCAGCTGCCAATGCTATAAGAACTATCATTGGAATTACTATTACTAAAATTAATGTGATGTTTACTCCTGATTTTTTTTCTGGTGCAGGTATTGGATCTGGTGTTACAACAGGACCTTCTGAAACAGGGGTCTTTGCCACTGGTTTTTTTATCACAGTTTTTGGTGGTGGTTTTATTTTTGGAGGTATTGGTGGCTCTGGCTCAGGCGGTACTTCATCTGGTTCTTCAACATAAGGTGGAGGTCTTACTGTGCAATAATCTGTCTGGAATATGTTATAACAGCAGTAACCCTCAAAGTGTCTCTGGCCATCACACATGCATCCTGTTCTAGGTATTGTACCAACTCTGCAAAGAGAGCAAGGCATATCAGCTCCAGAACAATCTTCATCTGTTCCGCTGCCACAGTATTCTACTGCTCCAGGATTAACTGTTGACTCATGGTCATTACAGTCTACTGTTCCGCATTGGCCGCCCTCTGCAAAAAACGAGTCTGCATCAGCATCTGTACAGTTTGTTCCCTCAAGCCGGAATTCTTGGTCAGATGTTCCGAAACCATAGAATGTTGCTTTGGTTCCATCAATAGTAAGATTAAATGCTAATGATACATGCTTCCAGTCTCCTCCATCAAGCCAGTAGAGGCGCCATGTTTTGTAATTAGGAGCAAGATTAACTGTAACTGAGACGTTCTCGAAATGATTCTCTGCAGATACTTTGAAACGCTTTGTATAGAATACTCCGCGCTCTTCTTCTTCTACTTCAGCAATCTGAGGAGGAGGAACTTCAAAGAAAATGTGTGCTGTTTTTGATTTGTCAGCTGTCCATGTAATGTTTTCTCCATCATACCAAACTGTTACCAGATTTCCATCTTCCATAACCCGGATGTTTTTTGCATCATGCCAGTCCGGCTTTTCTATCGACATATGTGTGCCTTCTTCTGGATACTCAATAGGAACCTTCATTGTTACTTCACTTCCTGCTGCAACTACAAGGTCTTCTTGTATAACAGACTCTGTTTCTGGTGTAGCATCAGGATCTGGAGGAACCGGAGGAGGTGGAGGAATTGGAGGAGGTACTGGTTCAGATCCGCAGCTGCCATCTGATCGGCATGTCTGACCTGATTGGCAATCGCAAACCGCTACCCGATTATTAGAAATTTCAACTTGGAAAGCCTGAGCATTTTCGTCTCCAACAATTACATTTGACAAAGTAAGCAAACTTGCACCGGCTGATTTTGCAGTCATTGAAATTATAGCAAATCTTGCTTCTTCTAAAACGGTTTCACCGGGGGTAGTGGTTAATCCCTGGACAAGTTTTATTTTACCTGCAACATCATCATTTCCTTTATCGAAATAACTGTTTGAGCCACCCTGCTTAAACAATGCGCCTTCTTGAACATCAGTGACCTCAACAAGAGATGGATCAAAAGCAAAATCAAATTGCACACCTGCAATAGGCTCTTTATTAGGATCCACAGTTACATAAACTGTAAATTCTTCTTCTTTATCCACACTGCCTGGAGAAGAAACAGTGATAATAACGTCTTCAGTATAACCGCAGATTCCATCTGGTTTACAAAACATACCTGGAGAACAACCAAGATCAAAACAATCTTGAGGAGGAAGTGGTGGCGGTTCAGGCTCTACTGGTTCGCCTTCTCTATAATTGACTAATGGATCACCTATCAGATACAATTGAGGCAGTTTATCTGTAGCTGAGTTTTCAGTAGAACTGCATTCTGCGATACCTCTCATTAATACCCTTCCTATATTGTTTCCTGCAACAAGATAATTTACATACCACTCCAGATTTGTTGAATCTGCTCCTGCTTCATCTACAGGGGAGATTATATTAACTGCACCAGAGGATGTTGTGTGACCAATTAAACTGTTAGGATCTGAATATGAACCTGTGTCATCTGCGTCAAACCACCACAAACTAGGCGGATAGAACTGCTCTTCCCTGATATTCTGACCCCTCATTGCAGGATTCGTAGCACTTACGTAATCAGAATTGCCATCTCCATGAAGAATTATGATCTCTGATGACTTTGCTGCATCTAATACATCGCTCCTTGAAGGATTGTTAGTAAGAGAGTTGCTGTCAGATATTGCATCTCCTTCTGCAAAAACATTATTCTCACCATATATGGATTCCAAAGCTGCAACCATTCTATTATTGTTCTGCAGGGTTAAGTCAGTTACATACACTCCACCTATAGCTCTTTCCATTTTTTCATTGTCAAAGAAGAATCCTCTGTTAATCAAAAGGGCTGCATCAGCAATATTATATGCAGTTATCCTTCCATAAGGCATATCTGGTGAATAATACCCGTCATTATCTCTGTCAGCATACATTGCGTCTGCTGCGAGGTTATACTGGAATCTATCATCCTTAAATCTGTAAGGGAACACATTCCAATGACCAACAATAACCAAACACTCTGGTTCCTCATTGTTAGGAACTATAATATTGTCAAGAACTGAATCAATGCTTTCATCAACTGATTCTGCAGAAGAACCATCAACAGTAATCATCATGGTATTTCTTAGAGCAGCATAGATCGGAGCAATCTTCCAGTACTGTTCATCAAAATCTGCAGAGCTGTCATCATCTTCATGGATTACAGTTACTATATTATTGGTACTGCTAAGCTCTTTTGGAGTCAGCATTACCATTGCATTTGTTAATGTGTTCACATGCTCAAATGATTTTGAATTTGAAGATGCCATGTTAGATATCCTTGTTGCTGAATCAGTTCCAAAGTAAATGATTCCCTCAACATCATCATCATTCTTAGCAAGTTGCTCTGCCTCTGAAAAGGTGTTTACAAATGCATTTTTTGTTCTGTAAGCATAGACAGATGCATAAGGCATGAATTTTTCTTCATCAGCAACAACAACATATTCTGGTGCGCCAGGCACATTTATCCATGCATCATATGTATAGCTGTCTATTGGATCTAATCTGAAAACATTTGTGTCTATATTCGCCTGAAGATCTGCGAGGAAAGTCTCTGGAATTGTTAGCTGAGATGTCTCTGCAATAGCAATTCCTAATGGCACATTATCCAACTGAGATATAAAGTCGATTATCTGATCTTCTGCCTGATAATCATAGATTAACAATGGAACCTTTAAATTCTCTCTTGCAAGCGGAAGCACCTGCATGATTGTGTTTGCTTCCTGATCTGATATTACAATAAGTGATTTTATTTCTGGAGGTTCAGGTTCCGGCTCAGATGAGCAGCTACCATCCGAATTACAGGTCTGACCTGATTGGCAATTGCAAATAGTAACCTCATTATTAGATACTATAATTGGTAAAGCCTGAGCAGTTTTGTCTCCAATAATTACATTTGACAAAGTAAGCGAACTTGCACCAGCTGATTTTGCAGTCATTGAAATTTCAGCAAATATTTCTTTTCCTGACACTGTTTCACCAGCGCTGGTGACTAATCCCTGCACAAGTATTATTTTACCTGCAACATCATCATTTCCTTTAACGAAATAACTGCTTACACCACCCTGCTTAAACAATGCGCCTTCTTTAACATCAGTGACCTCAACAAGAGACGGATCAAAAGCAAAATCAAATTGCGCACCTGCAACACCCTTCTCATTAGGATCTACAGTTACATAAACTGTAAAGTCTTCTCCTTTATCCACACTACCTGGAGAAGAAACACTGATGATACTCTTGTCTGTAGAACCACAGGTTCCATCTGGTTTACAATAACTGCCTGAAGAACAACCAAGATCAAAACAATCTTCAGATGGTTCAGGTTCTGGCTCAGGCTCAGGCTCGGGTTCAGGCTCTGGCTCAGGAGCAGCAAATTCCTTTCTCAAGAATAGTACTGCAGGCGTAGAAGTTCCAAAAGGTGAATATAATTTTTTAGAACCAGTAGATGTAACCGCTGATTGGACTTCTTCTTCTCCTGTTTCAATATTCAACCATTTAACTTCCTTATAAGTTCCTGCAGAAAGCTCAAGAGTTATTGGCCCTCCGTCTGTATATACAAGATATTTTGATCCTGTTTTTGCTAAACAAAAATCAGTTGACGAAAGACTGCTCTTAGGTACCATATCTATAAGATTCATTTCTTCAGCATATGTTAAAGAATAACCCATGTTATCCCTGACCTGGTCATAAACTGCATTATATGGATCACTAGGATCATAAGGATCGCCGCCGTATTGGCCGAATGCACCGTATTCATCCATATGTATTGGGTTGTTGCCTCGCAGCATACTCTTCCAGACCCACTTATCTAATGTTTCCAGTGGTTTACCATTTTTCCAGCAATGACCGCATCCATGATCAGTATCAGAGATCACTACTTTACCAGGTGTTGGTTCAGGAGGATTGTATAATTGATTATTCTCACATACACTCCATGGACTGCATGTAATAAATGGTGATATCCAATCTGCCGGGCTATCATAGAGATCATTATTGTAAACATTGATGCGATTGCTTAATCCTTCAGGCCATGCCCAACTCTGGAATGTCATACCAACAGGACGATTGACTCCATACTCATCATTTTCATACCAGTGGATGTAATCAATCATATCATACTGCCAGTCTGTTGACTCTCCGTTAATCTCATTACCTACCTCATAGAGAACATTATCAAATTCGTTTTCATTGACCATGTCAATGACCCATCTTACATACTTTCGCTGCTTCTGAACAACGGGGTCACTTGTACTTTCATGTGTGTAAATGACCTTTGTTCCACCGCCATTAATTCCGTTTACATTGTTTGCTGAATTAAAAGGATGAGCATTCCACATGTTAGTTGAGCTACTCCAACCTAATACTGCGAAACCTTCAAACAACATGATTGAAACATAAATGCCTTCATCTTGTGCATCTCTGAGTCTTGATTCCAACCTGTCAAAATATTCATCACTTGGAGTGTCTAGATCAAATTTTTGTCTTCCATCCGCAGCAGTCCCAGAACCAGTACGAGCCCATGGCTGCGGCACTAAATATTCATAGCGGTCTGTATCTTTGCTGTATCTTCTAGTAACCTCCCAGGTCCACAAACGGACAAAGTTATGGTTTCTGTCTTTCAAAAAGTCAATATAACCATCCCAATTGAATGGATTTGTTTCACCATCATCCATCATATTAAACCATGTATGCGAACCAGTCAGATAAACAATATCACCATCTCCATTTTCAAAGTATCTTGGATTATTATCAGAAACACTGAGGAGCATATTACCCGTATCACTAGGTTTTTCTAAGATTGTATAACTAACTTGTTTACTATCATCGCAACAGTTATGGCTTGTTCCTGATCCAGACTTGCACTTTGCTGTGTAGGTTCCAGCAGACATTCCATCGCAGACAAAAACAAGACCTGCATCACTCCATCTGGAATAAGGACACTTGCCATAGTCGCCATTAGCGTAAGCACCTATACAATTATAACCATCATTTGTCGGACAGGTAATTTCAAAATCACTGTTCTCCATAGGAGCTGATAGAGGAGTTATTGGTGCTTTTAAGCCGCAATCTACACATTCTATTGTGCATTTTCCTGTTTCTTCATTGCATGTGTGTGCCTCAGATGGACACTCGCATATATCACATCTATCAGACAGGGTTGAGTAACTGCAGAACTTTGGCGGCTCTACTAAAGAACAAGCTCCATGCTCTGTCCCATCATCACAATTATCAATGCATTTGCTAGTGCTGACCTGACAAACAGAACCAGAATAACACTCGCATTTATTACAATTATCAACTAGGGCGCCATCTCTACATTCCTTTGATTTTGATTTAGTAGAACATGCACCATAAGCTGTTCCATCAAAACAGGTCTGCTGTGTTTCGGTAACAGTTATTGTTACTGTCTCTGAATCAGATGCCTTGCCATCACTAACAGTAAATTTAGGATAATATATTCCAGCCTGACTTGTTGTCGGAGTCCATGTGAATTTTCTGCTGCTAAAGGTTGAACCAGAAGGTCTGCTGGATGCAGAGTATGATAAAGAATCGCCATCCGAATCAGATGCACTAATAGTAAACTGCAAAGTCTCGCCTTCACCCACTGATTTTGAACCAATTGTATTAAGAACAGGAGCATGATTTGTTGGTGTTGAACCACATGTAGCGCCTCTTTGCCCATTCCATCCTGCAATGCGCGCCCATAACCACCAGATAGCTTCACCTTTCATCTGACAATTAAACGGATGAGAATGAGAACATGAACCCTGATAATAACAATAGTTAGAATGACTACCACACCAGTTATAACACCAACCACAATCATCATCAGCACTCATATGGGATGTGCCGTCTGGTTCATGGCTATCAATATCCCCAAAGTCAAATAAATATCTGCTCTCAGAGTCACAATGATCTCTGATTTGGTTATTAGATTGTGTTATCTTCGGATTCTGATCAGAAGAACTCCGGTGTCCTGTCATGAAAACAAAAGTTACATGAGGATATTCTCTAATAAGAGTTTCCATATTATCAAGATAAAAATCAATATCGTGGCCATAAATACCGCACCAGGACCACATGATAACATTAACATCACTATGGCTATTAAGATAGTTCCTGGTTTTTTGGACATAGTTTGGATACTTATCAAAATTATCATGGCTTAGATCATATGGCAACCAGCCGTTTTCATTATAACCACTGCCTTCTTCTAGATCTAACGCACCACCAGAACCTCCATTGTTCCAAGCATAAAGACTTCCGTATTTATTTTTAACACCATTCATACCAGAAATAATCTGGCCGCCGTGAGAGGTGTGGCCATAAGCAATTCGAAGCTCATCTTTTGCTTTTTCAACCCAGCACTGCGGGATGTCTCCATTCCTAATTGCATCAGTAACCCTATGATCAGCTACTATTGCTGCAGCAGAAACAAGAGATGGAAGTATTAATATAAGTACTAAAACTATGACCCCTTTTATATATGCCATATACAAGGCATTTATGAAGTATTGTATATATAAATCTATCTAAATATAGTTATTTATTCAGCTTTGATGCTGAGCAACCAGAATCATATCAAGAATATCAATTGTTCCGTCTTGTTTAACATCCTCTTTTATCCAACCAGGGCTTCCTGAATACCCCATATGCTGACCAATCAGGATTAAATCTAGGATATCAATCTTGCCATCCTGATTGATATCTTCAGGTTGACTTTCTGGTGGAGGTTGTGTGCTGCCAGTGTACTCATAAGCACCCAGGTCTCCGCCAGCTGAATCAACACCTCTGCAGGGGCTATCCTGTTTCAATTTAAGAAAGTCTGATGAATCTGGATTGGTGCTTACGAATCCTGGATTAGTTATTTCCATATTCCAGCTATTGTGATGCACTACTGCATCACCTTTTGTCCCAATATACATAGAAGTTCCAATATTATTGGTATATGTATTTGTCCCTTCAGGAAGCTCTGCTCCAATATAACTTACAAAAGAATGTTGGTCATTATTATATGCAGTGCAATGATCAAAAAGATTATCAATTCCGCCATTATTGTCAAATCCAACTCTATTATTGTAAGAGACACATCTTCGAACATTATTGCCTCCTGTTTTCCCTAGCTTAAAGCCGATTCCATTGCCAGTTTCACCATACCCATTGTCATAGGATATGCAACCTTCAATCAGGTTACCGGTTGATGTCCATGTATCCAACCCATCATCTGAATTTTCATAAACAATACAGTCACGAACAATATTGTTGCTTCCTGTGCTTAATGAGATTCCATCTGCATGTTCCCCTCCATATTCAGGGTCATAATTATGATGAGCCACCACATTCAGGAATTGATTTGAGTTTCCGCCGGAATTCATGAAACCGCTACCACCATTGTTGTATGAATTAATAGAACGTATAATCGTGTTATCCGAAGCAACATAAACTCCCTGCGCTGCAGAGTTCGTCACATCAAATTTCTCTAATACAATCCAGTCTCCAGCGGTTTTCAAAAGACCCTTCCAGCTGACTGAATCATATGGGACATTAGATCCATCGATAATAACCTTCTCATCTTGATATCCTGCAAAGGTAATCTGATTTTCTTTATTTCCTGAAAAACCAAATCTTATATGAGAATCAAGAAAGTATGTACCGCCTCTAATATATACAGTATCACCAGCTCTCAATGTGTTTGCTGCTTTTTTAATTGTCCTCCAAGGCCGCTCCTTTGTTCCTAGATTATCATCATTACCTGATGTTGAAACAAAATAAGTGTCAATTGGTTCTGACGGGTCTTCCGAAGTTCCCTGCAAAGAAATAATATGACTAACTATTTCAGAACGGACAATATCCAACTCCTTCGTTTCCAAATTCAAATTCTTTAGATTCGCAAGATAGTTTTCTGCAGCAGAGGTATCCTTATTTGTTGATTCAATCAGGTTGATAAGAGTTGTAAGGTAACGTAAATCATCTGTTCCTTCTCTCCACCCCTCCCATTGGATTGTATCAATTACTCCATTAGCTGTTGGATATGCCATTGTATGGTCGCGCCATCCTGACATAAAGTCATTCCACGCATGACCAAATACATCTGCTCCAGAAGTCATATACTGAAAATCAAATGAACCATCATAATCTTTCTGCCACATCAGCAGACCATAATTCCTTCTGTACTTCTCTGGCATTTCCTGACCACATTGCGGATTGTTATATACAGTAATCTTACTACCACTACTGTGCCAACGTTCTGCTTCTTCTGGATCCAGCCACCCGCCGGCAACAAAGTGATCAATGTATTCTGAAATATATCCATATACTCCAGGAGAACGATCTGCGTCAGAGTAGTGGTCTACTTTTGCTCCACCCTGCCATACCTTGGCTCCTGCATTGCGATATGCCTGAAGATGAGAAACCTCAGCAAGCAGTTCCTGGCTACCTCTTGCTTCATCCTTTCCATATATGTATACATCATCATAGCCAAAGTCTTTGCAAATGCTGACAAGACTAGATGCCCTTTGAGGAGAAACAGGAAAACTCCAATCTAAGAAATACACTGCGTCTTTAGGAAATCCTACTTGATCGCGAAGAGATAATGTATCGCGCAATACATCATAATTATCATAATCACTAAGCCAGTATTTCAATGAAGGGTATCTGATACCATGATCTTTCATGTTCTGAAGTTCAGCCAGATATTGCTCCTCATTTTTGAAGCGGATACTTATTTCTGCTCTATCTGGTCTGAGCCTGCTTTCATAAAAAATACCGTGAATTAACATTGACTCATCAAGGTCTATCGGCAATACTTCCACATTTAAGTTGATCACTTTTTCTAAACCAGAAGCAGTTACCCTGATAGTGCCTGTATAAACACCTGGCTTCTTATTTTCAGGAACTTCAATTGTTATCCAGAACTGCTTGTTCTTGTTAGCTACAAGATCAACAGGCTGAAGAGTGTCAGCATCCTTTATAGGAAACTCACTAATCTTATGCCGGTCTGTTCCATCAATCATTCCGCCATTAGCACTAATTAATTTGTATTGTCCGGACACAAGCGCATAGTTATGATTATTTTCTGTCTTAATAAGAGCATCATTCTTGAGCAATAGTTCAGGAGTGAAGAATCTCATCCCCATGTTACGTGGAGCCATCTTATGTGTTCCATCACCAGACTGGTACCAAACCTTAACAACACGAATATCTATAGGAATAGAACCTCCAGGTCCTGAGAGAGAACTGGCAGTTATCTGCACATCATTGATGTTCCTGGTTGACTTGACAACAAAACTTGCAGGCTCAAACTCGCCAGGCGAAGCAGTGATAGAGATTTCATCTGAAATATAACTTGAAGGAATTGAAGAAGTTGGCAAAATCTTATCATCAGTAATCGCAGGGACAACATAAACAGCAACATCTGCAGCATGGACAGAAAAGAGTGTGAGGAGTAGTGCCAATACTAAAAAAAACAGCTTAACCTCTTTCATAAAGCTGTCTTAAAGAACTTGATATTTAAAACTTTTCTATGTTTGATGCTGAGCAACCAGAATCATATCAAGAATATCAATTGTTCCGTCTTGTTTAACATCCTCTTTTATCCAACCAGGGCTTCCTGAATACCCCATACGCTGACCAATACTAATCAAATCAAGAATATCAATCTTGCCGTCCTGATTAATATCCCAATCTGGAACCTGAACAGAACCATATTCAAATGCTCCAATGTCGGGAGAAGAATCACGAGAATTGTCATCATAATCAAAGCTTGGAGCGCCAACAGATGTTCCTTGATTAATTGCAGGAGAAGATGATTGCAAATGGAAGTCCTTATCAGCTTCATCAACAAACTTAGGATTGTCTGTTAAAACATTATTAGTACCAAAGTATCCATTGTATTCATGGTTTTTACATGTATAAAGATTATGGTCAAATTGATGTTGAGATGATGAGTAACCGGTTTGGATATACACGCCAAGCGAAGCGCCGCAATCAAAAATATTGTTCTTTACAACAAGATTTTCAACAGTTTCTCCAGCAGTTACTTTCAGTGGTATATTATATTCACCAGAAGGCATAGCTTGCGGATTATTTACCGCAACATTATTTGTTATGTAAATATCCTTAAAATGAGATACTAATCCAGGTGTTTTTGCCTTATGAACAAAAAAACCAATTTTCCCATAAGAGTGAGCTACATTGTTATAGACATGCACATTCTCAACTGTTCCACCCTCTTCTGCGCTAATAGGAAAAGCGCTCTCAAGAACATCATATACCAGGTTATTATAAATCTCAATATCATGAGCATTAGTATCCCAACCATCTATATATACACCTGACCTGGCTCCATGAACTACATTGTGATGTATTGCGCCATTACTAGAACCAACCTTTGCATCTATTCCTTCTTTTGGACAGAATCTGCCAGTACTTGGAACCATATAATCACAATTTTCATAACAAGGCGCACTAACACCATCAGAGCACCACTCATCATATATCACATAAGGAAGATCATGAACATAGTTATTATAAATTTCAAAACCATCTACTTCATAAATAATCCCAGTTGAGTAGTCTTCATCAGCAGTCACGGTTATGCCTTCTTGCTGTCCACAAGTACATACAACATTAAGTTCATTATCATGAATAGTAATATCACTACCACCAGAAGCACGTATTCCAGAACCGCCTGTTCTAGTAACATAGAGATTTTTAATAGTTATATGTTTAGAACGGGTTGAAAGAACACCAAACCCTCCTTTGAGATATGGGTCTCTCGCCTTAGCAGCTTCTGCATGATTAGATACGCCACCTGCTGCGATATATTTATCTCTTGCTGTAAGTACATCACAAGCACTATGTTCAACATTCTGAATCCTGAAGCCATCGATTACAATATACTCTTTTTGATTTATGTAAATAAGGCCTCTGAAATTATAGTCTGTATTTGAACCATCAAGAGTTACAGTTTCACCAGGATGAGCTGCATAGGTAATTGGCTTACCATATTCACCAGAATACTTAGGAATAATCTGACCATCAATATAATAAGTGCCTGCCCTTACATAAACTGTATCGCCAGCAGTTAAGGTATTTGCTGCTTTCTGGACAGTCCTCCAAGACTGCTCTTTTGTTCCTGGATTGCTGTCACTGCCTGATTTTGAAACGTAATATTCATTTCCTGCAGCAGTTACTGCCAGGCTTGTAACAAGTAGTGCTAATACCAAAAAAACTAGCTTAACCTCTTTCATAAAGTTGTCTTAGAGAACTTGATATTTAAAACTTTGTTTTACCCTTGATGCTGAGCAACCAGAATCATATCAAGGATGTTTATTGTGCCATCATTGTTGACATCCTCTGCACCGCCTGATTGCCCCATGCGCTGACCAACCCTGATCAAATCAAGAATATTAACAGTTCCATCTTGATTAATATCCCATTCCAGAACCTGAACAGAAATATACTCAAAAGCGCCGATGTCATATGGGACAGTCCGGGTATTACCATCATAATCTGTGCTTGAAACAAGGACAGAAGTGCCAGCATCAATTGCAGGCGAACCTTCCATTAGTCTCCACCAATCAACATTATGACCACCAGATTCAATATTATTCCAGCCAGTCATCTTCTGAAGCTTTGGATCAGCAATTATATCACCTACGCCTCTTGCATCTGCATCAGGTGTTTTACTCCAGAGATTATGTGAGAAATCCAGTCCAGGCGGAACATTTGCTATTTCGCCAGATGTCTGAAGAAAGATGTTATTTTTAACAATTACATCAGTAAACTGGCTTCCAATAACTAGTAAGTGTGGCGTGCCTTTTTGATAATCTTGATATGATTCAACAACTACATTATTATAAATCTTTATACCTTTTGGAATATATTCAGGATACGCACTCCAAAGCAAGATCCCTCTAGGAGTGTCTGCAATTAAATTATTATAAATTTCTACATTATTTCCATAACCCTCAATAGGTGCTACAGGAGTCTCACTTGGCTTTTCGTTTGTAACGCTTATGCCTGGACCGCAATTCCCAGGCCAGTTCTTTTCTCTATTAAACTCCCTATCTTTTGATGCATACACTACATTGTTTCTAACAATTGAATCTTGTGCCCAATTTACATATATTTGCATAGCAAAATTATCATAAACAATATTATTTTCTACAACACTTCCTTTAGTATGAAGTAATGTTATTCCTTCGCCCCACCCACTATGAACTTTATTTCCACGAATTATTCCATAATTACTTGGCGCTAGCTGATGGTCTGCAGTACGACCTAAACCATTAGAAAAAGCGCTACCCCACGCAGCATGATCTTCAGGAACAATTCCATTAACATAATGTTGATTATGATTGTATATTTCTGAATCTTCTAATAAATAGTGATTACTAAATTGTTCAATACAAACTCCACCTCCTCTAGTATTGTGAATAATACAATTAATAACTTTTGCATGTTCACTTCTTTGTATTACAATTCCATACTCAGCACTATTCTTAATTTCTAGGCCTATTAAAGTAAGTCCATCTGCGTCGGATGCCTGAATTAAGCCACCATATCGTCCTGTTGGACGCGTGTACTCACCATCAATAACTGGTTTTTCACCTGGATAATTCTTAATAGTAAGTCTTGAGGTCTTAGTATAAATTCGCTCAGGATATGTCCCGCCTCTAAGAATTATTGTATCTCCTTCACTTACTGTTCTAAGTGCTTTATTAATTGTCTTAAAGGGCTCATCCTTTGTTCCTGGATTGCCATCATTGCCGTTCTTAGCAACATAATATGTATCAATTGGTTCTGGTGTTGGTAACACAGATTGTTGTTCAGATGTAACCTTTACGTTACGCCAGTAAAGCTTTGTTCCTTTTGGTTCTGATGGACTTGCATAATTATTGATTGACCAGACAAAACCATGCCTTAAACCACCCTCGCTTTCATCTGTATGCCAATTCCGAGCATGGACACCCTTTCCCTCAGCCCTGCTGTCATGCTTTAGTTTACCATCAATCCAAACCTTAACCTCTGCATCATTTGTTGTCCAGTCTGAACCTTCTTTGATATACACTTCTATTGGCACCCAACGGCCAAGCGGGATTTCTGATAGATCCTTTGAATAGGTATAAGTGGAGCCACCCCACCATTTGTTAGTAAACCTAAGCAACATCTGGTTGTTCTCATTTCTCGCTGTAATCTTAAGCATGGGCATTGACTTTTGCTCCCCACTCCAGGCACCCCACTGCATGATGTTTGCATAATAATCATATAGCTCTGGCATATACACCTCAGCATAATAATACGCCTCCTCTACATTGTACTGGTCTGCCCATCTTTTATCAGCTGTATCCCACAGCTTGGTGTGCTGACTAGAGCTTAATGGTCTGGAATCTGAATTTGTCAACTCAAACTCCATACAAAGCCTGCTTGAATCTGTCGGGTCTTTTGCAAGTCTGATATCTCCTCCATTTTCTTCATTTCCTGAGGAATCAACACCATTCCATCTACCTAGTTCACAGGGGTAATTGTCCGACCTAGAAGAAATCCAGTCTTCACCTTCCTGAAATCCGCTTGGATCAGGATCCTCATAAGAAAGTGAGCATTCAAAATATGTTTTTCCTGCAGCATGGACTGATAGGCTTGCGATAAGCAGTGCTATTACTAAAAAAACTATCTTAACCTCTTTCATGAAGCATTATCTGGAAAACAGGTATTTAATACTTTGTAGAACTAGTTGTTTCGCCAGTATTCGAGAATATCCTTGAGCATTGATTCAACCTGTATCTTTGGCTTCCAGTTTGTCGCTGCCTTGAATTTTGAGTTGTCCCCTTCGAGAATTGGTGAATCCTTTTCCCTTATTCGATCCTCTTCCTGCTTTACCTGGATATCCATCTTTGAACTTGAGATAAGAATTCCTAAAAGTTCTCTTATAAAATGTGCGTTTCCAGAGCAGATGTTATAGATTTCACCAAAAGGTGCTTTTTTCAGTGCTAATGAATATGCAATAACAACATCTCTTACATCAGTGAAGTCTCGTTTCACATCAAGATTGCCAACATGCATTATTGGTTCCTGGTTGTTGCGCTCAATTTCCACTATCTGCTTTGCGAAGTCTGAGCAGACAAAAACTGGAGGCTGGTTAGGTCCAGAATGATTAAAGCTTCTTGAGATTATTATGTGCAAACCTTTTTTGTAGTATTCCATTGCAAGCTTTTCCTGCTCAACCCTTGACTCTGCGTAAGGGCTTTCCGGATTCACTGGCTGCGTTTCCTTTATTGGAGTCTTTTTTGGAGAGCCGTAGACCTCTGCAGATGATACAATAAGTATCTTCGGAGAAATCTTTGCCCTGATTACTGCATCAAGCAGGATTCTCGTTCCCTCAACATTAACCTTTTTTGTTATGTCAGGGATATCCCAGCTCTTTTCAACAGAAGACTGCCCTGCTAAGTGAAAAATTTTGTCAGGCTTTATTTTTATTATCTTATCGAGAACATCTGCCTTGTTTGTTATGTCACAGGAATATGTTTCACAGTTCTTTATTTCACTCTTATTTCTGTCAAATCCAAAAACAGTATCTCCTTCAGAAACAAGCTGGTTAACAAGATGAGGTCCTACAAAGCCGCCAACACCAGTGATTAGGGACTTCATTTTAAGTTCTGTTCTTATTTTCCTTCCAGATCTTTAAATCAGACTCAACCATCATCTCTACAAGTTCCTTGAAAGAAACGGTTGGTTTCCAACCAAGAAGTTTTTTTGCCTTTGAAGGGTCTGCACAAAGTTTCTCAACCTCTGCAGGCCTTATCAAGGACTTATCAACTTTAACATAATCATTGTAATCAAGGCCAACATAACTGAATGCATTATCTGCAAAATCTCTTACAGAGTGCATCTTTCCTGTACCTATCACAAAGTCTTCTGGCTTGTCCTGCTGAAGCATAAGCCACATTAATTTTACATAATCACCAGCGTAACCCCAGTCACGCTGTGCATCAAGATTACCAAGCTGCAGATCCTTTTGCAGTCCAAGCTTTATCCTGGCAACAGCATTTGTTATTTTTCTTGTTACGAATTCCAAGCCGCGACGTGGCGACTCATGATTGAATAAAATTCCAGAACAATTAAACATGCCATAGCTTTCCCTGTAATTAATGGTCATCCAATGGCCATAAACCTTTGCAATGCCATAAGGGCTTCTTGGATAAAATCTGGTCTTTTCAGTCTGCGGTGTTTCATGAACCTTGCCAAACATCTCTGAACTTGATGCCTGGTAGAACTTAATTTTCTTTCCAGTTGCACGGATTGCCTCAAGCATCCTCGTGACTCCAAGGCCGGTGAATTCACCTGTCAAAAGAGGTTGGTTCCATGATGTTGGAACAAAGGATTGTGCAGCAAGATTATAGATCTCATCAGGGTTTGACTCTTCTATTGCTCTAATTAGTGAAAGCTGGTCAAGCAGATCGCCCTGAATAAAATTTACATTCTCGCTTAGATGTCCTATTCTATCCAAGTTATCTGTACTAGAACGCCTGATCATACCATGAACCTTATAGCCCTTCTCCAGAAGAAGCTCTGCAAGATATGACCCATCCTGTCCTGTGATTCCGGTTATTAAAGCACTCTTTTGTTTCATAACTAAAAAGCAGAAAACTGTTATTTATAAAAGTTTTGCTCACTCCATGAGAAGCATAAGAAGCATTACTCCTATTCCAAGGATTATGGCAGCTAGCTGCATCAATGATTTCAGCGGTGCTGTTTCTTTCTTTAGCTCAGGTATCAGGTCTGAGCCTGCAATATAGATGAAGCCGCCTGCTGTTAAGGGTACAATAATCATTGAGAAGCCCTCAATCTTTGAACCTATAATAATAGCGAAAACAGCACCAGCCACTGCAAGGAGTGCGGAAAAGAAATTGAAAAGAACTGCCTTTTTTCTTGAGAAACCTGCATGCAGCAAAACACCAAAGTCGCCAATCTCCTGAGGTATTTCGTGAAGAATAACTGCAATTGTTGTTGTGATTCCCAAGGGTACTGATACAAGATAACTGCCTGCGATTATCATGCCGTCAATAAAGTTGTGCAATCCGTCACCAATAAGATTCATAAAAGCAAGCGGATGCGGATGGTCCTTTGATGTTGGTATGTGGCAGTGGCGCCAATGAATTACTTTTTCTAGCACAAAGAATAGGACAATCCCTGCAAGCAGGTAAAGCGAAACCTCAATTCCGAATCCAAATTCCTCAACAGCCTCTGGCAGCAAATGAATAAATGCTCCTCCAAATAACGTACCAGCAGAAAAGCTGACAAGGAGAAGGAGAATTTTCTTTAGTTTCGTATGGCTCAATGCCATTCCGATTATGCCTACCAAAGAAATAAGACTTACGATAAAAACGCTTATAAGTGAATAAAACCATACATCATTCATCTAACCACACCTCATTCATTTTGCTTGAACCACTCAATTGTTTTACTTAATCCTTCATCAAGGTCAACCTTCGGCTCCCATTTTAGAAGAGATTTTGCCCGCTTTATGTTAGGCTTCCTTGTTTTCGGATCATCAACCGGCAAAGGATTTTTTGTTATTGTGCTTTTACTTTCTGTCATGGCAATAATCTTCTCTGCCATCTCCCAGATTGTCTTTTCATTTGGATTACCAATATTAACAGGAACAGTTACCTTTGATGTGAGCAGCTTGTAGAAGCCCTCAATAAGGTCTGATACATAGCAAAAGGATCTTGTTTGCTGGCCTTCACCAAATACAGTCAAAGGTTTATTGTTTAATGCCTGATCAATAAAAGCAGGTATAACACGGCCATCATTTTTTCTCATCCTTGGACCGTATGTATTGAAAATTCTTACAATTCTCGTGTCAACCTTATGGACACGATGATAAGCCATTGTTATTGCCTCTGAAAATCTTTTTGCCTCATCATAAACACCCCTAGGACCAATTGGATTTACATTGCCCCAGTAGTCCTCTGGCTGCGGATGAACCAAGGGATCGCCATATACCTCTGATGTTGATGCAAGAAAAAAGCGGGCCTTTTTCTTCAAAGCCAATCCTAAAGCATTGTGTGTTCCAAGAGAACCGACCTTCAATGTCTGAATTGGAAGATTAAGATAATCAATTGGTGATGCAGGGCTTGCAAGGTGCATAATAAAATCAAGATCACCATCAAGCTCAATAAAGTTGGATACATCGTGTTTTATGAACTCAAAATCAGGATTGTCCTGAAGATGTGCAACATTCTCCATCTTTCCTGTGACGAAATTGTCCATGCACACAACTTTCATATCTTTTTTAAGAAGGAATTCACAGAGGTGACTACCGATAAAACCTGCTCCGCCAGTTATTAGTACTCTCATTTTCCAAAATTAAGCTCTGAGTTATCTCCTACATTAAGCTTTCTAAAAGTGTCTTTGATTACAGCTCCTTCCCCAACAAGGGAATTCTGCAAAGCTGCATTTTCTACTATCGAATTATCATCAATTATCGACTCAAGTATTATTGAGTTTGTTATTTTACAGCCAGCACCGATTGAAACAAACGGTCCAATGATTGAATTTTCAATCTTTGCTGTTTTGTCAATGAAAACAGGCTTTACAAAGACTGATTGGCCGTTATGTGGGTCATTACTATGGCCGTGTTCAAGCAAATAACGGTTCGTACTTAAAAGTGTTTCTGGTTTTCCACAATCAGCCCATACATCTGCAGACAATGCCTCGAATTTATTTCCTTTTTCAATCATCAAAGCAAGTGCGTCTGCTATGCGGTATTCCCCTCCAGCAGATGTGCGTTTCTGTTCAATTATCTCATTGAGACTTTCGAACAAAACCTTGCTGTCCTTGAAATAGTACAGGCCAATAACTGCAAGATTTGAAACCGGCTCTTTTGGCTTTTCAACAATCTTTGTTATGTAGTCATTTTCAAGAACAACAACGCCAAAGCGCTCTGGGGTGTCTGTTTCCTTAACCCAACAGATACCGTCCCCTTTCAAGTCCTTTATTTTTGAAAGGTCTGTTTTGAATATTGTATCAACAAAAACAATTAGAACATCACCGCTTGTCACGTTTTCCTTTGCAAGGTTAACAGCGAATCCGTCACCAATAAGATCATCCTGTTTAATGTAATCTGTTTTGAAGTCGTAATTCTTTTCCACATAATCCTTAATCTTGTTATCCATATCACCGGTGATAAAGACTATTTCCTCTGGCTTCAGCTCTTTAAGTGAATCCAGAATATGGCCTAAAACTGCTTTTCCAGCTACCTTGATCAATGGCTTTGGCTTTGAATGTGTGTGCGGCCTTAGCCTTGTTCCCTTTCCTGCAAGCGGAATTATTACCTTCATCTACCTACACCAAAATATTTGAATCCTATCTGGGTCATCTCAGACGGTTCATAAACATTTCTTCCATCAAAGAAAAAAGGCTGCTTCATTGCTTCCTTTATTTTCTGGAAATCAAGATCACGGAATTCGTCCCACTCTGTAACAAGTATTACTGCATCAGCGTCTTTAACAACATCATAAGGATTCTCCTCATATTTAATATTATTGAAAAACTCTTTTGATGCTTCCTGTGCAATCGGATCATATGCTGTTATCTCTGCACCAAGCTTCTGAAGCTCATTGATTATAACAATTGAAGGCGCTTCACGCATATCATCTGTCTTTGGCTTGAATGCAAGACCCAAACATGCAATTTTCTTACCCTTAACATCACCCATTGCTTTTGTTACAATGTCAACCATATAGCGCTTCTGTTTTGTGTTTACATTGTCAACTGCATCAAGTATGTCTGCTGGACAGTTATTGATCTTCATGACATCGATTAATGCCTTTACATCCTTTGGAAAGCAGCTGCCGCCATAACCAACACCTGCCTGAAGGAATCTTGGGCCAATCCTGTCATCAAGGCCGATGCCCTTTGCAATAAGCTTAATGTCAGCACCGACCTTTTCACAGAGGTGTGAAAGCTCATTCATAAACGAGATTCTTGTTGCCAGCATTGCATTGCTGACATACTTAATCATTTCAGAACTCTTAATGTCAGTAAATAGAATTGGTCTTCCGGTTCGCTCGATTGCCCGGTATATTGAAAACATCATTCCTTCTGCTCTCTTGCTTTCTGTTCCAATGACAACCCTGTCAGGAATCATGAAGTCATTTACAGCTTCGCCCTCTCTCAAGAACTCTGGATTTGATACCATGTCAAACTCAATAGGGTCCTTTTGATTCTTTTTGATTAGATCCTTTACTTCCTTAAAGGTGCCTACTGGGACTGTGCTCTTGATTACAACAACCTTGTAATCATTCATGTTCTTGCCAATTGACTCTGCAACAGAATAAACATATTTCATGTTTGCTTTGCCATTGTCATCTGGAGTGCCTACAGCAATAAAGATTGCCTCTGCATGATCTATACCCTTCTTAAGGTCTGTTGTGAAAGTTAATCTGCCTGATTTTGAGTTCAAATCAACAAGCTCTTTTAATCCAGGCTCATAAATAGGAAGAATTCCCTTCTTAAGATTCTCAATCTTTGCTTCATCTATATCCACGCATATTACGTTATTTCCAAGATTTGAAAGGCAGGTTCCTGTTGTCAGTCCAACGTAGCCAGTGCCAACCATTGTTATGTTCATTGTATCACCTTCACTATTTTGCATTTTTATTAGGCTGCTTCTTTAAATATCTTACCTTTATCTTACCTTATCCGATAAGTATATATACCTAAGGGTGTTATATGGCTGTTATGAAGAAGAAAATCAGCATAACCATCGACGATAATGTGCTGAAAGACATAGATTCAATAGTGGACAATATTTACATCAGAAACAGGTCTCAGGCAATTGAATACCTGGCAAAGAATTCTTTAGGAGAAAACAAAAAGGCAGTTATTCTATTTGGCGGAGAAGAAAAGGGCTTGAAGGTTAGTGACAAGGATTACAGGATAACAGCACCTGTGAAAAAAACAACAGTCATTGAGATTGCCCTGAAAAAACTTAGGAAAAACGGCTTTAAAGAGGTCTTTATTGTTGCAAGACACAATGTGCTGACCAAAATCTTTGACATTGTAAAGGAAGGAGCAGCGTATGATGTTAAGGTAAATTATATTGAGGAAAAAACATCAAATGGAACAGCAGAATCGCTTAGACTGCTTAAAGGAATGATTAGTTCTAATTTCCTTGTTGTTTACGGTGACATTCTTTTTGATAAGATAAACCTTGATGAGTTATGGAATCATCATCTGAAGCAGAATGCAATTGCCTCGCTTGTGCTTACAACTGCTGCAAAACCCTCTGAAAAAGGAACAGTAAAGGTTGAAGGCACAAGAATTCTTGAATTTATGCAGAGGCCAAGGGAAACAGATATATACTTGGTATTCTCCCCAATCTTTGTAGCAGAACCAAGTATATTCAATTACACTGGGAAAAGCCTAGAGTATGACATCTTTCCAAGGCTTGCACAGCTGGGATTATTACAGGGTCATATCAGTTCTGAAAAAGAGGTTCACATACATTCGATTAAGGATGCGAGGAACCAATGATAGAATATCATGCACGAGCAGTAGTTCACCTAGAAAACGATGAAGGACCAAAGGATGTTATTTTGCTTACCAGACTTAATCTTGAAACTACAGAGAAGAGCCGTTATGCAATACTAGTTCAGAACGGAATATGCGAGTTTAGAGAGGCTGTTGAAAGTGTTAATGATAGAGATATATACTATGAACCAAAAAAGGAGTATACTACAGACTCTGTAAGAGATCTTATTGACGAGTTAAAGCGCATGGAAAACCGACAACAATGCAGCGCAGGATTATGCGAAAAGCTCGACGAGCTCATTGTTTAATCAGCAAAATTTATAAAGGGGCTGTTGTTTCCTGATTCTTGATGGACGGTCATAGCCGCCTGGTTCCACCTGATCCCATTCCGAACTCAGAAGTTAAGCAGGCGCACGTTCTTGGCTGTACTTCGCTTTGCGAGGGAATCCTAGATCACTGTTCATCACTTATTTTTCTTAGAGTTTCTCGTCGATAAAACTGTTTTTTCTTTAATTTGTGAGCTTAAACGAGGTTTTAGATGGATTGCTGCCACTCACGAACTCTCACTTTAGAAAAGTTTAAATAATCTGGTGCCTAACTTTTTGACATGTTTGTAAGGGTAAAGAGAATCAAAGGAAGGGATTACGCATATTTGGTCCAGAATACGTGGACAGAGCGAGGAACACGACAAAAGGTCGGAAAGTACCTCGGAAAGGTTTTTAGGCCCCAGAAGGGCAAAAATGAGGGTTTGACAGGATTTCTGAAGGCGGATTTATCAGGCTATATCAAGGAAAATAGCTTTGAGAGCATAGTTGAGGATCTGGTGAGACTTGAGCTGTTCAATCATGAGCTAGAAGGCTTTACAGTCGATACAAAAGGGCAAAAAGTGAGAGATAGCAAAGGAAAAGAGATTGTTCTTGAGCTAAATGAGGGCTTTCTATGCAGTGAAACGCTCAAAAAGCTTCTTGAGTACGAAAAGGGGACTGATGAGGGCTTCAGGCTGGCAGAGATACTTCTCGCAGCAGGAATAAAGGTTGAAAAGGACGTTTTCATAGAGATATTTGGAAAAATGAGTAACAAAGAGGAAGAAAAGAAGGTAGCAGCATCAAAGGATTTCTACTACTAGATCTCGACTGTAACCATGCTGTTTTTCTCGTTTATCTGCTTTATGTGCTTGTGATTCTTCAGCTTTGCCTTTATTTCATCCCAGGAAAGCTTTTTTCTGGCTTTATTGAGCTCTTCGATGATCTCCTTCACAAGGGCATAGTTCTCGTAAATGAGCTCTGCTTTAGCTGTGTTCTCTTCGATAGACTTCTCAAGCCCTTTGATGGTTGATTCCTGCTCTGCTACGATGCGCTTTAGCTCAGCCACATTCTTGTTTTCCTTTGGAATCTCATCTGGCAAAGCGCTCAATGCTGCGCTGAAAGATTCTGCTTTTTTGATGGTTTTATCGTCGTAAAAAGAGAGCTTGAAAGGTGTTGCATCAATGCCTGTTTCACCATCTAAAACAAGCACTGGACTGTACTTTTTCTTTTTAAATGAAATAAGAACACTGCATAGCTTTTTCAGCTCTGCTGAGGATAGTTCTGAAGGCTTTTTTTCCTTGTTTATCGTCGATAAAAGGCATGCTTCTTCTGCGTAGACCCCACCCAAGCCAAGGTCCATTGCAACGGATTTGACTGCTGAATGACGATCTGATTTTTTGATGATTGAAGCCAGCTCAGCCTCTGAAAGCTTCAGGAAATCTGGCCTAGGTTCTGGGAACTTGAATGTGTTTCCTCGACTGAGATCACGGGTTTTCCAGTGCTGTGTCTCGAGTAAAGCGATGATTTTGTAATCATCATTGCAGAGGATAATGTTGCCCTTACTGAAGAGCTCTATGATAAGTCTAAAAGTGCCATCTTTCGTCGATAAAATGAGCTCCAGAATGCGCTCAAAACCTATCTGCTTTATGTCCTGCAAGCGGGCATTAGCAAGGTGCTTTCTAAGCGAAGTGCAGAAGCTTGGACATGAAGAGGTTTTATCGTCGGTAAAAAGCAGTGCATCAGGTGTTATTTTGAGTATTTTTTTGCCTGTATTAGGGACGTGAAACTGTAGAAAAACCGTTCTCTTGTCCTGATATGCCTTGTCGATCTTAGCCCCTAGTAGGGCCTTCAGTTCGGTGAGCATAAACGAGAGTTCTAGCGCTGTTAATCCCTTCATAAAGCCTCACTTTTACTAGTGCAGAAGGAGATATACAAAAACTATTTAAATAAGTTTCCCTATTGAAATCTCACAAATGTGGAAAATCTTCAGAACAGTCAAAGTACACAATGACAGATTACATGATCTGGACAAGGTGCTAAAACACGCTTTTGAGAAAGTAAAGGGCGATGTTCACACTTCGTTTTCTTGGATTAATTATCTCAAACAAAAGGATCTTTTGAATGATAAAAAACATGAGCAACTAAATCGTGAACTTGGTTCACATAGCGCAACAATTTTGATGTTAAAACAAGAAATTAAGGAATTAAAAAGAGATGTTTTTTCTTTGAAAACTGAAAAAATTTCTCAAAAAACAAGGTCGGGACAAGTCGGGACACGTCCCGGGACAAGTCGGGACATATCACGGGACATGTCCCGAGTCGAAAAAACCGAAAAAAAGCAAAAGGCTGTTGAAATCATTGATAAAAGTTCATTTAAAGGAAGCAATCTTGAGCTAATAAACCTGCTTTACCATTCAGATAAGCCTTTAGGTTATCCTGAGATTGCAATGCGCCTTTCTAAGTCGGAGAAAAGCATAAGAAATTTAATTTGCGAAGTAAGAAAAAAGGGAATTAAGGTGAAAGATAAGCACATTGGTGCAAGGGAAAAAGGGTTCTTTATTGATCGCGAAGAGAAAATTAAGATTTCTGGCAGATAATTCTACATGTCCCTAGGGACATTGGGACATGTCCCGTAATTACGGGACAAGTCGGGACATGTCCCTTTATAAAGGACGGGACATTAAAATCCGGAAAATTAACGAAATTTTTGTAAATTTTTCGGAAGAATTTTGATTAAGAAAAATGGTGCCTAACAAAAAATAAAAACAATTAGAAATAAGTTTTTTTGATTTCTTTTGCTAATGTTTTTGGTGATTTTTTGGTTGTATCTACAACCGCAATTTTGTGGCCTGCTTCTTGGGCTTCAGTGAGACATGTATCAAAGATCTCTGCATCAAGATTCTCCCGGACCTTCTCCTTAGAGTAACCACGGGCTTCAAGGCGCTTTTTAAGGGTTTTAAGGTCACATTTAGTGATTATACAGAGCCCTATATAGGAAGAATGCAGGAAGTGAGACATATGAGAGTCGAATATAAGGGGCTTTTTAGAGCTTTTTAGAGCCTTTAGAAGGCTATTACTCACTTTTTGAGGGTTTACTATATAGCAATCCCTGTTTTTGTCGAAATCTTCAGCTAATTTGTGTGTTTTTATGAAGTCCCCTATATCAAGGTACGTATAATCCAGTAAAAGTGAGAGCTCCCTAGCTAAAACAGTCTTTCCAGTGCCAGGTGTGCCTGAAATAGCTATTGATTTCATAGCCAAATAGGGATTGTGAGTGTTATTTAAAGCTTTGTATAGGGATTTGTGAAGGAAAAGGCCTTAAAGTGAGCTCTAGAAGGGGTATTTGAGCCTCACAAATAGCCTTTTGTGAAGGGTTATGAGTGAAATAGGGGTTTGTGTGAGCTAAAATAGCTAGAATTGAGGCTTTGAAAGGTTTTTATGAAGTAAATAGAAGTTAAAGTGAGAAAGAGAAGGGAAAATGAGGAAAAAACCTTCTGAGCCTAACAGAGTTAGGCACCATAGAAACTCAAGTGAGGCTAATATGGGAATTAGAGCCATAATATATTTAAATCAGTGGCTATTCTCCCCCTTAAAAACACACGGGGGCATTGACTATGTTAAAAAATGAAGAAATGATTTCAGGAAGTATATCCGACGTGGTGGCTGCATTAAATGATTCTGTTGCTAATCATGAATTGACAAGCAAAGCACTTGTTAAAACTCCTATTGGAGAAAAAGAAGGGAACTGCTTTGTTTTTGAAGACACGAATTATGCTGTAAGGCCTGTTCACTCCAGGAATAATGGAAAATCTGAGTGGGGTGTCAGAGTTGTGCTTGCAAATAACGGCGGACCATTGTCTCTAGGATCCCTTAGAGGATATGTAGATATAAACAATGTTTGCAATGAGACTGTTGCAACAGTGCACTGCGATCGTAATTACGAATCCATAGACCAGGCTATTGAAAAACTCCATCAGGCCACTAAAACTTTCCACAATGATAAGAAAGGCATATCATTTGGAAGGACTGTGACAATGGATGGAACGCATGCCAGGATAAAATATTTTACAGCTGGTACTCTTTAGATCCATCAATTCAAGAGGTGATTATATGAGATGGGTTTTGATTACTTTATTTCTTATTCTTATTACAGGGTGTGCTGAAGAAAATATACCCGACGCTGAATGTACAACAAATGATGACTGCTCTACTGGAGGGTGCTCAGGAGAAATTTGTGGAACAAGCAGCACTACAGGAGATGTTGCATCAATCTGTCTTTGGAAAGAAGAATACAGATGCTTTAAGATCACAGGATGTGAATGCATAGAGGGGCACTGCCAGTGGAAGCAGACACAAGAGTTTCTGGAATGTGTTGAGGATGCAAAACAGAGTAAAGAGGGGCCAGTAGTATGACAGAAATATCTGTTCCAACAAAAAGCAAGCAGGAAATTGTTGACATAACAGAACAAGTAGCTGATGCAGTGAAGAAGAGCGGTGTTAGTAACGGCTTGTGTAATGTTTATGTGCCGCATACAAGCGCTGCAGTGATAATTAATGAATGCGCAGACCAAAACATCAAGGGAGACATACTAAAGGCTCTTAACAAGGCAATACCAGAGCATGATGACTATAAGCACGATGATGTTGACAATAATGCTGCTGCACACATACGAGCATCTATTCTTGGACCCAGCGAGACAATACACATAAAAGATGGCAAGCTTGATCTTGGGACATGGCAGGCAATCATGTTTGTTGAGTTTGATGGGCCCCGAAGCAGACGGGTTAATGTAATGATTACCTCTGTGTGAAAAAGTTTTTATATTCTGATTCTGTTTCTTATTGCAGAATGATTTGCGAGATGTGTGGGGCAGAAGCAGATGTCAAGGCAATAGTCGAAGACACAGAGCTCACTGTGTGCGAAAGCTGCAGCAAATTCGGAAAGATAACTGGAAAGGTCAAGAAACCAGAGGAAATAAAAGAGGAACAGCGAGCAGTTTTCAGGAGACCTGAGAAAGAAATAATCCAGGTTATTGTTGAAGACTATGCAGAAAGAATAAGGAGTAAAAGAGAGAAACTTGGCCTAAAGCAGAAAGACTTTGCAAAATCAATCTCAGAAAAAGAGTCCCTGATTCATAAGATGGAAACAGGAAGTTTTGAGCCAGACCTCGATTTGGCAAGAAAACTCGAACGATTTCTAAGAATAAGTCTTGTTGAGCAACACGAGGAGACACTCGAGAAAGGAACAACGACAACAGACGAGGGTCTTACACTTGGAGACTTTGTTAAAGTAAGAAAAAGATGATGTTTAAGTAAAGAGATAGAACTCTTGGGAATCATATTTCTTGTAAAGAACTTGAGTTTTTTCTTTTTTTATGCGCTCAAAAAGAGAAGCTTTTACATCCTCACAGTCCTCGCCAAACTTTTCACATGGAAAAAAGTGCGGGGTGTAGATGACTGCAGCAGCATTCTCTCCGTATTCGTCATAGATTCTTTCTGCCTCCCAAGGATTCTCATAGTACGGAACAAATTTTTTGTCTGTAAATGCTGCAGGAACAGGATCTGTTGTAAGAATGTAACCCTCTGCATTGAGTAATGCTTCGCTTGTGTAGAACTCGCGCACAACAGGAGGTTCCCCAAAAGAGTAAAACTCAATGTCCTGAGCAACAACAACAATGCATGACACAGCTACGTATGCAATTAACAGAGCATAAGCTATTTTTGCGTACTTTTGTTTTCTCAAAAACAAAAATACCTGGTAAATGCCAAAACTTGCCAATAGACAGATGTAAGGCAGGAAAATGAGTGAAAATCTTTCCAGCTTGCTCATGAATAAAATGAAGAATAAAAGGAATAATGCAAGGACAATCAAAAGAGCTTTGTTATTTCTTTTTCTGAAAAACAAAGCAGGTATTGCGAATAGAAATAAGGGATTCTGTTTAAACAGCTCTACAAAGTAATAAGAAAAATTGTTTGCAACAGTATAGACTGTATGACTCGGTTGAGTGATTCCTATTAAAAATGGATGCAGAGCTGCGAGAATAATGTTCAGGTCTTTATACATGAAGATATTGAATATAAAGAATGACAAAAGTATCAGGAAGAAAGGTACCGAAAACTGCAGAAGAGATTTTACCTTTGCTTTTAGCTTTTCCTTGTTAAGTAAAATTGCAATAATCAATGCAATGAATAAAAGTGCCTGCGGAAATCGGAACATAAATGAAATTCCTACGAAAAGTCCTGCAAGAATGCTTCTTTTTTTGATGAAAAAGTAAAATGCAAGCAGTGCAAAGAATGTCGAGGGAATTCCTGAGTAAACCTTTGTGCTAGTAAAGAAGAAAAGAGGTGTAAAAGCAAGCAAAACTGATGCAATAAGCCCTATGTTTCTTGAAAAAAGCTTTTTTCCTATCAGGTAAACAAGGAATATGTTTCCTGCTGCAAATAAAATTTCGATAATCTGTGCAAATATAACTGCATCAAAGCCGAGACGCCATATCGGGCCAAAAATAAGTGATAATCCAAGGGGCCTTGCGGGCTCCCAAAGGCCAACAGAGCCTAATGATGCAATATATTTTCCAATTCCAATAAAAACAGCACCATCCCACCAGATCATATTATATTTTACAAAGAAAGGTATCTTAATCGCAAGAAAAAGAGCAATAATGCATGCGACGATTATGTTTTCTTTGGTTTTTATCATCTTAAGTTAGATAGTACCAGATCTCAATATTATTGTTCGAGTATCCCCTGCTAAAGGTCTCATTGTTTCTGAAAAGGAAAAGGAGTCCTTCTTTGTCTTTGCGCCATACTTCCCCTTTTTTCATTGCATTATCTATCCAAATGTATTTAACATCATACTTATTTAGCAGCTCTTTTGTGTTATCAAGGGTTCTTGAGGCAAAGATCGAGTCTGAATCAATGATTCTTTCACTTCTTCCAGTTAATCCATCTGTTATAACCTTTTTTCCTGCAATGTTCTGTATCCAAAATCCATTTGAGTGGTGCGACAAGACAGTGCCATGTTCCTGGCTGTTGAGCCATTGCAGGCTATCTACAATATTACTGTCAGGTTCAGCTCCTGATATTCTTGCAGTGTATGATACTGCAGAGAAAACAAGGCCGCAAATGAGTATAACTAACGTAAGGTTTCTTATCAAAGTCACCCTCCATTTTCTCTTCAATATGTAGCTTATGCCATAGCCTACAAGAATTGCCAGGAAAAAATTCAGATAGATGTGTACAAAGCTGCCAAAGAAGAATACTGCTGCAGACAAAAATATCAACGGAGAATAGATTACAAGCAGCTTTGAGCGCTGGTCCCATGTAACCAGAAGACCTAATACCGACAAAACCAAAGTGAATATGCCAAATCCAATCAATGCGCCAAGATCTGATGAAAATTCAACAAATGGCTTGTTCAGTGATATAAAATAGAATAGCGAAGCCACAAGGAGCGCCATCATAAAGAAAAGGAAGAGCAATTTTTCTTTTCCCTTGTTGATAACTAATGCACCTAGAATCACTAAAGCCAGCAATATGCTGAATGTATTGAAGAATAGAAGGGATGCGAACAACACAAAAGCTATCACTGTACAAGTTGTTTTTCTGAATGATATTAAGAACATGCCTAAAAGTATGATTAAAACAGATAAAGCGTGAGGTGTTGAAAAGACAAATGTGTAGATAAATGCAGGAGATATTACAAGAAGTAATGAAATTATGAATGTTTTTTCCTTGTCAACACCAAGCTTCCTAAGCAGGAAATAAAACAAGACAACTGAAAGCACCCCGAAGAGGAGTGGCAGAAGCCTTGATGCGTTCTCTATGCCAACTATGTTGCTTGATGCAAACAACATATAGTGATATAGCGTGGGTTGTATTATACGCTCATCATAGATCAGAGTGTCTGTATCTTCTGAAATTTGCTGTGCAATCCTTGCATGATAGTACGGTTCCTCACCAATAAGCAGATTATCATGATAAACGAGTCTGAAAACAGGAGGTGCTGCCAAAACTATCAAGGCCAAAAGTACAACAAGTATTGGTTTTAGATATTTCATTTTACTTCTACTTGACAAAGTGATTTATAGATCTGGGCATCCTTATTGTCAAAGACAAGCTCAAAGCAGTTCTTATCATCTACATATGAGAAACCCTCTATGTTGTAATCAGACAGTATTTTCGTTGTGAGTAGCATATAGTCTGTGTTGTATTTATTCAGCAGATTTATTGCCTCGATTTCTGAAGATGTTGTGTATATGGTTCTTACATCGCTGTAGAGCTGCTCAGAATCATCTGCAAGCAGGAAGTTGCTGCTTACGATATTCTTTCTTTTCGCGATTGTTGAAATGAGGAAACCGTAGTCAGGCGATGAAAGTATTATTTCGTCTTCCTCAGAGTTCATACTTAACCACTCCAAAGCTTGTATTTCATATTCTGAAGGTGCTTTATTGACTGCCTTTTGCGCATAATCAGCTGATGGAACAACAGATAACAGGATAAACAGGACTACGAACAAAACAACGAAAAGGCTGCTGTACTTTGAGACCTTTGTTTTCTTGAGATAAACAAAGAAGAGCTGATAAAACCTGCTGAAAAGAAGTACAAGAATTACTCCTAAGAACATTAAGCCAATGTCCATCCGGATTACCTTAAGCCACAAAAGAAGCAAGATGGATAGTGCAAAGCTCGTGAAAAGATAGATGTGCTTGTCCTTCTCCCTTAAGATGTAAAGGTAAATTACATAGAACCCTGCAAGGAACGGAATGATGCCTATCATGTATATTGCTGTAAGAATATTAAATTCTTTGAAGAAGCTGACAAGAATTGACTCTGGCATATTCTGCCAGAAAACTGCCAAGCCATGAACTAAAAGCGGCTGCTTGAAAACAAGGAAAGTCAGCCACAGGCTTAGCAATGCAGAGAATAGTATTAACTCAAACTCTGTCCTGTCAGTCTTAATGCCCTCTATTTTAACAAGCACAAGATAAAGCATGAGTGCTAACACAAGCAATAAGGCTGTTGTGTGCGTGAATGTAAGGAACAGCGTTCCTGCTATAAACAGCAAAATGAATTTTTTCTTTGGAATATTCATAAAACAGTAAATCAGGAAAAACGTCAATGGGATTGTAAATGAGAAAATAGAGATACTGTTCAGTGTTTTATTAACAAATATTGGGATAAAGCCAGCTACAAATGCTGAAAACAAAGCTGCTCCTTTGTGATTTGTTGTTTTCAAAGCAATGAAATATACAATAATTACCAAAAATGATGCAAATATGTTAGGGACAACCTTTAATACAATGGATAGTGGAGCAATGAAGGTAAATGCTGCCAGGATGTAATGGAAAACAGGCATGAAAAAGATCTGGCTGAAGTTCAGAGGGTCCTTAAAGATTGGAAGAAATGTGTTCTGTATGTTTTCAACCTGCCTGTAATCAAAATATGCATCGCTTGAAAAGTACTGCGTCTGGAATGCAAAATAAAGCCGGAATAGAAGCACAACTAAGAAAATCCCTGCCAATGCAATGTACTCACGTCTTGCCTTCATATAACACAAGAATGTAATAAAGAGTATTTAAGGTTTATTGGAATATTGTTTAGCATCAGGCTCAGTGATGTAGTCCAAAAGGCAGTTCATACAGAAAAGATCCTTAGGATCATCATCAGATGTTATTTTATTGCCAATTCTCCATACATGACTATCCCCATCTGGACAAGGAGAATCCTGGATTTCCTGCTCAAGCCTGCAGACTGCAGCACCAAACTCCTCCCTCATTTCATCATTCTCATTTTCTAGTGCAAACTTAAATCCTAGCTTCATTGATTCATAACGATACTTCCAAGAACCATAATTAAATTCAGTATTTTCAGATTCTACCTGAGGTTGTTGTTGTGTCATTTACCTTATATCCAATAACTAAAATCACATTTAGTGCAGGTCTTTTCCATAGGGTCTGAAGCTATCTGCTGACCTGGTGGATGAAGTGGGCTAGAATGGTATATATGCTCCCCGCCTTTAGGACATGGCATTAAGGCCATTTCTTGCTCTAACTGTTGCATTGATTTATGGATTGAATCTGAAGCTTTGTTATCATATATACCATTTAAGTCATGCTCTTCTCTTAATTTAGCTCTCAGGTTTTTCATAACATCAACATAATTCTCAAAGAGACCCATATAAGTAACCTTTACTTCATTAGGATCATGGATTGCATAACTAAGTGTATCAGAACGCCCTTCATTGGCTTCTGAAACAATAGTAGGCAGTGCTTCTAAAATTTTAGGAATATTCTCTAATGCGTCAGCAGGTGTTAAAGGTTCTGATTTTGATTGGTGTTCTTTCATTTTTGTTCCTCCTCATATCTCATAACTAAAATTGCATTCAGTGCATGTTACTGGTACTAATTCTGAACATTTAATTTCATCTCCTGGCCGGAGTTCTTTGGCTTTGTAATCCCAAGCGTGCTTTCCTCCTGTTACTGGACAGTATGAATTATCAATCAGTTCCTCAACCTTACGAACTGCTACACTGTTATTTTGTTCTCTTAATCTTGTTAATACATTTGCCATATTTTCAAGAGGTAGCTTGTAAATAGGATCTGATGTAGTTTTTTTAACTGCTTCTCCATGATCTTTTGGAATAAGCCTTATTTTTTCACCGGTCATAATGCGAGCATCGCCTTGAAAACCTAGTTCTTCAAAACCCATTTTAGAAATGTGACTACTAGAAAGTTTATAAAGTTTATGCTAAGCTCTCTCAAAGATTGCTATTGGGAAGGTTTCCTTGCCAGAAATGATCTGTCTTTGCTCTGTGAGCTTGCATTTGTGGTTCTTGGCGTATTTTTCCAGAAGTGGAAGGTCTTTTGCTATCAGAACTACCTTTCCTGTTTTTCTAAGAATATATTCTGCCTGGTAGAATAGTTCATTGTAGACCTTTGCAATGTCGCTTTCCCTTATTCTTTTCGAAGGAGCAGGCGGGTTTGCTATTATCCTGTCAACAGCATCTTCTTTGTATTTTGCATCGAGCCATTCTGCAGCTATTCTGCTGAAATTGATAGCTTTCTGAATACCTGCAATTTTTGCATTCTTTTCTGCTGCCCTGAGATTTCTCATGTTTGAGTCAAGGCAGTGAATCATCTTCTTTTTTTCTTCCAGAATTTTTGCATCTATCTTTTCAAAGAAATCCTTCTTTATTTTAAGAAATTTGAAGTTTGTGAATGCCAAAGATTCTTTTCTGTAGTAATTCACAGGATAGTTTAGTGAGAAAAGCGCTGCTTCAATAGGTATTGTTCCTGAGCGAGCAAAAGGATCCATGATTATTTCTCCTTTTTTGTAGCCAGAAATTCTTAACATTGCGTATGCTAAGGTTGCTTTGATTGATTTTGAGTTCGGAAAGATGTTGTAATCACGTTTGCTTAGATCTATTCCTGCATAGTCTATTCCAAAGTAGCCTTTGTCTTCAAAGATGTATATTAGGAATGTTAAAGATGGTTTTCTGAGGCTTATCTCGTTCTTTAGTGATGCTTTTACCTCTGCTCCGATATTTCCAGCCAAGTCCTGGCTGTTGAAATCATGTGTTCCAAGACGTTTGCAGGCAACCATGAAGGTCTGCTTTTCATCAATGTATTCGTTTAGCGGCTTTAGGTTTTTCTTTATTGTTTCAACTGTTTTCTCAAGGTTCTTGTCTACATTGAATTCAAAGAGTAGCTGGAGAACTGTTGAAGCTGATTGTGATTTGTAGCACAGCGTACAGATATTTTCTGCTGTTGTTTCAAAGAGTACTATAGAATCCTGTATTGTGGAGTCTGCTTTGATCATCTCCTTGACTTCTTTTGCTGCAATATCCTCTGCACCCTTGTGGGTGATAAGCGCTCCTTTCATAGAAAATTGTGAATAAGAAACATGTTAAAAAGCTTTGCTAATCATTTTTTATAACGCGGGCTGCTGCTACTAAGATATCTCCATCTCCGAGGCGCATTATTCTGACACCCTGGGTGTTTCTTCCTATTGTTGAGATGTCTTTTGCAGCCATTCTTATGATTATGCCCTGCTTGCTTATGAATATCATGCCAGTGTCATCTGTGACAGGCTTTATTGAAACTGCTTTTCCGTTCTTATCAGTTATCTTGATGTTTATAACACCTGATCCGCCACGGTTAATCAGTCTGTAGTCTTCTACTGGTGTTCTTTTTCCATAACCCTTTGCTGTTACTGTAAGCAGGGTCTTTTTTGGCTCAACAACAACCATGCCAATTACTTCATCATCCTCTCTTAGCCTTATTCCTCTAACGCCCATTGCAGAACGACCGGTTGGCCTAACATCCTGTTCTTTGAAGCGAACAGCAAGTCCGTTTCTTGTTGCAAGAATGATCTGCTTTGTGTTGTCTGTCAAGCCAACACCAATCAAGCGATCATCTTCTTCAAGCGTTATTGCGATTATACCACCGCGTCTTGGCCTTGAGTACTGCATTAGGTTTGTCTTCTTTACTGTGCCCTTCTTTGTGGCCATTATCAGATTGTGCTCTTCATCGAATTTCTTTACAGGAACAAATGCATTGATTGTTTCCTTTTCAAGCTGCAGAAGGTTTACTATTGGCCTTCCTGATGCCTGTCTTCCTGCTTCAGGAATCTGATGAACCTTTAACCAGTGCACAACACCCTGATCTGTAAAAAATAGTATGTATGAATGCGTGTTTGCAATAAAGAGGTGCTCAACAAAGTCCTCTTCTCTTGTTGTTGCAGCGATAACGCCTTTTCCGCCACGATGCTGCTGCCTGTATGTTGCTACAGGAGTCCTCTTGATGTAGCCTGCATGCGAGATAGTAACAACCATGTCTTCTGGCTTGATGAGGTCTTCTACATTAATTACCTCTTCAACAGCAGCTGAAATCTCTGTTCTCCTTCCATCAGAATATTTCTCTTTGAGTTCTACAAGCTCCTGCTTGATTATTTCCAGTATCCTTTTCTCGGATGCTAAAATTTCCTTGAGCTCTTTGATTAGTTCCAGCAACTCTGTGTGCTCTGTCTTTATTTTTTCCTGTTCTAATGAAGCAAGCTTCTGAAGTCTCATTTCAAGGATTGCAACAGCCTGTTTTTCTGTTAGGCTGAATTTATCCATAAGGAACTTCTTAGCTTCTGCTACCTCTCTTGACTTCTTTATTCCATCAATCACTTCATCAATGTTATTCAGTGCAGTTATCAGGCCCTCTAGAATGTGAGCGCGCTCTGTTGCTTTTTCCAGTTCAAACTGTGTTCTCCTGGTTACAACATTCTTTCTGTGATCAATAAAGCATACTATGATCTGCTTAAGGTTTAGTGTCCTTGGCTGATTATTTACAAGAGCAATTATGTTTATGCCAAATGTTGATTGCAGCTTGCTGTGCTTTAGCAGCTGATTAAGAACAACATCCTTATTTGCATCCTTTTTCAGATCAATAACAACCCTTATTCCTTCTCTGTCTGATTCATCACGCAGATCAGCAATTCCAATGATTTTCTTTAATCTCACTAAATCTGCAATCTCCTCAATCATCGTGGCCTTGTTTACCTGGAAAGGAATCTCTGAAACAATGATTCTGTTATGGCCCTTGTATTCCTCAAAGAATGTCTTTGCTCGCACTCTCACAATACCCCGGCCTGTCCTGTATGCATTCTTTATTCCCTCTGTGCCAAGGATCTGAGCTCCTGTCGGGAAATCAGGACCTTTAATGTGCTGCATTAGCTCGTTGATATCTATCTCAGGATTATCAATCTGGGCAATTGTTGCATTAACAACCTCTCCGAAATTGTGTGGAGGAATGTTTGTTGCCATTCCAACAGCAATTCCTGAGCTGCCGTTAACAAGAAGATTAGGGAACATTGATGGAAGAACTGTTGGCTCTTTTGCACTGCCGTCAAAGTTTGGAGCAAAATCAACAGTGTTCTTTTCTATGTTTTTCAGGAGTTCCTCTGCAATCTTTGCTAGCTTCGCTTCGGTGTATCTCATCGCTGCTGCTGAATCCCCGTCTACGCTTCCGAAGTTTCCCTGGCCTTTTACAAGCGGGAATCTCAAAGAGAAGTCCTGAGCCATTCTGACTAAAGTATCGTAAATAGATGCATCGCCGTGTGGGTGCCAGCGCGCCATACAGTTACCAACAATTGTTGCTGACTTCCTGAACGGCTTGTTATGAAGCAAACCCAGCTGATGCATTGTGTAAAGAACCCTTCTGTGAACCGGCTTTAGGCCGTCACGGGCATCTGGCAAAGCTCTGGAAACAAGAACTGACATAGCATAGTCTAGATAAGACTCTTTCATCTCATCCTCAATTCCTCGAGGTAGAATTCGCTCCTGTTTTTCGTCTACTGTTTCACTCATTTATCGTCTATAAATGAGAAAGAATAAGTCTTTAAATAGTTTTGGTTTTGATGATGTTTTCAGTGACCTTAAAGCTTCTTCCACAGTATACGCAGCGCTTGATTTTATTGGTTAGAATAGGATCTGCAGGCTGATATTTCATCTGATGATGGCACTTAGGGCATCTAAGAAGAAGCATTTTTTCGTTCTTCCTCGGGTTCTTCAGGAGCTTGCTCTGGCTCTTTTGGTTCCTCTGGTTCAGGTTCTGGCTCTGGTGCTGGTTCAGGAGGTTCTACTTCAGGCTCTGCAGGTTCAACTGGCACAGGTTCTTCAGGTTCTAGTGGTTCAACTGGTGCAGGCTCTTCTGCTGCTTCCTCAGGTTCAGGTTCTGGTGCAGGTTCTGCTGGTTCTACAGGAGTTTCTTCTGCTGCTTCTTTTGTTTCTGCTGGCTCTTCTTCAGCTTCTTCTGCTGGTTGCTCCAAAGCTTTTTGTGCTTCCTGTCTCTGCTCTTCAAGTTCCTTTTTCCTTATCTCATCGATCTCCAGTCTTCTTTGTGCCTGACCTTCTATTGGCGTAGTCTCTGCTTCTTTCAGCATCTTAGCCCTTTCGTCCTCTGCTTTCTTTATCATGTCTGCTTTTTGCTGCTGAAGAGTTTCTTGCGATGTCTCTTGAGTCTCTTTGAACATATCTTGCAGGTTCTCTTTCCCTCTAAGATCAAAATATTCAAAGAATTTCTGAGCAAGCTTGATTAACTGAGTTCTTCCATGCTTCTGCCTTGAGATAAAACCCTGCTCTTCGAGCTGCTTTATGTAATCATAAGCTTTGTTTGTTCTTATTCGTATGATGTCTGCCTGCAGAACAGGCGCTTTCCATGCAATAACAGATAGTGTTTCTATTACTGATTTTGGAAGCTCTGTTTCAACAACTATTTTCTGAACAAGATTAAGATAACGCTCTCTAACAGTTAGTTTCCATGCAGTTCCCTCATTGAGCAGGATAATTGGAGAAGCCTTTGCTTCATACTCATCCCTTAGAACTGAAAGTGCGCTGTTTACATCCTCAACCTGCATCTTACACAGTCTTGAGAGTTCCTCAGTAGGCATTGCTCTGCCTGAAGAAAACAATAATGCTTCAAGTTCCTTGCTTTTTTCCTCAACCATTTTTCATAGAATATTTTTCACCATCTTTTTCCATTATACCCATTTTGGTGAATCTTTCAAGGAACGGAATAAGCTGCTTTTCAGCCACGCCAATGTCTGGTGTGAGTTCTGATGGTGTCTTTGCACCATCTTTGAGAAGCAAACGAAGTATGTTCATTAGCAAAGCATCTGCGTTCTTCTCAAGAACAATGCCTGATGCATTTGCGTTTTTAAGGCGCATGTCAACTGTATGAAGCTTTTCAAGCAGATCATTCATCCAGTCTGTCAAATTCTTTGATTTTGTATGTAGGTCCTCTGGCTCTATAATCTCTATTGAAGAAGGCATGTAGTCAAAGCATATGCCCAGCATAGTTGAAACATCCTTAAATAGTATCTCCAGCTCTACAAAGGCTGTGAAGTGTTTGTCCTGCTTTTCTGCTTTGTTGAATGTCTCCTTGGTGATTTCTACACCCTCTGCCTCTTTGAGCTGCTTGATTACATCTGTAAGAGTGGTATCTACATATTCTGCTGGTGATCCAATTACTTCCAGCACCATACTACAAAAAAATGCTCCGTCTGAAACTCTATCTTTGATATCCATGGTAATCTTGAAGATATAGCAGGTTTAAAAAATTTTTGTTTGCCCTAGTGAAATCCCAGTATTAGAGCAAAATTTATAAATTCGCCATATTCTAGTATTTAACATGGAAAAATACACCGAAAAGCGACCCTGGGGCAAGTTTGAGCAGTTCTGTCTGAATCAAAAGTGCACGGTTAAGATACTAAGTGTTGATGCAAACCAGGAACTAAGCCTGCAGTACCACCATCACAGAGAAGAATTCTGGAGAGTTGTTGCTGGAGAAGGCATCATTGTGATTGGCGAAGAAGATCACAAAGCAAAAGAAGGAGATGAGTTTGTTATTCCTGTTGAAACCAAACACAGAATCAGAACAGAGGGTTCTTCTGTAAAGATAATGGAGATTTCTTTTGGCGAGTTCGATGAAAACGATATTGTCAGATTAGAAGACAAGTATAAGCGGGTTTAGAATACACCGGCTATTTTTTCTTTGCAATTTGGGCATTTTCCATTCTTGAGTTTTGAATGCGCTGTGAAATACGCTCTTTCAATCACTACTTTCTTGCATTTTGGGCACATAGTGTTTGTATCTGTTCTTACATTGCCAATATATACATGCTTTAATCCACTATCCAAAGCTGCATCTCTTGCTTTGTGGAGAATCTGCTCTGTTGTTGGCGGAACATTTCTAAGTTTGTGTGTTGGGAAGAATGCAGAGAAATGCAAGGGATGCTCTGTTCCAAGATTTGTTTTAATCCAGCTGCACATTTCTTTTATTTCATCTATGTTATCGTTCTTTGTGGGTATTATAAGATTGGTTATTTCAAACCAAACCTTTGATTCATTCAGTGTTTTTAGTGTTTCTAAAACAGGGTCAAGTTCTGCAGAGCAAATCTTTTTGTAGAAATCATTGTTGAATGATTTCAGGTCTATATTTGCTCCATCAATATGCTTAAGGAGTTCTTTCAAAGGTTTCTGGTTTATGTATCCATTGCTTACAATTATGTTTTTTAATCCTGCTCTCTTTGCCAGCTTTGCAGTATCAATCATGTACTCAAAAAATATTGTTGGCTCATTGTATGTATAGGATATAGACTTGCACCCTTCATTAATTGCTAATTCAACTATTCTTGCAGGGGATACATCTGCAGAGTGCTTTTCAGGATCTTCTCTTGATATCTCGTAGTTCTGGCAGTGCAGACATAATAGATTGCATCCGAAAGTGCCTATTGAGAATGATTTTGAGTTTGGCAGGAAATGATATAATGGCTTTTTTTCTATTGGATCAACAGCAAGTGATGAGGGGTTTGCATAGACTAATGAAAAGAGTTTGCCTTTAATGTTCTTTCTTGCACCACAGAATCCTTTGCCATCTTCTTTAATCAGACAGTTATGCGGGCAGAGCTCGCATCTTACAGATTTTCCCTCTTTTTTCCAATACAACGCCTCTTTCATATTGCAAAGGGTAGTTTTATAGAGTATAAAAGGTTTTATGAAAACATACAAAAATCTTCGATTTTTGAGTGTTCATAAAAACAAGGTTTTTATGAAAAAGTTTAAATACATGCACTGCAGTCCTTCTTTATGGGGATGGAATTCAAAAACAGAGACGTTGTCTCAATAAGAGCTTTTACAAAAGAGGAGCTAGAGCATGTAGTTTCTGTAGCTGAAAAAATCCACAAAGATAGGGATAAGTATTCTGAGCTTTTGAAAAGAAAGATTGTTGCTACACTCTTCTTTGAGCCTTCTACAAGGACTAGACTGAGTTTTGAATCTGCAATCCACAGAATGGGTGGAGATGTAATAGGCTTTTCAGAAGTAGGCACTACTTCAACTGCAAAGGGAGAGACACTTAATGATACCATGAAGGTTATCGAGGGTTTCTGTGATGTTATAGTTATGAGGCATCCTGAAGAGGGCAGTGCAAAGATAGCTGCTGATGCTGTTCATATTCCTATTATTAATGGTGGTGATGGAGCTAATGAGCACCCAACACAGACCATGCTTGACCTATTCACAATAAAAAAATCAAAAGGAAAGCTTGAAGGGCTTAATATCGGCTTTCTCGGTGATCTAAAATATGGCAGGACAGTGCACTCATTGGCATATGCAATGTCGCATTTTGGTGCAAAGATGTATTTTATTGCTCCTGACGCACTGAAGATGCCTCAGAAAGACCTTGATGAGCTGAAAGAAAGAGGCGTAGAGTATGTTGAGGAACGTGATTTGAGTAAAGTAAGCAAGGAACTTGATATTCTATATGTTACAAGGATACAAAAAGAAAGATTCCCAAGCAAAGCAGATTATGAGAAGGTGAAAGGGGTTTATATTCTTGACAAATCATTCCTGGACAATGCAAATCCTGATGTAAGGATAATGCATCCGCTGCCAAGAGTGGATGAAATAAAACCAGAGCTCGATGATACTGAACAGAGTGTTTATCTTGATCAAGCACATTATGGAGTGCCAGTAAGAATGGCACTGCTCGGACTAGTTCTAGGGAAGATTAAATAATAACAAAATTTATAAACAACGCTAGACTACTAATTTTTTTTGAGATGAAAAGTACGCTCAAATTAAACGATGGTTCTTCTTTCTACGGATATTCATTTGGTGCAAAACGTTCTGTTTCAGGAGAAGTAGTTTTTAATACAGGCATGATGGGCTATCCTGAAACGTTCACAGATCCTTCTTACAAAGGCCAGATTCTTGTTCTAACCTTTCCTTTGATAGGGAACTACGGAGTTCCTCCTGAGGAGATGGAAGACAATCTGCTGAAATGGTTTGAATCTGAGCAGATACAAATCTCTGGGCTTATCATATCTGATTATTCTGAGAAGTTCAGCCACTGGAGCGCAAAAGAGAGCCTCGCAGACTGGCTTGTGAAGCACAATATACCTGCATTATGCGGTGTTGATACAAGAGCGCTGACAAAGAAGCTAAGGGAGCAGGGTGTTATGCTTGGAAAGATTGTAAATCAAGAGGATGTTGAGATAGAGGATCCAAATTTAAGGAATCTTGTTGCAGATGTATCATGCAAAGAAAAGACGGTTTACAACGAAAATGGAAAAAAAAGGATTGTTCTTGTTGATTGTGGAGCAAAACACAACATAATAAGGTGCCTTATCAAAAGAGGCGCTTGCGTAATAAGAGTTCCATGGGACTATGATTTTTCTAAGGAGAAATTTGACGGATTATTCTTATCAAACGGGCCTGGCGATCCAAAGATGTGCAAGGAAACTATTGAGAATGTAAAAAAGGCAATGGAGAAAGGAATACCGACAATGGGAATCTGCTTAGGGAATCAGATACTTGCTTTAGCAGCAGGCGCGGATACCTATAAGCTAAAGTATGGTCACAGAAGTCAGAATCAGCCGTGCGCTGAAAAGGGAACAAAGAGATGCTACATAACAAGCCAGAACCACGGGTTTGCAGTTGACACAAAGACACTGCCAGATGACTGGGAAGAATGGTTTGTAAATGCAAATGACAAGACAAACGAGGGAATAAAGCACAAAACAAAGCCATTCATGAGTGTTCAATTCCATCCAGAAGCACGATGCGGACCTGTAGATACAGACTTCTTATTTGACCGCTTCTTAGAGGTGCTCAAATGATAACAGTAGGTCACAGAGGAGCAGCAGGACTGGAACCGGAGAATACCTTACTGGGATTCAGGAAAGCGATAGAGATCGGAGTAGACTTTATTGAGCTTGATGTTCACCTTTCAAAAGATGGTGAAATTATTGTAATGCATGATAACACAGTTGACAGAACCACAGATGGAACTGGAAAAGTTGGAGAAATGACGCTTGAAGAGCTGAAGAAGCTTGATGCAGGCAAAGGAGAGAAAATACCAACACTGCAGGAAGCGATTGATGTTGCAAAAGACAAAGTAGGGATTATAATAGAACTTAAAGGTGAAAATACTGAAGAGCCTGTTTTCAATGCAATCAAGAAGAATAATCTCGAAAAAGCCAGGTGCGTATCGTTCCATCATGACCGTGTAAAAAAGGTCAAGGGGCTTAACAACAGCATATACACCGGTGTGCTGCTTGTTGGAGCGCCTGTGAATCCTGTAAGTGTAGCAGATGATGCAGGAGCAGATGAGCTCACTGTTAATTTCAAGTTCATTGAAAAAGAATTTGTAGAAAAGTGCCATGCAGGAAACAAGCAGGTCTTTGTATGGAACTGTGATACAGAAGAGGACATCAGAAGAATGATTGACCTTGGTGTTGACGGAATAGGAAGCAATCTTCCGGACTTGCTTGTAAAGGTTGTAAAGAATGACTGAAGAATTCGTAGACATTGTGGATGAAGAAGATAAGGTTGTAGGGAAGGCAACGAGAGAAGAAGCAGACAGAAAAGACCTGAGAAGAAGGGTCAGCAGAATACTTGTCTTTAACAAAGAAGAAAATATGTTGATACAAAAAAGAGCAGATACAAAAAGCAAGTACCCTGGGTTGTATGATATAGGGGTTGGTGAAACCCTTAATTCTGGCGAAGATTTTGAAAGCGCTGCAACAAGGGGACTTGAAGAGGAAGTTGGAATCAAGAATGCTGAACTGAATTTTCTTTTTTCAGGCCAATTCACGCATGGAGAAATAAAAAGAAACTATCATGTTTACTTGTGTGTTCACGACGGAGAAATCAAAGCTGGTGACGAGGTATCTGAAGCAAGATTTGTCAGACCTGATGAGCTTAAGCAACTGTTTGAAAAAGAAGAGTTTGTACCTCTGGGCAAAAAGATATTTGAGGAATTTTTGAAGAATGGATAAACCAAAGAAATTATTGATACTTGGAAGCGGAGCATTGAAGATCGGAGAGGCAGGAGAATTTGATTATTCTGGAAGCCAATGTATCAAAGCGATAAAAGAAGAGGGAATAAAGACAGTACTTGTTAATCCAAACATTGCAACAATTCAGACATCAGACAATCTTGCTGATAAGGTTTACTTCTTGCCTGTTAATCCATACTTTGTTGAAAAGGTAATTGAAAAAGAGAAACCAGATGGAATACTGCTTTCATTCGGCGGACAGACTGCGCTGAATTGCGGTGTTAAGCTTCATGAGACTGGTGTTCTAAAAAAACACAATGTAAAGGTTTTTGGAACACCTGTAAAATCTATTGTTGACACAGAAGACCGCGAGTTGTTTGTTAAGAAACTTGATGAGATCGGGGTAAAGGTTCCTAAAAGCAAAGCAGTGCACAATGTAAAGGATGCACTAAAGGTTGCTGAGGAAATAGGATATCCAATCATAATCAGAGCAGCGTATACCCTTGGCGGACTTGGTTCAAGTGTTTGCTTTGACAAGAAAGAGCTTGAGAATAATGCAAAAGAGGCTTTTTCATATACTGATCAGATACTAATTGAAGAATACATCAAAGGATGGAAAGAACTGGAATATGAGGTTGTGAGGGATTCCTGCGATAACTGCATAACTGTGTGTAATATGGAGAACTTTGATCCGCTTGGAATACACACAGGAGAGAGCATTGTTGTTGCACCATCACAAACACTTACTAATGATGAGTATCATAAGCTAAGAGAGCTTTCTATAAGAGTAATAAGACATGTGGGTATTGTTGGAGAGTGCAATATACAGTTTGCACTTGACCCAGAATCAGATGATTACAGAGTAATAGAGGTTAATGCAAGACTATCAAGAAGTTCTGCGCTTGCATCAAAGGCAACGGGGTATCCACTAGCATTTGTTGCTGCAAAACTTGCATTAGGATATGCACTACCTGAGCTGTCTAACTCAATAACAAAATCAACAACTGCATGCTTTGAGCCTGCACTGGATTACATTGTTGTCAAAATACCTCGCTGGGACCTGAAAAAGTTCAGGAAGGTCTCGAAAAAACTGGGATCTGGAATGAAATCCGTAGGAGAGGTAATGGCTATTGGAAGAAAGTTCGAAGAGGTGCTACAGAAAGCAATTCGAATGCTGAATATTGGCATGAAGGGCGTTGTTTGTAATGAAATTACATTCAAGGATCTTGACAGTGAACTAAAAAACCCTACTGATGAAAGAGTCTTTGCTGTTGCAGAGGCAATGAAAAAAGGATACAGTGTTGAAAAGATAAACAAGCTTACAGGAATTGACAAATGGTTCCTTTACAAAATGGAAAGGATTGTGTGGATGGAAAATAAACTTAAAGAAAAGGCACTTGACAAAGAAATTCTTCTCAGCGCAAAGAAGATTGGTTTCTCAGACTACCAGATTGGAATGATCACTGAAAAGAGTGAGCTTCAGATAAGAGAGCTGAGAAAGGAAAATAAGATAGTGCCATGCATAAAGCAGATTGACACACTAGGAGCAGAGTATCCTGCAAAAACAAACTATCTTTATGTTACATACAACGGATATGAAGATGATGTTGACTATAAAGAGAAAAAGATCATTGTTCTTGGCTCTGGCGCGTACAGCATAGGAAGCTCTGTGGAGTTTGACTGGTGCTGCGTAAATGCTGTTAATACGCTGAGAAAGCATGGACACAAAACAATAATGATCAATTATAATCCAGAAACAGTATCAACTGATTATGATGAATGTGACAGGCTGTACTTTGACGAGCTTTCGTTTGAAACTGTAATGGACATATATGATAAAGAGGAAGCAGAAGGCATTATCCTATCAATGGGTGGCCAGATTCCAAATAACCTTGCAATGAAACTTGACCGGGCAGGAGCGAAAATATTTGGAACAAGTGCAAAGAATATTGATAATGCAGAGGACAGAAATAAATTCTCAAGCCTTCTTGACAGCCTTGGAATAGACCAACCTGAATGGAATGAGCTAACAAGTGTAAAAGAGGCAAAGGAGTTTGCAAAAAAGGTTGGCTTTCCAGTAATTGTTAGGCCTTCTTATGTTCTCAGCGGCGCTGCAATGAACATAGCGTTTGAGGAGAAGGATCTGGAGAATTTCCTTTCAAAGGCAGTTAATATTAACAAAGAACATCCTGTTGTTATAAGCAAGTTCATAACAAATGCCCGCGAGATAGAAATAGATGCAGTAGCAAACAAGGGAAAACTTGTTGTGTGGGCCATAACAGAGCATGTTGAGAATGCAGGGGTTCATTCTGGCGATGCAACAATGGTTCTTCCTCCACAAAAAACCTATCTTGAAACAATAAGAAGGGTTGAAAAGATTGCAGAGCAGACTGCTGAATCACTACAGATAACCGGACCGTTCAATATACAGTTCCTTGCAAAAGAGAACCAAATAAAGGTAATAGAATGCAATTTAAGGGCATCACGAAGCTTCCCATTTGTATCAAAGGTTCTGAAGAAGAACTTTGTGGAGATTGCTGTTAATGCGATGATGAAAAAGGAAACAATGTTCATTGGATTCCCAATGCCACGATATGTTGGTGTAAAGGCACCTCAATTCTCATTTACAAGACTCAAAGGAGCAGACCCGATACTAAGCGTGGAGATGGCATCAACAGGAGAGGTTGCTTGCCTTGGAGAGGACCAGAATGAAGCGTTCCTTAAGTCAATAATCTCTACTGGCTTTAAGATACCTGAGAAAAACGTGCTTCTAAGTATTGGAGGGGATGAAAACAAGTACAAGTTCCTTGGTTCAGCAAAAAAACTTAGAAAAATGGGATTCAATATATTCGCAACAGACAAAACATCCAAGGTTCTCAGTGAAAAAGGTATAGAAAATACAAGGCTATACAAGGTAAGTGAAAACAAGCAGCCGAATATTATTGATCATTTAACAAACAGCAAGCTAGACATGGTAATAAACATACCTTCACATTTCACTCAAAAGGAGATTGGCGATGCCTATGCAATACGAAGGGCTGCTGTTGACTTTTCAATCCCGCTCATAACCAACAGACAAGTGGCAGAGCTGTTTGTTGATGCTATCTCAAAGAAAAAGATAGAGGATTTAGAGATTAAGTCCTGGGATGAGTATTAGAAGAGAATGACCTCTTCTAAATATTATGCGAACTGCATCGCATAATATATTAAAGAAAGGTTTATATATTGTATAATTGAAATGAGAACTGGGGGAAAAAATGAACTTATCAACAAAGATATGCAAAGCGAAGCTTGCAAATCCTACTATACTAGCCTCAGGAATTCTCGGGGTAAGCGGTGCTTCACTTGCTATGGTTGCGAAAAAAGGAGCAGGAGCAGTAACATCCAAATCAATAGGCCCTGAAGAGCGAAAAGGCCATAAGAATCCTGTTATTATTGCAAATGAAAGCTACATGATAAATGCAGTTGGCTTATCAAATGCAGGGGTAGCTGAGAGCATTGATGAAATAGAAGAAGCTGTTAATACAGCAGGAGTTCCTGTTATAGGCAGCGTGATCGCAGGCAAGATGAAAGAGTTTGGACCTGTTGCAAAAAAGCTATCCGCAGCAAAGCCTGCATTAATAGAATTGAACATTTCCTGCCCAAATGTGCAGGATGAAATGGGAAGACCATTTGCAGCAACACCTGAAACAGCAGCAAAAGCAACAAGAGCTGTAAAGAACAGTACAACGATTCCAGTAATAGTCAAGCTTTCCCCTAATGTGGGGAATCTCAAGCAGATAGCAAAGGCTGTTGAAGATGCAGGAGCAGATGCAATCAACATGGGCAATACTGTAGGGCCTGGGATGGCAATAGATCTAAAGGCAGTACGACCTATACTGACAAACAAAGTGGGTGGAGTAAGCGGACCAGCGATAAAACCTATTGCAGTACGATGTGTCTATGATGTTTACGAAGCTGTCAAGATTCCTATAATAGGAACAGGCGGAGTAACCTATGGCAATGATGCAATAGAGATGATGATGGCAGGAGCATCAGCAGTAGGTATTGGCACTGGAGTGTACTACAGAGGTGTTGATGTTTTCAAAAAGGTGAGTGATGAGATAGAGGCCTTCATGAAAGAAAATGGTTATTCAAATCTTAAACAAATGATAGGGAAGGCACACTAAAATGGAGTTTCCACTAATGCTGAGGATTGAGAAGATTGTTGATGAAGCAAAGGACACAAAGACCTTTGTGTTCAAGCATAAACTTGGAGCAAAACCTGGACAATTTGTTAATGTGTGGATACCTGGTGTTGACGAGAAGCCTTTCAGCATATCATATCAGGATAAAGAGAAGTTTGCAGTTACTGTTATGAAAATAGGGCCATACACAAGGAAAATGTTTGCCCTGAAAAAAGGAGACAGTGTAGGGATAAGAGGACCTTATGGCAAAGGATTCAGCATGAAAGGAAAAAATATACTTGTTGTAGGCGGTGGATGCGGATGTGCGCCACTGGCTTTCCTTGTTGATAAACTTCCCGGAAAAATAACATATGTAATGGGAGCACGAGACAAAGAGTCCTTGATGTTTGTAAAAAGAATGAGCAAAAAAGCAAAGGTTGTTGTTGCAACAGATGATGGAAGTGTTGGCAGAAAGGGCTATGCAACAGATGCTGCTGAAGAAGTTCTGAAAAGCAAAAAAGTGGATTTTGTTTACAGCTGCGGACCTGAAATAATGATGAAAAAGTTACTTGAACTTTGCAATGATCACCATGTAACTTATGAAGCTTCGCTTGAGAGATACATGAAGTGCGGGTTTGGTGTATGCGGACAGTGCTGCATAGATGGAATAAGAGTATGCAAAGACGGCCCTGTTTTTGACAGAAAAACACTGAATTCGCTTCAGGAGTTTGGAAAATATAAGAGGGACTCAACAGGAAAAAAGGTGCCTTTATGATTATTGTAGTAAAGAATGGAAATGTTGTTCTTGGTGATAAGCTCATTGAAAAAAATATTGTCATTAAAGACGGAAAAATAAAAGACATCACTAATGAAAAGGTTGAGAGCTTTGATGAAGTTATTGATGCAAAGAACAATATTGTTATTCCCGGAGTAATAGATCCACATGTTCATTTCAGGGATCCAGGTGCAACCTGGAAAGAGGACTTTTTTTCAGGATCCAAAGCTGCAGCAGCAGGTGGTGTAACAACTGTTCTTGACATGCCTAACACAAATCCTATGACAATATCCCAGAAATTCTTGGATGAGAAAAGAGAGCTGGCAAAAAAGAGTATTGTTAATTATGGATTTCACATCGGAGCGACAAAGGATAATCTTGAAGAGTTGAAGAAAATAAAGGGTGTTGCTTCAGTAAAGGTTTACATGGGCTCATCAACAGGAGATCTTCTTGTTGACAATGATTTTTCTCTTAGAAACGTTTTTTCATTAAGTGATAAAATAATAGCTGTTCATGCAGAGGATGAAAAAATCATAAAGATGAATACTGAAAAGTACAAGAACGAAAAGAAACCTTCTATTCATGGTAAGATACGAAGCAATGAGTGCGCGGCAAGTGCAGTAAAAAAGGCAATATCCTTTTCAGATGACAAGCAGCTGTATGTATGCCATATGAGCACAGCAGAAGAGGTTGAACTTGTCAGAAATGCCAATAGGAAGGTGTACTGCGAAGCAACACCTCATCATCTTTTCCTGACAAAAGAAGCTCTTGACAATATGGGCAATTATGCAAAGATGAATCCTCCATTAAGAAGCGCTAAGGATGTTGCTGCGCTCTGGAAAGCAATTGAGGATGGTGTTATAGATACAATAGGAACAGATCACGCTCCACATACAAGAGAGGAAAAAGAGCAGGACTACTGGAAAGCACCAGCAGGTGTTCCAGGAGTTGAAACAATGCTTCCATTGCTGCTTGATGCTGTTAATAAAAACAGACTTTCACTCAAGAGGCTTATAGATATTACATCAGGGAATGTAGCTAAGATATTCAGGATAAAGAACAAGGGTGCTATTGAGAAAGGCTTTGATGCTGACATTACAATCATTGATATGAATAAGGAAAACGTTATAAAAGATGAGAATTTGCGAACAAAGTGTGGATGGAGCCCATTCAACAGACTACATCTGAATGGAGCACCAGTTAAAACAATTGTAAATGGAAATGTTGTCTACGACGGAAATGATGTTATAGACAAAAAGGCAGAGGAGGTTGAATATAATGAACGTAGCTGAACTTCTACTTAAGACACATGCTGTTACTTTGAGGACAGACCCGCCATATACATGGACATCAGGGATACTATCTCCTATTTATACTGACAACAGGATACTAATGTCATATCCTCTTGAAAGAAGAAAAATCATAGATGCATTTGCAAATGCAATAAAAGAAAATGAACTGGAATTTGACACAATAGCAGGCGTGTCAACATCAGGGATTCCATGGGCTGCATGGCTTGCAGAAGGACTAAACAAACCAATGGTTTACGTAAGAAAAGCAGCAAAGGGACATGGAAAGGAAAATGCTATTGAAGGAAAAGTCGAGAAAGGAGAAAAAGTACTTGTTATTGAAGATTTAATAAGCACAGGCGGAAGTTCGGTAGCAGTTGTTGAAGCATTAAGAACCGCAGAATGCAAGGTTGTTGCATGCGTTGCGATATTCAACTATGAACTAAAGAAAGGTATTGATAAATTCAAAAAAGCAGATTGCAATCTTATTTCCCTAACAAATTTCAGCACGCTGATTGAGCTGGCTGCAGAACAGGGATATATAAAAGAAGACGAAAAACAGAAAGTACTAGAGTGGAGCAAAGATCCAGAAACGTGGGGAAGATGAGCATTGAACTACCATACCATTTACTAGACGCTTACATGGAGCATGTAGTACTAGACCCGAACCGAGTATTCCTAGGTGGAAATGCTGCGCGAGGGACTAAACCCGAAGCAAAGGCTTTTGCATATGGTGTTGGAAGAGAAACTGCAAGACGGGGAAAAGAACTTGGAACGGGTGGTTGCATTGGTTTACCTCATCATGGAACCCTGGGTGCTCTTGAAGAAGGCGGAAACGTTACCGCATTCTCCCCTGCAAGAACAGAGGAAGAGCATGTTAATGTTTTTGGCTTTAAGCCAAAGGAATTTTACGATAGGATTGCAAAAAAGCATGACGGAAACTTTGAAATGGTCTTTACAGGCACGAATGATTTTACCCTAAGGAATATTATTAATGTGATGTCCTGTGGCGCAGCGATATTTGTGTATGGCTCAACAGGAACTGGTAATGAGCTTACAGCGGCTATTGAAAAAGGAAAAATTATTGGGATTGCAAGTGGCTTTGATGGTATTGTCAGTGATATATATTATCGTACTTGCGTAACCAAAGAAGCTTCCAAAGCAGGAACAGCTCATGATACTGGTTCAGTGATTGTTTCTTCAGGAAACATTCATAAACCAGAAGAACTTGTCGATTTAGTTATTAATGAGATGATAAAGAGAGGTGCAAAATGAAGCTTAAGATAGGGATAATGGGAACAGGAGACAGAAAGCTGAACAAACATACTAGGCAGCTTGCATATGAAGTTGGAAAGGAGATTGCTAATCATAACTGCATGCTTGTTAACGGTGCATGTTATGGTGTTCCATACGCTGCAAGCAGAGGAGCAAAATCAGCAAACGGATTTGTGCTTGGAATATCTCCTGCAGGAAGTTTAAAGGATCATGTTGAGCATTACAAGTTTCCTGTTGATGTATTTGATATTATTATTTACTGCGGATTTGGTTTCAAGGGAAGAAATGTGCTGAATGTAACAAACTGCGATGCAATAATTGTTATCGGCGGAAATGCAGGAACACTTAATGAATTCACAATTGCGTATGACGAAGGCATGGTTATTGGAACGCTTGAGGGAAGTGGAAGCGTAGCAGACCATGTAAGAGAAATAGTAAGGGTCTGCAGGAAAAAGTCAGGCGCACATGTTATTTATGAGAGAAAACCCAAAGAGATTGTTAGCAGGGTAATAAAAGCTGTGAGGAAAAGAGGAAAATGAGCTTTATCGATGATCTGCAAGATAAATCAAAGCAAAGTAAAAGCATAGTATGTATGGGTATGGATCCCAATCTTGAAAAAATACCTGTAAAGGGAAGTGTTGAAAACAGAATTGTAGAGTTTTACACACAAATCCTAAAAGCTGTTGTCAGGGAGGATGCAGTGCCTGGAATAGTCAAGCCAAACTATTCATTCTATGCGCAGTATGGATTTCCTGGCCTGAAAGCGCTGAAAAAAATAATTGATGCTTACAAGGAACAGGGAATACTTGTAATACTAGATGCAAAGAGAGCAGACATCGGAAAAACAAGTGAGGCCTCTGCAAGGGAAACATTTGATTTCTGGGGAGCAGATGCAACTACAGTTGCACCATACATGGGATCAGACAGTGTTGAACCGTTTGTAAAGTACTGCGAAAAGGGCAAAGGAGTATATGTTCTTGTAAGGACCTCCAATGTTGGAGCTTCTGACCTGCAGGAACTGACCAGCGGTGGAGAAAAAATTTACATGAAAACAGCAAAAAAGCTGGTTGAATGGTACAAGCCAGGTGTTGGAGCAGTAGTTGGGGCAACAGCACCAAAAGAGCTTCAGGAAATCTCAAAATTCTTCAAGGAATCAGGCAAAGAGGTTCCATTCCTGATACCTGGAGTAGGTGCGCAAGGAGGAACTGCAAGCGAGGTAGTTGATGCAATAAAGCAGAGCGGCAACAGGCTGGAGATACACAGGATAAACAGCAGCAGCTCGATTAATTACGCTTATCAGAAAACAGGAACAAGAGATTATGCACAAGCAGCAGCAGATGCAATAAAAGAACTGAACAAAGAGATTGCTTTGTAACTATTGCTGAGGCTAAAAAAAGATTTATATATACCTGAATAAAAGAGTAGTATAAATGACTAATGAACTGTTGGTTAAGCATCTTAGAGAAGGCATGGCTAGAGGAACTTCTCGTGAACAACTAGTTGATTATCTTATTCAAAGAGGGTATGATGAAAAAGAGGTAAGAGAGGCCGCAGCGCTTCTTAGAATGCCTCACAAACCTGTAAAGAAAGAAGAGCCTGAAAGACAGGTGAGTATCATGCCAGTGATCATTGCTATTGCAATATTTGTTATAATAATTATTCTGGGCGTTGTTATCAGTTTTGCTTTCTTTAATTAGCGCTTTTTCTTCTTCTGCTTTTTGAGTTGATTCTGGAGTTTTTCTACAGAAGCTTCAAGATTGTCTATTCTCTTATAGAGCCGTTTATGGGCCCATACCCTATAGGCTATATTTAGAACGAATATTCCAAAGAATCCTCCGATGAGAATAAAGAGAGTGTTTAAGATGTTAATAAAGGGTTCTACTATTTGCGGAGCATTCAGCTCTGTTGCGTTGATCAATGTCTGTGAAGTAAAGTCTAGTATTGCCATGGTATCAATCCTCTGCAAGGAACAAATAGTTCACTTTTGATTTTTTCTTTAACTCTCTCAATGCTGAGCGCGTTATAAAAATTGAAAATATTCCAACAAGATTTGCCTTTGCCTGTTCACAAATGCTCGTTAAAGAGTGAAATGTGTTTCCTGCCCTGATTACATCGTCAACTATCAAAACATAATCATTTCTCTTGAGCAGATTCTTTGGAAGATAGAATGGCGCGCTGATTGGCTTTGCATCAGGGCTCTTTGATATGTAGTGTCCTGAAAACGAGAATTCCTGTGTTTTCTTTGCATAGATTGACCTTGCATTTATCAGATTGGCTATGGACACTGCTAATGGGACTCCATCAACAGCAGCTGTAAAGACCTTTGTTATCCGCTCTGGAAAGAACTTTGAAACCTTGTATGAAATTACATTAAGAAGAAATGGCTTTGAAAGGAGGTCTGAAGTAACAATGAACTTGCTTTCCTTATCCCGTGCAGCATCCATCATTCTTCCGATGTATGTCTTGGAATACGTATCAATTATTGTATCTGCACGGTCGTCTTTTGGCAGAACATATCCATTTACATATCTATTGAGAACACCTGCAGGAAGATCAAGCTCTTTTGAAAGAGCCCGGAAGGTTTTCTGCTCTTTCATCGACTTCAAACAATCGACTGCAAGCAACTTTTTCTTTATATCAAGAAGACCTGCCATGTTACACTTTCATGCGCAAAATATATATAAAGTTTTGCCTTTTGATACACTTTCTTGAGGGGTAATAAATGAAAAACACTATAGTGATTGGAGCGTATTGGGGAGACGAAGGAAAAGGCAAAATAGTTGATTTACTAGCAGAAAACACAGAACTGGTTATAAGATATAATGGCGGGGATAATGCAGGCCACACAATTGTTGTGGGCGATAAAAAGACTGTTCTTCATGTTATGCCATCAGGCATTATACAAGGAAAGGATGTTGCAATTGGACCTGATGTTTTTGTTAATCCAAAATCATTCTTTGAAGATTACAAGCAGGTTGAGGATGCTTTCGGAGTAAAGGGTAAGATACTGATTGATGAAAGAGCCCATATAATAATGCCTTATCATATTGTTTTTGATGCAGGTGTTGAAGAAGAAAGAGACAAGAAGATTGGAACAACAAAGCGAGGAATAGGCCCTGTTGCAAAGGATAAGGCTGCCAGAACAGAGGACATATCTGCTGCAGACCTTGTTGGAGATCATTTCAGGGAAAAGCTTCAGAAGGTTTTGTTGTTAAAGATTCATGATCTGATAAGATACAAGATAATTGAAACAGCAGATGACCTTGACAAATATGCAGATGAGATTTTCAATGAGTATTCTGAATATGCAAAAAAAATGAAGGGTTTTGTATGCAATGTTTCTTATGTTATTAATAATACAGTGAATTCAGGAAAGTTTGTTCTTATTGAAGGAGCACAAGGAGCGCTGCTTGATGTTGTTCATGGAACAAGACCCTATGTTACTTCATCAAATACAACTGCTGGAGGAGCGTATGCCAACCTTGGTGTTAATCCGAAGAAGTTCAATGTTGTTGGCATAGCAAAGGCATATCCAACAAGAGTCGGAGAAGGACCATTTCCAACACAGTTAGATGATGAGCTCGGAGCAGCAATACAAAAGGATGGACATGAATTCGGAGCAACAACTGGAAGACCAAGAAAAGCAGGCATGCCTGACTTTGTTGCACTGAGATATTCTGGAATGATAAATGCTGTTGATGAATGGGCAATAACAAAGCTGGATGTTCTTGCAGGAAAGAAGTTCAAAGCTGCAATTGCTTATGAGAAAGATGGGAAGAAAACAGATGAGTTTCCTTTTATTCTTGATGGATGGAAGCCTGTATATGACAAAGAGTATTATTTTGATGTACTGAGTGAAGATGATTGCATAGAGATTGTTAAGAAAGGGTATGATTCAATGCCTGAAGGTATTAAGGATTATCTGAAGGATTTAGTTAAGTATACTGGAGTGCCTGTTGGGATGATTTCATTGAGCCCAAAGAGAGACATAACACTCATTGAGGGTGTACTTGAAAAAACAAAGGAGTATCTTAAATGATCGAATATGTAAAAAAAGCAGAGAACTGGAGAAAAATAAACAATGTATTAGTTAGTGTTTCTGACAAAACAGGGCTAAAAGAGTTTATTTCTGAATTAGTGAAGATAAATCCAGACATTACATTCTTTTCAACTGGCGGAACCTATAAAGTTGTGAAAGAGGTTGCTGAAAATACAGTTGAAGTAGCAGAATATACAAAGTTTCCTGAGATGCCTGGAGGACTTGTGAAGAGTCTCCATCCAAAGATACATGCTGGAATACTTGCAGAGACATTCAATGAAAAACACAAGGAGTACATGGAGAAACAGGGAATTGAATATTTAGATATGGTTGTTGTTAATCTTTATCCATTCAAGAAAGTAGTTGATGAAAAAGGAACACCAGAGATGGCGCGAAGCAATATTGATATTGGTGGTCCATCAATGACTGATGCTGCTGCAAAGAATTTTTTAAGAGTAGCAGTTGTTGTTGAGCCTTCTGATTATTCAGAGATAATTGACACCCTTAAGGGGAATGATGGAAAACTTGATCTTATAATGAGACACAAGCTTGCAAAGAAAGCATTTTCACACTTAGCAGACTATCTTGCAACTATCAAAGATTATTTTGACAAAAGTACAGCAGATGATTTTAAGAGCTGCTATGAGGTTTCAGATGAATGATTACAAAAAGGGCTACAAGGAAATAATGGCTGACCATTTTCCTGAAGACATGAAGATAATCTTTGGAGAACAGACCTTAGAATACAAGAAGAAGTCATGGAACATTAAAGGTGAGAAAAAAGGGCTTCGCTATGGAGAGAATCCTGGACAAGAGGCAGCTGTTTATGAACTTGTTAATGGAAATCTTATTTTAGGAGAATGCGAGTTCATTGGACCTGGGAATGGTCTTATCAGCGCTTTAAGTGATGATGATCTTGTACAAGCAGGAAAGCACCCTGGAAAAACAAATCTTACTGATGTTGACAGTGCGTTGAATATACTGAAGTTCTTCCCAGAGAAACCAGCAGTTGTTATTGTTAAGCACAACAATCCATCTGGTGTTGCTGTTAGAGATACACTGATTGAAGCATACAAAGAGGCAAATTTCTGCGACAGGCTTGCAGCGTTTGGCGGAGCAGCTGTATTTAATAGAACGATTGACAAGGAGACTGCAGAGGAGATTTCAAAATACTATCTGGAAGTTGTTTGCGCTCCTGGATTTGATGATAATGCACTTGAGATTTTGAAACAAAAAAAGAATCTAAGAATAATGAGGATAAAAAATATTGAGAAGCTGCAGAACTATCAAAGCAAAAGATTTGTTGAATTCAAGTCATTGATTGATGGCGGTGTCATAGTGCAGCAGTCACCAATGAACACTATGTGGAAAAAAGAGGATTTCCAGAAAGCAGAGTGCGATTACAAAGGAAAGAAGTACATCATACAGAGAGAACCAACTGAAAAGGAATATGAAGACATGCTATTCGGATGGAAGGTTGAGCTTGGCGTTACTTCAAATTCTGTTTTGTATGTAAAGAACCAGGCAACTGTTGGAATTGGAACAGGAGAGCAGGACAGAGTAGGTGTTGCAGAGATAGCTGCTTTCAAGGCCTACAAAAAATATGCTGACAGGTTATGCTTTGAGAAACATGGCATAGCTTACTGGGAACTTGAACTGAAAGTAAAGAATGGTGAAATGGATAAAGCTGCAAAAGAAGAGATTGACAAGAAAACAGAAAAGGAAAAAGGCGGCATAAAAGGCAGCATAATGATTTCTGATGCTTTCTTCCCATTCAGGGATGGAGTGGATGCTGGAATAATCCATGGCGTAACAGGAATAGTGCATCCAGGCGGTTCGATAAGGGACTTTGATAGCATCGAAGCATGCAACGAAGCAAATGTTACGATGGTACTGACTGGACAGAGAGCGTTTAAGCATTAATTCTTTTTACAATATATCATCTAAAGGACTTGATACTTTTTCTAACTCTAAGATAGAAGGAATTTCGTAATCGCATGTCCAAATGATACTATATTTACCCAATAGTGTTTGAATTATTCTGAAGTCTATCTTTTGTTCATGTAAATTTTTTTCGAATGTGTTTCTTAATATTCTTGCAGTGAGTTCAATGCCCATTTCAACTCCATATTTTTGTAGCATTTTTTGCAGTGCTCTTGGCGTAATTTCGAAATACTTTCTTCGTTTATGTTTAGAACAACTTTGTAGTTTATTTGAATACTCTTTTAATTCATCGCGAATTTTTTTCGCGATGATGATATATTGGTACCTTTTTATTTTTGATTTCACTCCTGTTCTTTCTATAACATTCACCTTTTTGTTGAATTTTATATCCCCTACTTTTAAATCAAGAACACTCCCTGACTTAAGCCCAGATCCATAAATAAGGCCAATGATCAATCTATACTTTGGATCTCTGATTATTTCAAATAGCTGTATTACCTGATTTGTTGTTAATGTCTCAAAATTTCTACCTATATCTCTTGGAAAAGTCTGCTCTATTCTGTAATTTTTATTAAAAACTTCATTAAAAAAGATTATCAAAGACTTTTTTGCAATACTACCTGCGGAGTTTCTGTCTGTTTTTTTCAAATAATCCATATATTCTGCTAAATCTGCTTCTTTAACATCTGATAGTCTTTTATCAGCGAATTTTTGGAATGATTTTAAGCTATGTGCATATGCTTTTATTGTATCTGGCTTACGACTTTTTTCTCTCAATAACTTTTCGAATTTTTCTATTTGTTCTTTAAAAGCCAGGTTTTCTATTTTTTTTCTTTCTGCCATTTTATTATCTGTTAGCTCTATAAAAAGTTCCACAGAACCTGAGTAGGGATCTAAATCCGCGCTGGGTGCACTGTTTTTGTGCTCTAGCAAAACTCTTAGTCTGTTTAAGTGCTTAAAAGATATACAAGTTGTGTATCCTAATTTCTTTACTTTATCAAGTCTAGCAGGAAAAGGTAAGTTTGTCTCATTAATTAGCTTATGATCTCGTAGTATCTTATTTAGTTGCGTATCTAACGCCTTCTTTAGATTACTTAGCCGATTAGACCTTGCTCTCTTGTCTTTACCTTGTGAATCTTGTTTCGACCATTCTAGGAAGTCTTTAGCAGTAATTCTTTCTTCATTTGTATCTGGCTTCATAAATAGAGGGGTACGCACTTCGTTATATAAACGTTTCGTTAAATAAACAGTAATACGAACTAAGAATGCGAACTTGGTGTTAATCTTTTTTAATTCTTTTTCTTAATAGCCCTAATCAATGCAGGAATCTTCTTTGGAGCGAAGAGAATTATCAGAATTACTAGTATAACTCCTATTTCTGGCCAGCTGATTGTCATGATGATAATAAAGCATACAAAAATATAAATATTGCGCTTTTTTTCAAACTGTTACAAAATCATGTATAAACTGTAAATGTTACATAATTGTGCACAAAACGCTTATAAATAGCGCCCAATTTATACACTTTTTCAAGGGGCCATTTTCGGCAATATGGGGGAGTAAAGGAGGTTTTCAAATGTGCGGTATAATCGGAGTTATCGGGAGCAAAACAGCAGCTGCTGAGATCTATTTTGGTCTTGTGCACCAACAACATAGGGGCCAGGATGCGGCAGGGATGATTGTTTGCGACAACAGAGGCGACGAATACAAGATTAACATAGTGAAAGACAAGGGACTTGTTCCTGATGTGTTTAATGCGAAAGAACTTCACGCAATGAAAGGAAACATGGGCATAGGCCATGTCAGATACCCTACTGTTGGTACATGTGAAATCGGTGAAGTACAACCGCTATTTCTGCACTACCCTAATGGAATAGGTATGGCATTTAATGGTAATATTGTTAATTATCTCAAGCTAAAGAAGCGCCTCAAGGACAAGAAAAGAAGGTATCTTAGTTCAGGAAGTGATGGAGAGGTGCTGCTAAACATATTTGCAGACAATTTCAGCAAAAAAGAGACAATCAAGTCTATTTTTGATTCAGTACAAAAGGTTCAGGAACAGGTTGTAGGAGCGTATTCTGTTATTGCACTTATAGCTAACAAAGGAATACTTGCATTCAAGGATCCAAATGGAATAAAGCCGCTTATTCTTGGAGAGAGAAAGAATGGAAAAAAGAGTTATGCATTTGCATCTGAAAGTATTGCGCTTACAATGCAGGGCTATAACAATCTAAGAGACCTGAAACCAGGAGAAGTAGTCTTTATTGATAAAAACATGAAAGTGCATTCAAAGATTCTTAAAACAAAGAAACATGCACACTGCGTGTTTGAATGGGTTTATTTTTCTGCAGTTGAATCAGTAATCGAAGGACAGCCAGTCTATACTGCAAGATGCAATCTTGGAAGGCAACTTGCAGAAAAAGTAAAGAGAAAATGGCCGGATCTGAAGTTTGATTATACAATACCCGTGCCTGACACAAGCAGACCTGCTGCAAATGCACTTGCAATAGCAATGAATGTCCCATACGGAGAAGGACTTGTGAAGAATAGATACGTTGGAAGAACATTCATCATGCCGCTGCAAAAGGTAAGAGAAGAGGCAATGAAACTGAAGTTAAGGCCAATAGATGTCATGCTTAAGGGAAAGAAGATCATGATTGTGGATGACAGTATTGTTCGCGGAACAACATCAAAGAAAATGGTGAAGCTTCTAAGGGGCTGTGGTGTTGATAAGGTTTGTTTGCTATCAACATTCCCTCCAATAAAGCATCCATGCTACTATGGAATTGATTTCCAGCATGAAGATGAACTTGTTGCTCATAACAGAACAATCAAAGAGGTTGAGAAAGTCATTGGAGCAGACAGGCTTGTTTACATGGATGTTGAAGGACTGAAAAAAGCAGTTGGAAAAGAAGATCTGTGCATGGCCTGCCTTACAGGAAAGTATCCTACTCCAATAAAGGATGCAAAGGAGCTTGAAAAGCTAAGGAGAAAGGATCAATCCAAGATCAAAAAGTCAAGATGAAAAAAGCACTACTAATCGGAAACGGAGCAAGAGAACATGCAATAGCAGAAGCCCTTGTTAAAGGCGGAGCAGAGCTTTACGTGTTCATGAGCGCAAAGAATCCGGGCATTGCAAAGCTTGCAGCAGGTTTTGAGATAGGCAATCCAGAGGATGCAGCTGCTGTAAAGGAATATGCTGAGAAGATAAAGCCTGACTTTGCATTTGTAGGACCTGAAGCACCACTTGGAGCAGGTGTTGTTGATGAACTTGAAAAAGCAGGCTTTGGCTGCGTTGGACCGAAGAAAGTGCTTGCACAGCTTGAGACAAGCAAAAGCTTCACAAGAGAGGTTGTAGCAAGACATAATATTCCAGGAAATCCTTTGTTCAAGATATTTGAAAGCATGGATGGAGTAAAGGAATACCTTGAAGAGCTAAAGGACTATGTTCTAAAGCCAGACGGATTGACTGGCGGAAAAGGAGTAAAGGTATTTGGGGAACACATACAAAACAATGATGAAGCAATAGCTTATTGCGAAGAGGTAATCGGACAACACGGAAAGGTTGTTGTTGAAGAAAGACTTGAAGGAGAAGAATTCAGCTTACAATCATTCACAGATGGAAAAACAACTGCAGACTGCGTGCCAGTGCAGGACCATAAAAGAGCCTTTGATAATGATGAAGGACCAAACACCGGTGGAATGGGATCATACTCCTGCGCTGACCACCTTATGCCATTCATAACAAAAGAGGATTTTGATGAAGCAAGTGAAATAACAAAACAAGTCATGGCAGCACTGACAAAGGATTATGGCAGCTTCAAAGGAATCATGTACGGTGGTTTTATTGTTACAAAAACAGGAGTCAAGCTGATTGAGTATAATGCACGGCTAGGAGATCCTGAAGCAATGAATGTTCTTGCAATAATGAAAACAAACTTTGTTGACTTGTGTGAAGCAATTGTCAATGAGAAACTTAGCGATATTAATCTTGAATTTGAAGATAAAGCAACGGTTTGCAAATATATTGTTCCAAAGGGCTATCCAACAAACCCAAAACCAGGAAAGATTGTTGTTCCTGATGTTAAAGCAAAGGTGTACTATGCTGCTGTAGAGGAAAAGGATGGAGAGATTTTCATGACAAAATCAAGAGCAGCAGGTGTTGTTGGAATAGCAGATGACATGGATGCAGCAGAGCAGATTGCAGAAGAAGCTGCACAAAAGATTGAAGGAAACGTTTTCCACAGAAAAGACATAGGAACCCAGAAGATATTGCAGAAAAGAATAGACCATATGAAAAGCATAAGAGGTTAAAATGAAAATTCAAATGAATTTTCAATGTTCAAGGAGGTTGAACAAATGAAAAGAAATGAACTTTTTGCACCGCTAACAAACAAGGCAACAAAAATAATGCTCCTTGGAGCAGGCGAGATTGGCAGAGAAGTCATAATTGAAGCAATGCGCATGGGAATAGAAACAGTTGCAGTAGACAGGTATGCAAATGCACCTGGACACCAGATAGCACACAAAGCATATGTTGGAAATATGAAGGATGCTGGCTTTCTGAAGTCAATTGTTGAAAGAGAAAAACCTGATGCGATTATCCCAGAGATAGAAGCAATTGATCTTGATACACTATTCGAACTAGAGAAAGAAGGATTTAATGTAATACCAAATGCAGCTGCATCACACGCAGCAATGCAGAGGGAAAGAATCAGAGAGCTTATCTCGAAAAAAGCGGGCGTTAAGACATCAAAGTATGAATACGCAAGCACACAAGACGAGCTAAAGGATGCATGCGAAAAGATTGGCTATCCTTGCTGGGTAAAACCAATCATGTCTTCATCTGGACATGGCTCAACATTTGTAAAGAGCTCAACTGATATTAATCTTGCTTATGAAAATGCAACAACAAAAGCAAGAGGTTCAGGAGAAAAGATGATCATAGAGGAGCATATTCCATTTGACATTGAAGTAACAGAGCTTGCAGTTAGGCACTATGATGATGATGGAAAAATAATTACAACATTTCCAAAGCCAATCGGGCACTACCAGATAGATGGTGATTATCACTCAAGCTGGCAGCCAGCAGAGGTTCCAGACAATGTTGAAAAGGACATCTATGCTGCTGCAGAGAAAATAACAACTGCACTTGGTGGTGTTGGCTTGTTTGGCTGCGAACTATTTGTAAAGGATGGAGTTGTTTATGGAAATGAATGTTCACCAAGGCCACACGATACAGGCATGGTTACATTTGCTACGCATCAGACAACATTCTCTGAAGGCGGTCTTCACGCAAGAGCTGTTTGCGGCTTGCCAGTGCCAAGCGAAAAACACAACGGATTCAATGTTATAATGCCAATAAGACCAGGAGCATCACACGTTGTTTTGTCTCCAAGCGAAGGATGGGTTCCTGGAATGAGGAATCTGTGGGGAGCAATGGACAAGGATATTTCATTTTTTGCATTTGGAAAACCAGAAGCACACGTAGGAAGAAGAATGGGTCTGGTTGTTGCACTGGCAGATAAAGTAGAGGATGCAAAGAAAAAAGCAGAGCTTGCAGCACACAAAATAGAGATACAAACGCAGCAACAGCAAAAATGGCTCGGACAACAGGACAAAGAGAAACACTTGACATGAAACTAACATACAAACCAAAAAGTGAACCCATGAGAGTAGCTGTATTTATGTCAGGCAGCGGAACAAATGCAAAGAGGATTATAGAATCACAGAGCGGATACAAGGTTGTTCTTATCTTTACTGACAAGAGGACAAGCAATGCAGAGCAGATTTCCAAGCAGTATGATGTTCCATTCAAATGCAATGACATAGCAAAGTTCTATTCTTCGCGGAAAAAAGAGCGAGGAGACATGGATGTCAGAAAAGAATATGACAATGAGACTGTAAAGCTGCTTGAAGAGCATAAGGTTGATGTTGTTGCACTGTGCGGCTATATGAGAATTGTTACAGAACCAATATTTGAAAACTATTTCACATTGAATGTTCATCCTGCAGACCTTTCTATAGAAAACGATGGAAAAAGGATTTTTACAGGAGCACATGCAGTGAAGGATGCAATAAAAGCTGGCCAGAAAGAGATTAGGGCAACTGTGCATCTTGTTACAAAGGATTGCGACCAGGGACCAATCATAATGATCTCAGATCCTGTTGCAGTAGAGAGTGATGAAAGCAAGGCAGACATATTCCAGGAGCAGCTAAAAGAACAAGGGGACTGGGTTATTTTCCCGCAGACAATAAGGCTGATTGCAGAAGGACGGGTTCAGGTTGATGGTTCTGAGGTATATATTGATGAAAAAAAGAAGGATAAATATCATTATAATGAATTTGTTGAAGATACTATTGGACTTAAGAAGAGTGTAAGAGAAGAATACCTGAAAAAGAGGAAAAGCCTTTCAAAAGAGGCTGTTGACGAGAAAAGCAGGGCGATAAAGGACCAACTAATCAACACTGTGGATTATATCCGGGCAAAAAAAGTTCTGATTTACTACTCAATATACAATGAGGTGTCAACAGAGGAATTGCTAAAAGAGGTACTGAATGAAAAGACTGTTTTGCTTCCTTTCACAGATCTAGAGAAGAATGAAATGGGTGCAGCTAAGCTGGAGTTTTACAATGAACTGGAAAAAGGAGCATTTGGAGTATTAGAGCCAAAAAACAAGACACCAGTCAAGCTTGATGAAATCGACCTTGTTATAGTTCCTGGCGTTGCTTTTGACGAAAGATGCAACAGAATAGGCTATGGGAAAAATTTCTATGACCGTTTCTTAAAGAAAATAAATGCAAAAAGAATAGCATTTGCATTTGAGGAACAGATTGCAGTTATTATTCCAACACTAAACCATGATGCTCATATGGACAGCATAATTACAGAAAAAAGAATCATAAAAAATGAAGTTAGAAAAAATTAAGAAGGATTTCAGGAAGCATAAGGCAAAGTACATCTTTCTATGCGCAGCAGCAATCGTGCTTCTCCTTGCAGTAATATTGCTAAAGGCCTTTGTGTTCATTGTCATATTCATAGGACTGAATGTCCTGATGGGAATATTCCTCAGGGCATTTAAGAGAAACCACATGGGAATCGAGTTGGTCATGTTCAGTACAGTATTGAGTGGTGCTGTTTTTGGAGCAAAGATAGGGATGATTGTTGGCGGCATTACAATGGCTCTTGATTACATATCATCTGCAAGGATTTCATATTTCAGCATTGTGACAATACCAAGCTATATTGCAGCAGGAGGGCTTGCAGCACTTCTGCACAGCATGGGCTATGGAATAATATTCATTGGCATATCACTAACACTTGCATATAACCTGATTACAAACATTGGAATAATAGGAGGGGTTTTGGGTGGAGACATACTAAAGTGCCTGAGATTTTCAGTTACAAACATTGCATTCAATGTTTTGCTGTTCTGGCGCTTAGCACCCTTTTTTGAAAAGATAATGGCCTAAGGAGGAAGAAAAAATGATGAAGCAAACAGACCAAGAAGTATACGAAATCATTCGAAACGAAACAAAAAGGCAAAACGAGGGTCTTGAGATGATACCTTCAGAGAATTTTGTAAGCAGATCAGTGCTTGAAGCTATGGGTTCTGTATTAACCAATAAATATTCAGAGGGCTATCCTGGCAAAAGATATTACGGAGGAAACGAGTTTGCAGACATGATTGAAAGCCTTGCGATAGAAAGAGCAAAGAAAGCATTCAATGTTGCTCATGTTAATGTTCAGCCATACTCGGGCAGTCCTGCAAATCTTGCTGTTTATTTTGCAACATGCAAACCAGGAGATGTTATAATGGGACATAATCTCCCTGATGGCGGGCATTTGACACATGGATGGAATGCAAGTGTAACAGGCCAATGGTTCAATAGCGTACCTTATCATGTAAAGGATGATGGTTATCTTGACATTGAAGAAATAAGAAAACTGGCAATTGAAAACAAGCCAAAGCTAATATGGGTTGGAGCAACAGCATATGTGCGTGAGTTTCCATTTGAAGAACTTGGAAAGATTGCTGACGAAGTAGGAGCATATCTTGTTGCTGACATAGCACACGTTGCAGGGCTTGTAATAGGAGGAGCACACAAGAGCCCTTCTGAATATGCTCATATCATTACCACAACAACACACAAGACTATCCGCGGACCACGCGGAGGAATGATCATGGTGACTCAAAAAGGTCTTGATAAAGATCCTGAGCTTGCAAAAAAGATTGACCGAGCTATTTTCCCTGGACTGCAGGGAGGACCTCATGACCACACAACAGCAGGAATAGCTGTTGCGCTTGGAGAGGATTTAAAGCCGGAATTTGCAGATTATGCAAAACAGGTTGTTGCAAATGCAAAGGCACTAGCACAGGAGCTAATGGATAATGGTCTCAAATTGGTTACAAATGGAACTGACAACCACATGATACTTGTTGACCTAACAGGATATGCAAAAGGGCATGGCGTATTTGCCCAGGAAGCACTAGATAATGCAGGGATCACAGTAAACAAGAATACAATACCTAAGGATCCTTCATCGCCATTTTATCCTAGCGGAATAAGGATTGGAACACCTGCACTGACAACAAGAGGAATGAAGGAAGAAGAGATGAAGCAGATAGGCAAATGGATTGCAGCTGCTATCAAGGAAACAGAAACATGCAGCCTTCCTGAAGACAAGGAAGAGAGAAAAGAGCTGCTCAAGAAGTTCAAGGAGGAAATAAAGGAAAACAAAGCACTGCAAGAAATAAGAGAACAGGTAAAAGAGCTTTGCAAAAGATTCCCATTGTATGATTAACATGACTGAAATAATTGACGGAAAAAAGGTTGCAGGAGAGGTACTCAAGCGAATCAAGGCAGATGTATCTCAGCTGGAGATAAAACCTGGCCTTGCGGTAGTGGTTGTTGGAGACGACCCTGCATCAAAGGTTTATGTTAAGATGAAAGAGACAAGATGCAAGGAAACAGGGATACACTCTGAGCGTTATGACCTGGATAAGGACATAACTCAGTCAAGTCTAATCAAATTGATTGAAAAACTGAATAACGACAAGGATATCCATGGAATACTTTTGCAGATTCCGCTGCCAAAACACATTGATTCTGACATGGTCCTTGAAAGGATAAGCCCTGAAAAGGATGTTGATGGATTCCATCCATTAAACATGGGAAGGGTGCTTGCTGAAAGAGACAGCGTGCTTACATGCACACCAAAAGCAGTCATGGAACTGCTTGATGCTTACAAGATAAATGTTAAGGGAAAAGATGTTGCCATAATAGGAAAGAGCAAGCTTGTTGGAAAGCCACTTGGCGTTATGCTTGCAAATCGCGATGCAACTATCACGCTATGTCACATCAAAACAAAGGATCTGAAAAAATACACATCAGATGCAGATATTGTTATTGTTGCTGCAGGAAAAGCGAAACTTCTTACTGCGGACATGGTAAAAGATGGAGTTGTTGTAATTGATGTTGGCATTAATCGCATTAATGGAAAAATCGTTGGAGATGTTGACTTTGAAAATGTAAAGAAAAAGTCATCATTCATAACGCCTGTTCCAGGCGGTGTAGGTCCAATGACTGTAGCAATGCTACTTGAAAACACAATGGAGTTGTATAAAAATGCAATATAAAGATTCAGGAGTAGATATAAACGCAGGAAATGATGTAGTCAAGAGAATAAAGAAGCATGTTGAAAAGACATTTTCAGGAATGCCTATGGGCTTTGGCTTGTTCGGAGGGGCAATAGACCTTGAAGCGCTTAAGAAATATAATCATCCGTTGCTTATAGTCAGCATAGATGGTGTCGGAACAAAGATGATGATTGCAAAAGAGATGAATAAATACAACACAATAGGTGCTGATATTGTTAATCACTCTGCAAATGACATAGCAACAACAGGAGCAAAGCCCTTGTTCTTTGTTGATTACATTGCAACAGACAATCTGAAACCAAAGATCATTGAAGAAATTGTAAAGGGAATGGCAAAGGCATGCAAAGAACTTAATGTTGTACTGCCTGCAGGAGAAACAGCAGAGATGCCTGGTGTTTACAATGAAGGACACCATGATGTTGTAGGTGCAATCGGCGGTTTTGCAGAAAAAGACAAGCTGATTGACGGGTCTGAAATAAAAGACGGCGATTTATTGATTGGAATAACATCAAATGGCCTGCACACAAATGGATACTCACTTGCAAGAAAGGTTTTGTTTGAAAAAGCGAACTATAATGTTGATGACCATCTTGAAGAACTCGGAACAAGTGTTGGAAATGAACTGTTGAAGGTTCATAAATGCTACTCAAACACAATACACCAGCTCATGAAAAGATTCAATGTTAATGGAATCGCACACATAACTGGCGGTGGTTTTACAGACAACATACCACGAATGCTTCCAAAGGGATTTGGAGCTGAAATAAGGGGTGGAAGCTGGCCTGTATTGCCAATATTCAAACTGATAATGAAAAAGGGATACGTGCCTATTGAAGACATGAGAAGAACATTCAATATGGGTATTGGACTTGTTATTGCTGTTAAGGAAGATGATGCAAACAAGGTTATAGCAAGGCTTGAAGAGCTTGGTGAAAAAGGTTATGTCATAGGCGGCGTTGTAAAAGGAAAAGGTGTAAAATACATATGAACAGAATAGAGGTATACGACAAAATACGGGATTCACGAGGAGAATCCGTAAAAAAGAACATTGAAGAAGACCTTAATATAGGTGTTAGCAAGGTCCTTTATGTAGATGTATATCTGATAAAAGGAAATTTTTCTGAAAGTCAACTAAAAGCAGCAGGTGAAAAACTGCTTGCAGATCCTATAAGCCAGGGCTTTACAAAATCCGTGAAAATACCAAATGATGCATGGGCAATAGAGGTAAGATACAAGCCAGGGGTAACTGATGCAGTTGCAGATAGCGCACTTAAAG